>CAZXHG010000288.1:0-11781 GCA_964639985.1 uncultured Rickettsiales bacterium
GTGTTGCCCGGGTACACGTCCGCGTCCGCGTCGTTGCAGTCGCCGTCGCACACGCTGACCCCGTCCGCGTCCCCGTCGGTCTCCGGGTCGTCCCCGTCCACCAGGCCATCGCAGTCGTTGTCCACCCCGTCGCAGACCTCGAGCGCGGCCGGGTTGATGGCCGCGTCCGTGTCGTCGCAGTCCGTGGTGCAGGCCGAGTACTGGTCACCGTCCGCGTCCGTGTCCGGGTCGGCCTCGTCGGTCAGGCCGTCGCAGTCGTTGTCCACTCCGTCGCAGACCTCCAGCGCATTCGGACCGATACCCGCGTCTCCGTCGTCGCAGTCGTCGCCGCCGTACGCCTCGTCCACCTCGCCGTCGTCGTCCAGGTCAGTGTCCACCGCGTAGTACGACCCGTCCTCGCCCGTCATGTACGTGCCGCAGTAGCTGCCGTTGCCCCCCAGCCCGCCGCTGACGTCGTAGCTCGGCGAAACCGTGCCGCTGCCGTAGAAGATCTTGATCCGGCCGCCCGCGCCTCCTCCGCCGCCGTCGTCGAAGTAGTGGCCGGTACCGCCGACCGCCTGCAGCGTGCCGGTGATGTCCACGTCGTTGCCGAAGATCAGGATCCCACCGGCGGCACCGCCGCCGCCGGAGTCGTTCTGCATGACCGTGCCGTCACCGCCGTCGGTGCGGATCGTGCCCGCGATGGTGATGGAGTCGGCCTGCAGCCAGATGGAGCCGCCGCCGTCGCCGCCGCCGCCCCAGTTGTCGCCGTCGCCCGATCCGCCGGAGCCGCCGGCCGAGCCCAGGTCGATGTCCACCGTGTCCTCGGCGCCGTGCTCCACCCCGCCCATGCCGTCCGGGGTGCACGCGCCGTAGTCGCGCACGCCGTCACCGCCGTACCCGCCGTACCCGCCGCCGCCGCCGCCGTCGATCACGTACGACCCGCCCTGGCCGCCGCCAGGGCCCTCGCCCAGGCCGTCGAGGTAGGTCTGATCCGCGCGGTAGCCGGCCTCGTCGGCCACGATGGACGACGTGGCGTCCACCTCGATGGAGTCCGCGAACAGCGACAGCAATCCCGTGGAGTTGATGTCGCCGTCGTAGGTCTCCACGACCAGGATGCCGCCGTTGATCACCTGCACCGCGTCGTAGGTGTGCGTGCCGCCCAGGGTCGTGGTCGTGCCGTCCACGAGCAGGTCCTGGGCCGCGGCCGTCCCCGCCGAGCCGAGCAGTGCGGCCAGCGCCGCCGTCGCCATCCATCGCCATGAGGTGTGGGTCATCGTCGTCTCCACGCGTGTGTGTGCCTTTTATCTCTGCTACCCGATCCTACCCTCGACAAGGGGAACTTCGAACACCTTGTCGTGCTGTACCGGCCCGTGGCCGAAGTACCCGTCCTCGCCGAACAGCTCGCCGTGGTCCGAGGTGATCGTGATCCAGGTGCCCGCAGGTACCCGCCGCGCGAGCGCTGCGATCACGCCATCGAGGTACTCGACCGCGGCCACCTGGCGGGCCCTCAGGCGCTCCATGGCCTGCTCGTCGAAGAACGACGCGGCCGGATCCCCGGGTGTGCCGCCCTCGAGCGTCCGGATCACCCCGTGCACCCCGGACAGGCGCGGCCAGGCCTCCTCGGGCTCGTCCGGCAGGGCGTAGGGATAGTGGGTCTCGCCCACGTTCAGCAGGTGGAACGATGGCCGGTCGTCGAACTCCAGCCGCTCGAGCATGCCGGCCATGTCGTTGTGCCGCTCCATCAGCTCGAAGCGGTCGAAGCCCACGGCCAGGGGCGTGTGCCCGTTGAGCACGGGCAACGACACCAGCGCGTGGGTGCGGTACCCGTGCCGCTGCCGCAGGAAGGTCGGCAGCCACAGGTGGGGCACCATCTGCTGGAACGCCACGCCCTCGATGCCCAGCCGCTCCGAGTAGCGGGTGAACTCGGCCCTGTACACCTCCGAGGCGTAGACCCTCGTCGGCGAGGCGTGCGGCATCAACCCCATCAGCAGGTTGTAGTGGGACGGCGCGGTCCACGACGCGTAGGACCAGCGCCGTTCGGTGGCACCGATCCCGTCGATGACCGGCGTGCGCGCCTCCACGAACGTGTCGTACCGGCAGCTGTCGAACACCACGAGCACGAAGCTGTTGGCCATCGAGCCTCTCCCTCATCTCCCCGGGGCCAATGTGATATGGATCGGCCGCAGGATGTCGTCCCGAACCCTCAGGGCGCTGCTGTTCGTCGCAGCGATCATCGCATTGTTGGCCGTGGTGTGGGCAACCACCCGCGGCGAGCGCACCCCGCCGCTGGAGGCGGGCGGCACCAACGTGGTGCTGGTCATCGTGGACACGCTGCGCGCGGATCACGTGGGCGCCTACGGCTACGACAAGCCGACCACGCCCAACGTCGATCAGCTCGCCGAGCGCGGGTTCGTGTTCGAGCAGGCCGTGGCCAACTGCTCGTGGACCCGCCCCTCGATCGCGTCCATGCTCACCGGCACCTGGCCCCGCGAGACCGGGGTGTACAAGGAGCAGTTCGACGCGCTGTCCCCCGAGGTCGTCACCCTGGCCGAGATGTTCCAGGCCCGCGGCCACGCCACCTACGGCGTCACCTCCAACCCCAGCATCAACGAGGTCTTCGGGTTCGCCCGCGGCTTCGACCAGTACGGCGACTGCGGCGTGGTCTGGCCCTGGATGAAGGGCAAGAACCGCTACAAGAAGGACGTGGTGCTGATGGAGGACGCGGACCTGGTCACCGACCGGGCGATCGAGGTCCTGGAGCGCCACCAGGGCGGCCCGTTCTACCTGCAGGTGCTGTACATCGACCCACACCTGCCCTACGGCGCGCCCGAGAACTTCGACCACCCCCTGGTCCGCACCGCGCGCACCCCGGGCGAGCGCTACGACGGCGAGATCGCGTTCGCCGACGAGCACGTGGGCCGGCTCGTGTCGTGGATCGACGCCCGCTACCCGGACACGATGTACGTGTTCACCTCGGACCACGGCGAGGGCCTGCGCGACCACCCGGGCGTGAGCCGCTCGGCAACCCACGGTTTCACCCTGTACGACTCCAACCTGCTCGTGCCGCTGATCGTGACCCACCCCAGCGTGCAGGTGGGCGAGCGCTTCGGCGGCATGGTGCAGCTGCTGGACCTGCTACCCACCCTGGCCGACCTGTTCGGGCTGGAGCTCGACGCGCAGGTCAAGGGCGTGTCGCTGGCGCCGATCCTGCGGGGAGAGGACCCGCCGCAGCTCGCCACGCAGGTGTTCAGCGAGACCCAGTTCAACGAGGTGGACAAGCTCTCGGTCCGCGAGCAGGGCTGGAAGTTCGTGATCAGCCGCGACCACGAGCAGCTGATGGCGGGGGAGCGGCCGGACCTGGACAAGAAGAAGCGCCGCTCCGTGCGCCGCGCCATCGAGCAGGCCGGCCCGCGGGAGCTGTACCGCCTGCCCGGCAGCGAGAACCCGGTCAAGGGGGACGTGAACCTGGCCGGTGGCGGCCCCGCCGAGGAGGGCCGGGAGGTGACCGATGAGGAGCGGGCCGAGCGCCTGCGCCTGGAGTCGGCCCTGCTCGAGTGGGAGCGCACCACCCTGGCCCGCCCGCCCATCAACCGCGACGCCCGCAAGGAGGTCGACTCGACGGTGGTGGAGCAGCTGCGGGCGCTGGGGTATCTGGAGTAGGGATCTGTGTAGTCCAACGTGGCCGGCCGATGAGGATCTCGGGATCCCGCGGTGGTCCTACGAGCCCGAGCCGTACTGTTCGTCGACGAATACGTAGAGTTCCTCGTCCCGGTCCCGCATGCCGTCGATCACCAGGTTGAGCGCCGTGCCCTCCGGGACCTCGCCGCCGAAGATCTCCGCCACCAGCCAGGCCACCTGTACCCGCCAGACGCCGCCGCCCTCCCTGGGCGCGACCACGGCCAGATACAGCTGCTCCTCGGCCGTCAGCCAGTCCACGCTGAACCCGGCCGGTCCGTTCATCCAGCTGCGGTTGAGCAGGGTCGGTCCGCGGTCGGTGTCGACCCAGAGGAACTGTCCGGTGCTATCGGAGCTCTGCACGATCCCCAGGGCCATCTCGGCCACGGACCAGTTGTCCACCTCGATCTCGCCGCACTCCATGTCCACGAAGCACTCGGGATCGCCGTCGTACGTGCGCTCGAAGGTGGTGTACATGCCAGGGAAGACCTCGGTCTGGTCGGCCACCACCAGCGCGTGGGCCAGCAGGTCCGCACCGTTCCCGGTCTCGGTGACCACGGCAGCGCCGCGGATGTCGGTCACGTCGTGTTCCCCTGGCAGTGCGTCCACGGTGGTCTCTTCCAGCAGCTCGATGGCGTAGCCCTCCTGGGGCTCCTCCGGGTGGTCGTGCAGCCACACATCGAGGTTGTCGAGCGCCGCGACGAGGGCCTCCGGGTTCTCGTCGTCGTAGTGGGCGAAGATGAAGTGGCACAGCTCGTCGAATTCCTCCGGAGCGTCGGGTGGTGGGGAGCAGCCGGCAACGAGGAGTAGCAGGCACAGGTGCGATGAGCGCATGGAGATCATCCCTTCTCGGATTGTCGTACGAGCTCGAGGACGGGCCCGAACCAGCGGCCGACCTCGCCGACGTGCACGCCATAGGCCAGGCCCATCAGGCCGGACACGAGCAGCGCCAGGGGCGCGATCCCGGCCAGATCGCGCAGGTGAGCGACGGACAGGTCGACACCGAGGGGGAGTCCCTGCAGGCCGCCCACGACGCCGAATGCGATTCCACCGCCCACGAAGCTCGCCGCGAGACACCACTGGTAGACCCGATAGGACAACCGTTGCTCGTGGTGGGCTTCGTGCCGGTAGTGATCCGCGATGCAACGCAGCACTGCGTAGCCGATCAGGTAGGCCGCCGAGACCAGTCCCTGCACGCCGACCGTGAACCACAGCGTGACCGTGACCAGCCCCAGCGCGATGTTCCCCGCTATCTCGTACAGCGGCACCGGGTACAGCGGGACACCGTGCAGACCGAGGGTCCGCACCGGCTTGGATCGGGGGTGGTGGTAGACCGTGTGCAGCCGCTGCGGCGAGTGAATCCTTCGGCCGAAGCAGCAGCCGTAGTTGAGGCAGGCCAGGCGTGACAGGCCGTGGAAGAACGGCACCGCCACCAGCATCGCGTCGGTGCAGCGGCCGAAGGGCAGGCCCCATGCTCGACTCAGCGTGAGCGTGACCAGCGTCACCCCGAGGAAGCCGCCGAAGAACGTGAAGCTGACCCGTCCCACGGCCTGGCGTCCGTCTCCGCGAGCCCGGACCAGGTCCAGCACCTTGCCCACCACGATGGAGCCGACCAGCAAGGCCACGACCGACGCGACGATCCACAGCTGGATGAACGCCACCGGGGCACCCACCGACCGAAGGGCCAGCCCGGTGACGCACAGGCCTCCGAACGCCACGGCCGCGGAGATCGCGCCGAACTTGACCACGACCACGTCGCCAACCTCGAACCAGACTGGATCGCTGCACATGCGGTCGACGATTCCCTGGGCTCGGGCTTGGATTCGCATCGCGACCCCTTTCCGAGGCGTAGCGGCGTCGCCTCGAACCAGGTCCTTCGCAAGCGCCGTGCCAGCGGCGGGAAGAGGTCGACGGAGGCCCTGCTCGCCCCGCCCTCCCCCGCGAGCGGGTCTTCTGACGGTCCACGGGCGTGGACGGCGGCGGGAACGATCGTTTCCCTCGTGGAACGCCCCCTCGCAACCACCCGCGCGTCTCCCTGGCCGGCGTCGTTCGATCCGGGACTCCGGCACGGAACTTGCGAAACACACCTGCCATGAGAATCAGCCAGATCGATCCTGACCTTCGACCTCTGATGCTGCCCGCCGAGGAGGTCCCTCACCTGACCATCGAGCCGAACAAGACGTGCAACATCCGCTGTGCGGCCTGCTACAGCCTCGATCGGCAGGTGGTCAAGCCGCTGCAGCAGGTGAAGGACGAGATCGATCTGGGGATGCGGCGACGCAATCTCGAGTCGATCTCCCTGCTCGGCGGTGAGCCGACCCTGCACCCCGGGATCGTGCAGATCGTGCGGCACGTGAAGCGGCGGGGCTTGCTGTGCATGCTGCTGACCAATGGCGTGACCCTGCTCGGCGGAGACGGCGACCGCCTGCTCGACGAACTGGTCGCGGCGGGCGTCGATCGCTTCATCCTGCACGTGGACGAGGGCCAGGCACACGTGCACGGCGACGTCGCTGCCGTGCGCCACGAGCTGTGCCGCAGGCTGGAACGGCGCCGGGCCTGGTTCGCGCTGGCCGTGACCCTGCAAGGAGGCGCCGAGGACGCCCTCTCCGGCGCGATACGGGAGCACGCACAGTACAGGTTCTTCGACGGCGTGCTGGCCACCCTGGCCCTGGACTTCGAGGGGCTGTTCGCCGATCGTCCGCAGCGTTTCGACCCGGCCGAGCTGGCGCGGGCTCACACCGGGCTGCGGGAGGAGCTGGGCGTCCGGCCGGCGTCGGTGATCCCCACCAGCGAGGACGATGACGAGGTGGGCTGGTTGATGTACTTCTACTACCTCAATACGCGTACGCAGAGGACGTTCTCGCTCTCTCCCCGCTTCAACCGGAGCCTGCGCTGGTTGTGGCGTGCCCTCACCGGCAGGCAGTTCTTCGCTGCCACCACGGACCCGCGGGCGTTCCTGCCGTGCCTGCTGGCCACGGTCGTGATCGAGCTGCTGCTCGCGCCACGGCGGGTGCTCGAGGTGTGGCAGCTGCTCCGGGCCTCGGCTCTCGGTCGGGCGCTACGCTTCCAGTACGTGGTGATCCAGGTGCCGCCGCACATCGATGCGCAGGGAAGGCTGCACCTGTGCCGGCACTGCCCGGACGCCGTGGTGCGGCACGGTGAGCTGCTGCCGGTGTGCATCGCCGACCAGCTCGATCCCCTCGGCGCCCAGCCGGCCCGCGCACCCGATCAGGTCGTGCGCGAGGTCAGGCGGCACCTCGGCGGCGAGCGTCGCGAGCCGGCCTGGCGAAAGACGGGGTGAATCGATGTCCTACGCGTTCCGCAAGATCTACGCCGATCTGGTCGCGCCGGACGGTTCCGTGTGTGTGACGTACCTCACCTGGATCCGCTTCTGGCGGCGCTGGTACGCCTCGGCCGGAGTGGAGCTGTATCACCCGGAGGGGTCCCGCGAACTGCACCACGCCGCGGTCGCGCCCGCGCCCGTCGATCAGGACACCCCGCTGGCCGAGCTGCCCCTGGCGCTGGAGCTGCCGGACGGAGCCTTCGAGCTGGTCCACGAGCTGGTCCACGGGGGCTGGACGCCATCGGTACCGGCTCCCGACGGTGCCCTGCGCTGGTCGGTCAAGCTCGCCCGCGGCAACGCGGTCGCACGGTTCTCCGACGGTCGCCCCGATCTGCACGGCACCGGCTACGTGGACTTCGTCGAGCTGGTCCGTCCCACCCGCTGGCTGGGCTTCGACAAGCTCTGCTGGGGCCGGCTGCACCTGCCCGGCCGCACCGTGGTCGCGGACGAGCTGACACGGGTGGACGGCACGGCCTGGCGACCCGGCGCGAGCTGGCCCGGCTGCGAGGCGAAGAGCCGGTTCGAGATCGAGGACGGGTCCGGGTCCGTACGTGTGGGAGGGCAGCGGTACGAGCTGAGCCCGCGCAGGGTCCTGCACGCCGGCGATGCCTTCGACCCCCGGCGCATCCCCTCGGTCACGGATCGGACCGTGTGTCAGCTGGTCGGTGGCCCCCACTTCGAGACCCGCTGGTTCGGTGAGGTCCACTCGGAAGACGGCGAGCGCGGGTGGGGGCTGTGGGAGCAGGTGCACTTCGGCCGCGGAGCCACCGAGCGTCTGCGCGGTCAGCGCAGATATCCCAGCGCTCCCAGCGCCCGCGACGTGGCCTCGTCGAATCCGGCTTCCTGACCGGGCAAGCCCGGGCCGGGCAGCTCCAGTCTCAACTCGACGGTCGCGCCGGGCGAGGGCCGCTGTTCCCCCGGATCGGCCGCCAGGTCGAATGACTGGTCGGTGCCGTCTTCGGCGAGGATCCGCTTGTGGTCACCGCGGCGCGCCGCTGCGCGGCGGGCGCGGATCGCGCTGTGGTCGCCCAGGGGATCCAGCAGCTGCCAGCCCGACGTGAGGAAGTCGGTCCGCAGGTGTTCGGCGCGCAGGGTCCGACCGGCCAGTGAACGTTCCCCCCGCAGCACGGGCAACAGGTCCATGCCCGCCGTGCGGCTGGGCGCCGGCGTTTCGGCCAGGGCACACACGGTGGGCACCACGTCCACCAGCGAGACCGGATCGTCGATCACGGTCCCCCGGGGCATTCCCGGGCCGGCCATCACCAGCGGCACGGACACCAGCGGCTCGTACAGGCCCAGGTTGTGGCCCCACAGGCCGTGCTCGCCCAGCAACTCGCCGTGGTCCGAGAGCACGATCCACACGGTGTCGTCGCCCACGATCTCCAGGAGCTGGCCCAGGTAGCGGTCTGCCGCTGCGATCGCGCCGTCCTGCAGATCGAAGGTGGTCTTCAGGTCCGCGGGGTCGACCGCGGTTCCCAGCACCTGGGCCATGTGGGATCGCTCGCCGATCGCCTCGAGAGCGGCCAGGGAGAGGTCCGGAGAGGTCCAGGCCGTACGGGATGCGACCGGGACCTCCTGGTACGGCGCGTGGGCCTCCATCAGGTTGACGAACAGGAAGAACGGCCGGGCCAGGGCCGCGCACTCGGCGACCAGCACTCCTGCGGCGACCGCGGCGCCCGCCAGCGGCGCCTGCAGGCGGCGGCGGGACATCCCGGCCGGCTCGCCGCCGACCGACGCCCGTACGCGCGCCGCCGGGCGTGCTGCCGGCGCGAACCCGTCGGCTCCGCGCCAGCGCAGCAGGGCGAGCTGCAGCCGGAACGCGGACCCCTGCGGCAACCGGACCTGCCACATGCCCTCGGCCGTGGCCAGCTGCAGCGTGTCGGCCCGCTCGGTGGAGATGTCCTTCAGCGTCGTCACCGGGATGGAGGTCTCTCCGAAGGTCACACCGCGCGGTCCGATCTCCACGTCTCCGGTGAACAGCGGCTCCAGGGGCAGGATCGGCCCGAACATGGAGCGTGCCCGCGACACGCCCGCGGTCAGGCGCACCGGGACCTCCTCCGCCTGCCACACCGGCTTCGCCAGCTCCGCGAGCGGGACGTCCGCCTCGCCGTCGCGGGCGAACCAGCCATCCGCCGTGTTGCTCCAGCTCGCCCCGCAGCAGCCGCAGCTCAGCGTGGCGGGCTCCCACCGCGCCTCGTCCAGGCATGCCGGACAGCGCCAGAGCGCCCGCTCCAGGCGCTCCAGCGGCAGGCCCTGCAGGTGGACCGGCTGCGGGTTGCTGTCCACCAGTCCGAGCAGCGCGCGGTCGATGGCCTCCACCGGGTCGACCCCGCCGAAACACACGGGCCTCCCGACCCGCGCCGTGACCGGCCGCCTCCGCAGCTTGCCGGCCCAGCGTGGCCCCACGTCGTACGCGCCGGACAGTCCCACCGGGATCACGGGCACACCGAGCCGGGCCAGGATCCGGGCCACGGCCGGGTCGGCGCCGAGGTAGTCCCCCAGCACCGAGCGTTCGCCCTCGGGGAACACGCCCACGATCTCGCCCTCGGCGAGCAGCCGGACCATCTCGCGGCAGGCGACCGGATCCGTGCGGAAGCGGCGTGTGGGCAGGTTGTGGAACCGGCGCACGATCCAGCCCATCGGCCCGCTGCGGTAGGCCTCGGCCGTGGTCATGTAGTGCACGGGCCGCCGGGTCACGGTTCCTGCGAACGCCGGGTCGAGGTAGCACGCGTGGTTGATCACCAGGATCGCCGGTCCGCGAGCGGGGATCCGGTCGCGACCGACGACCTGTGGCGCCATGCGGGTCAGACGCAACAGCCAGCGGGCCGGCTCGTACAGCCGCAGCCGCGGCAGCATGCCCACCTCGCGGCGGTAGCGACGGTACGAGTCGCCGAATCGCCGCAGCAGGCCCCGCTCCTCGATGCGGGCGTAGGCGATCCAGATCGGCAGAAACGCCGGCGCCACCACCAGGGCCATCCCGGGCGAACCGAGGGCCAGGCCCGCGCCGAGCAGGCCGAGGTCGAACCCCAGATAGATCGGGTGCCGCACCCAGCGGTAGGGGCCGCGTGCGGTGAACAGCGGTGGCGGCAGGGCGCTCACCGGCAGCCCCCGGCCGCCGCGCCACAGCTCCACGATGCCCCAGCCGAGCAGCCACGCCCCCAGCCCCAGGATCAGCAGCCCGCCCCACCACGGCGGCATGGCCAGCTCCAGCGCCCGATCGATGGCCGTTGCCGCGATCCACAGGCCGCCGGGGAGCAACACCCAGAAAACGGCCACGTAGGCCGTGACGATGATGATCCGTTTCGATGGTCGCATCCCACATCCTCCGTGCCTGGGGGTTCTGGATGTGGGAATTGCAAGGGTGATGCCAGAGAGTTCACGAGCTCGCCGTGACCTTTTTGGGTGGATTCTCGTCACGGCCCGACCGCAAGAGTGGAAACGATCGGTTACCTGCCGGGTGAGCCGGCACCCCCAGCAGGGTGCTCCTCCCGCAGGCCCTCGGCATCGGGCGCGAGCTGTGAGACCATGCGGCCCTGCACGAAGGGAGGCTGCCATGGGTGCCCAGGGACCACGAACCACGCTCGGCCTCGTCGCGCTGGCCGCGGTCGCGCTCGCAGGCTGTGGCGGCGAGGAGGAGGTCGTCGACGAACCCATCACCCTGGCCTCGGACGAAGCGGTGGTGACCGTGTACAGGCATCCATTCCAGCTCGTGGTCGAGTCGCACGATGGCATTCGTCTCGTCCAGACCGAGTTCAGGCCCCTCTTCGCCGACATCTACGGAGGCTCCTACGTCTGGGAGGCCACCGGTTCGCGAGAGACCGACGAGGGGGGGCTCGAGGTCGACCTGCTGACGAACGAGAGCGAGGCCGCGCGACTGGAGCTCCAGTGGACGGATGCACGCAGTCTCCGCATCGCATTCGAAGCACCATCCCCGAGCATGTTCGAGTCCGCCAGTACCGGCTGGGAGCTCGAAGAGGGGGAGCTGATCTACGGACTGACGGAGCGGTTGCGGGACTCGGAGGTGATGTTCGAGGAGACGAACGGCCCCATGGTCGAGGACATGTTCCCGGTCGAGGAGGGCAGCCTCGATCGCCGCGGCGAGCACATCGAGATGTTCGTGCGCCCCACCATGTCCCTGTACGCACCGTTCTTCCAGTCCAGCCGCGGCTACGGCATCTGGGTGGAGAACATGACCCACGGCGGGTACAGCATCGATACCGAGGAGGTACCCGATGCACTGGGCTACGGCTTCGGTTTCGCCTCGACCGACGCCACCAAGAGCCTGGTGCAGCACGTGCTGTTGGGCCCCACCCATGCGGACGTGCTGAAGCAGTACTTCGCGCTGACCGGCGACCCGATCCGGCCGCCGGACTGGGCGTTCCTGCACTGGCGCTGGCGGGGTGAGCTGCCCGAGGGGGAGTTCGCCGAGCTGGACGGCGAACTGGTCAACGCGGACATCGCCGCGGACGTGCTGGCCTACGAGGAGCACGGGATCCCGTTCGGCGTGTACCTGTTCGACCGGCCCTACCTGGTAGGCGGCGGGGATTCGCTGTCCGGTGGATTCAGCGAGTTCGTGTGGGACGAGGAGCGGGTGATCAATCCCGAACACACACTCGCCGCGCTGGACGGTCGCGGCATGCCCATCGCCGTGTGGGCGGCCTCCTGGGCCCGCGGCGAGGAGGCCGGCACCAACGGGGCGGCGGCCATCGAGCACGGCTACCACGCGCCGGGCAGCGACCGGGTGATCGACCTGACGAATCCGGACGCCGTGGCCTGGTGGC
>CAZXHG010000289.1:0-11707 GCA_964639985.1 uncultured Rickettsiales bacterium
GACCGAGTCGGGGACGGAGGTGTACTGGCCGTCGTTGACGATCTGGTCGAGGGTGTTGGTGCCGGCTTCCGAGGCGATGATGTTCGGGGTCGGGGAGGTCTGGGAGGACAGGGACGGCGGGCTGCCGCCGGGGTAGCCGGCGATGGTCCACCAGAAGGTGAGGGGATCGCCGTCCACGTCGTGGGAGGCCGAGCCGTCGAGGTTGCAGATGTCGCCCTGGGTCACGGTCTGGTCGGGGCCCGCGTCGGCGACCGGGGCGTTGTTCACGTCCGAGGTCACGGAGACGGTGATCACGTCGGCGTCGGACAGGCCGCCGGGATCGGTGACGGTGAGCTCCACGTCGTAGTCGCCCACGAGCGAGGGGGAGAGGGTGGGCGTCTGGGTGAGCTCGCCGGAGAGGTTGGGACTGGAGCCGTTGGGGGAGGCGATCACGGCCCAGAGGAAGTCGATGTCGTCGCCGTCGGGATCGTGCGAGGCCGAGCCGTCGAGGTAGGCGGTGTCACCGGCCTGCACGGACTGGGAGCCACCCGCGTCGGCCACCGGCGCGGTGTTGTCGCCGCCGGTGTCGTCGTCGTCGTCGGCCACGTCGTCGTCGACCGCGTCGTCGTCGGAGCTGACGTCGTCGTCCTCACCGTAGCTGTCGGTGTCGTCGTCCCACACGAAGGTGTCGCCGCAGCCGAACAGCAGGGCGGGGATCAGCAGCAGGAGTCGTGTTCGCATGCCGACAAGGTAGATCGAACGCGTGCGGGGGGGGAAGGGCAATCTACTGGTGCAGTTTCTCTTCGTGCTCCGCGATCTGGTCCATCATGGACTGCTCCTCATCGGGGCTGAGCACGTCCTTGGCGTCGTAGAGGTGCACGTAGATCAGCTCGTACAGGCCCTGGTGCAGGAAGGCCTCGGCGTCGGGCGGATTGGCCGCGGCGAGGTTGCGGATCAGGGGGCCCGGGCCGAGGGTGCCGTCGTCGCTGACGTGCATCTCGCGGAACAGGTCCGGGTACTGCAGGGACTCGTCGTGCAGGAAGCGGTCGAAGCGCTTGAGCACGGCCGCGTCGCCGAGGGGGGTGCGGAAGGTCTCGAACACCACACGGAAGATCTGGTTGAAGATCCGGATGCGGTGATCGAAGGAGCGGATCTGCTCGGGCGTGAACGTCAGCCCGGTGGGGACCTGGTCGAAGGCGGACGCCGGGATACGGTCCGAGGTGACGATCGCCTCCTCGAACTCGCCGTCCTCGTCGTCGATGGACAGCTCGAACGCGTCCTCCGTGCCCGAGAGGTGTATCGGGGGCGCCTCGAGGTTGGAGTCGGTGTCCGAGGGGTAGTCGATGGGGATCTCGACGACCATGTCGGAGTCCTCGGAGATCTCCTCCGGATCCCCGGACTCGGACAAGGCGTCGGGATCGCCGCTGTCCACGAACTCCTCGCCGAAGACCTCCTCGCCGCCGATCTCGATGGACTCCTCGGCCGCGGCCACGACCAGGTCCTCGCCGTCGTCGTCGAGGGTCTCCACGGTCGGGGTCGGGCCCGTGGGGAAGTCGTCCACGTGGCTGAGGTCGACCTTGTCGAGGACCTCGTAGACCTTGGCGTGGCCGCCGGCCTCCACGTGGTCGTAGTCGATCTCCTGGGGCTGCTCGGGTTCGACCGCCTGGACCGGGAGGTCGGAGAAGGTGGCGACCTCGTCCTCGTCTCCCAGGGAGCGGATGTGCTCGGCGGACAGGGCGCAGAACTCGCCGCTGCCGGTCGCCTCGAGTACGTCGGAGAGCTCGCCGGTCATGGATACCAGCGCGCCGTTCTCCTCGGCCTTCACCGAGATCGTCAGGATCTCGTTCGTGACCAGGTCGGCGAGCACGGACAGCGTGCGGTAGGGCACCAGCGGGCTGCGGGCCAGCACGTGGGACATGGCGGTCGGCGCGACACAGAGACCGGCCACCCGTTCGGCGTCCGGATCGTCGGACGACGGGATCCCGGTGACCTGGAACAGGGGGTCGGTCGGCCGGTCGGCGAGGATCAGCAGCGGTCCGACCTCGGTGTGCCATGCGAGCAGCTCGCGCAGGAACCCGCCGGTGTGCACGCCCAGCTGCATGTTGGGCGGGAACACCGCCTCCTCGATGGCGAAGTCCGCGCTGTCGAAGGTGGTGACGCATGCCGAGACCACGGTCTGGCGGAAGCACTCCTCCTGGGCGCGTGCCAGCACGTCCAGTGCCAGGTGCTGTCCCATCATCAGGGCGTCGGGGAGCGAGTCACCGCCGAGGCCGTCGAGCACCTTGGCCAGCGTCGCCGGCTGGAGCTCGTCGCCCGCGACGAGCAGGCGGGCGAGGAACCAGTCGTCGGCCATGGAGCAGGCCGAGATGATCGAACCGTCCATCAGGTACAGATCGAGGTCGTCCTGCTTGGTCGACCGCAGGCGCAGGATGCCGGTCACGCCCTGCTCGTGGAGCTGGCGTAGCGTATCGTGGCCCGGGGAGAAGCCGGTGTAGGGGGCAGCGGGATCGGCCATCGGCAAAGAACAGCGCCGCGATCAGCACCTACGGCGGATACACCTTTCCATCGTCGGTCGTTCACCCCAATTGTAGGGATCGGGCGGAAAGCGGGTCAAGGAACGGCGGGCGCCCGTGCATGACGTGCGCCAGGGGAGCGTGCGATCAGGGGAAGGCCGTGGGATCGACGAACAGCTCACGGGCGAACGACACCTGCACGTCGAGCGTCGGCCAGTCGTCCTCGCCCGGCAGGGCGATGCCCACGGGTGCGCCCTGGACCAGGTAGTCCGGTGTGAGCCCGACGCCCTGCCAGGACGTGCCGAGGGGGGTCATCATCGCCGTGCTGGACAGGCGCAGCGACATGTCGGGGGTGAGCCGGTAGAGGGATTCCGTCACGGCCTTGCCCATGGTGGTCTCGCCCACCATGAGAGCGCGATCGTGCTCCTGGAGGGCTGCGGCGAGCAGCTCGGCGCCCGAGCTGGTCCAGCGGCTGACCAGGCAGATCATCGGTCCGTCGTAGCTGCTCGGGCCGTGGGTGACCAGATCCTGGTCCCTTCCCTGCGCGTCCTGCACACGGGCGATGACCGTGCCGTCCTCCATCAGCAGGGAGGCGACCTCCTGCACGGCGCTGAGCAGGCCACCCTGGTTGCCTCGCAGGTCCAGCACCAGCGAACGCACGTCCATGGCTGCGAAGTCGGCCAGCGCCACGCGTGCCTCGGCCGCGGTGCGCCCATGGAACTGGCTGATGCGCAGCAGACCGACCTGGCCGTCGAGCACCCGCGCCTCGATGGACGGCAGCTCGTACTCCGCACGAGTCAATACCACGTTGAACTGCATGGGCGGCCGTACCAGGGACAGGCCGATGGGCGTGCCCTCCGTGCCGCGCAGCATGGCCAGGACCGTGGTCAGGGCGTGCCCGAACAGCACCTCCCCATCGATGCCCACGATCATGTCTCCGGGCCGCAGGCCATTGCGTTCCGCCGGGGAGCCCGCGTGCACGCGGGTGACGTACAGGACACCCTCGGCCATGTTGGGCTGGAACTCGATGCCGATGCCGGTCTTGCGGCCGCGCAGCATCTGGTCGACGTACACGGCGTCACTGCGCGTCATCAGCGCGTTACGGGTGACCTGACCGCCCGTGGGATTGGCGCCCTCGGCCCGGTTCAGCACCTCGAGCATGCCGGCCAGGGCGCCGATGTACAGGTCGGCCTCGGTCACGTCGCCGCCCTGGTACTCTTCGAGGATCACGGCCAGCGCCCGCTCGAACGCCTTCTCCGAGGTGGGGTCGTCGAGGCCCAGTGACAGCAGCCGGTCGAGTTCGGTGGGCGCCGGGCCCACGTCGCCCACCTGGCTCAGATCACCCTGCGCGGTCTCCATCGGAGGCGTGTCGGCGGCCGCACCCGATGCGAAGAGCAGCAGGTGGATCGACAGCGTGATGAGCAGGGTGCGGGGCATGAGGAGGGATCAGTACTCGAGCGGGTAGCCCGGGTCCACGGTGTACACGATGGCGCCCGTGTTGGAGTCGATGACCGGCACCATCAGCGCCGGCGGTTCGCTGTCCTCGTCGTCGGTGGCCCGCTCCAGCTGCAGCGGCTGGGACACGGACGCGCCGAGGCCGTGGGACATGCGCGAGTGCAGCATGGGCGCGGCGGCGGCCGCGGCTCCACCGCGAGGCTGATCCCGCTGGTCGATGTCCTCCTGCAGGGCAGCGGACAGATCCTGGATCTTGTAGTGGGTGTGCAGGGTCCAGGACGTCAGCCCCAGGATCAGCACGAGGTAGGCCGCCGCCACCGGCACGGGCACAGCCACTCGACCGACGCGCAGCCAGCGCCGGACTGCGGTCCAGGCGTGGGTGGTGAAGCGGTCCGTGCCCCGTTCCTTCTGCTGTTCCCAGGCCTTGTCGAGGGCGTCATCCATCCGGGACCACAGCTCGCCCTCCACCTCGGCGTCGAGGCGGGGCAGGTCGAGCGGCGGCAGCGCCGCGAGCCGGTTTCGGGCCGCGCCGCACTCCGGACACGAGGTCAGGTGCTCCTCCAACTGGGCGGACTCGGACGGGGACAGTTCCCCGTCAAGGAACGCCGACAGGAGCTGTCGCGTGCGCCAGCAATTCATGGTGTGCGCGCCTCCCATCCCATGTCCTCGTGCCAGCCCTGCTTCTCCAGCGCGATGGCCAGCTTCTCCTTGGCCCGGCTGAGGCGGCTCATGACCGTGCCGAGCTTGATCTCGAGGACCTCGGAGATCTCCAGGTAGCTGAGATCGTCCCAGTACTTCAGCAACAGGATCGTCTTGTGCGCCAGCGACAGCTGGTCGAGGGCCTCTGCCATGCGCTCGGACACCTCGCGGGTGACCGTGTGGTCCATCGCGTCCCGTGCCTTCTCGTTGCCCTTCTGCCGGCCCAGGTTCTCCAGGATGTTGGAGCGCCGCTTCTTGTCCCGGACGATGTTGTAGCAGAGGTTGGTGCAGACCCGGAACATCCACGCCTTGATCTTGAAGTCGGGCTCGAACGAGCGGGGTTCCTTGTAGGCCCGGATGAACACCTCCTGGGCGACGTCCAGGGCTTCTTCGCTGTCCTTGAGGATGTACAGCGCGTGGTAGAAGAGCTTGTCCCGGTAGCGTTCCACGAGCATCCCGTAGGCGCGCTTGCGATTGACCAGCGCGATCGCCTTGAGATCGTCGTCCTGCGTGGGGCCGGGGTTGGATTGTCTCACTGCTGCCAGTCTCGCCATTGCCGAACCTCTTGGGTGGTTGATCCGCACGGTCAACCCGCCCAGGCTCGCGGGTATTCCCATTTTATACGGGCGCGCCGCGAAGCGCCGGTGTCTGGATTTCGAGGAAGAAAATGAAAGAGGCCGGAGCAAGCTCCGGCCTCTGACTCGTCTTCCGGTCCTGGCGGATGAGGGGGAGGGGGGCCGCCATCACCTTGCGGTGTCCGGATCGAAAGACCAGTTGTCAAACCCAGCCCGTGGCGGATGAGGGGGAGGGGGGCCATCATCACCTTGCGGAGAATTCGGACCGGGTTCTGTCTCGTGGTTACATGCAACGCGCGTGCCAGCCGATGGGAAAAAAAATGAGAAAAAAGAAAGTGAAGTAAAAACAGTTTGTTACGAAACTGGACTCCGGATTGAAATCCCCGACGGGAACCGCTGCAGCATCGAGTGAGCGAGAGCTGTTGCGGAATGGAACCCCTCTGGATTGCAAAGCGAAATGATCCTCGGGAATTGGTCTCAGATTGAAAGCATCGACCCCATTTGTATTTGACACCGCTCGAACGCGCCCCGTATCGTCGGAGTGGATTCCTGCCGTGTGCAACGCATGGAGGGGTCCGCGTGGACGCGACCGCAGGAGCAGGTGCCAGCCGCGTGGCGCTGGCAGCGAGAGGAGAGCGGCGGTGAAGGATCTAGTCGAGACGATCGTGAGGGCGCTGGTCGACCACCCCGACGAGGTCGAGGTTCACGAGGTCCAGGGGCAACATTCGTGCGTCATCGAGCTGACGGTCGCCCGTGACGACATCGGCAAGGTGATCGGCAAGCGCGGGGTGCACGCCCAGGCGCTACGCACCATCATCACGGCCGCGGGCGGCAAGAAGAAGAAGCGCTACGTGCTGGAGATCGTCGAGGATCGCGGCTGATCCAGCCTACTCGTCCGACGGCTTGTCCCCGGTTGCCTCGTCGCCCTCGCCCGGTTCCACGGACGGCAGATCCACGTACTCGGCCCGGTCGGTGCAGTCGTCGAGGGCGTCGATGTACTTCTCGACCGCGGCCTCTTCGATGGAGCCCTCGGCCAGGTAGCGGTCGCGTACGCGCACGTCGAGCATGCGCTCGAGCTTTGCCTTGCTGGGCTTGCGAGCCATGATCACTCACCTCCGCCGCTGGTCGAATCGTCATCGTCCGCGTTGGCTGCGGACAGGGCCTTGAGGCTGGCGAACAGCTCGGCCGGGATGTCGGAATCGCCGGCGTCCTCGTCGGCCTGGGTCAGCCCGGCGATCGCCTCGGCCAGCTCCTCGTCCGACGGTGCCTCTTCGATGTGGTACTCGACGAGACCGGCGGCGATCTCGCGCAGCGCGATGACCGCTTCCTTGTTGTCCCGCTCCACGTCCAGCAGGGTCGGTGCGCCCTTGATGATCTGGCGGGTGCGCTGGGCCGCGATCAGCACCAGCTCGAACCGATTGTCCACCTGCTCGAGGCAGTCTTCGACGGTCACGCGTGCCATGGAAATCCTCCGGGGCGGTCGCTCACAAACGACCGCGTCACCCAAGGCGGCGCCTCGGGGTTTCGCAAGGTAGCCGCGGTGCCCCGGCAGTGTCAAGACGTTCGGATCTTGACACGGGCGCGCCCGTGATTAGATTTCCCCGCGCCTCAGGGCAAATTCACGTGATTTCGAGGACTTGGCGTCACGTCCTGACGGGCGTCCGGCGCAGGAGGAGCAAGAGATGAAGGTCGTTCCGCTGATGGATCGTGTTCTGGTGAAGCGCGTCGAGAGCCTGGAGAAGACGGCTGGCGGGCTGTACATCCCCGAGACTGCCAAGGAGAAGCCGGCCGAGGGCGTGGTCGTGGCCGTGGGCGAGGGCAAGCTGCTCGACGACGGCAGCCGCGTTGCCATGACCGTGCAGGAGGGCCAGACCGTGATGTTCGGCAAGTACGCGGGCACGGACATCAAGATCGGCGGCGAAGAGCACATGATCCTGCGCGAGGACGAGATCCTCGGCATCGTGGAGGACTGAGATCATGGCAGCCAAGGACATCCGCTTCGAGAACGAGGCTCGTCGTGCCATGGTGCAGGGCGTGGACATGCTGGCCGACACGGTCAAGATCACCCTGGGTCCCCGCGGCCGCAACGTGCTGCTGGAGAAGTCCTGGGGCGCCCCCAAGGTCACCAAGGATGGCGTGACCGTGGCCAAGGAGATCGAGCTCGAGGACAAGTTCGAGAACATCGGCGCCCAGATGGTCAAGGAGGTCGCCTCCCGGACCAACGACGAGGCCGGTGATGGCACCACCACGGCCACGGTGCTGGCCCAGGCCATCTTCCGCGAGGGCGTCAAGCTGGTCACCGCCGGCCACAACCCGATGGAGCTCAAGCGGGGCATCGACGCGGCCATCGTGTCGGCGACCGAGGCCATCGGGGGCATGTCCCGGGACGTGGCCGGCCAGGGCGAGATCGCCCAGGTCGCGACCATCTCGGCCAACGGCGATGCCTCCATCGGCGAGATCATCGCCAACGCGGTGGAGAAGGTCGGCTCCGAGGGTGTGGTCACCGTGGAGGAGGCCAAGGCCCTGCAGACCACGCTGGACGTGGTCGAGGGCATGCAGTTCGACCGCGGCTACCTCAGCCCCTACTTCGTGACCGACGCCGAGCGCATGGACGTCACGCTCGAGAACCCGCTGATCCTGTTCCACGAGAAGAAGATCTCGGCCGTGCGCGACCTGCTGCCGCTGCTGGAGAAGGTCGCCCAGTCGGGCCGTCCGGCGCTGCTGGTGGCCGAGGACATCGAGGGCGAGGCGCTGGCCGCGCTGGTCGTCAACAAGATGCGGGGCACGCTGGCCTGCGCCGCGGTCAAGGCGCCGGGCTTCGGCGACCGCCGCAAGGCCATGCTCGAGGACATGGCGATCCTCACCGGTGGCCGCGTGATCACCGAGGACCTGGGCCTCAAGCTGGAGAACGTGGAGCTGCACGAGCTGGGCCAGGCCGGCAAGGTCGTGATCACCAAGGACGAGACCACGGTGGTCGACGGCGCCGGCGCCAAGGACGCCATCGACGGCCGCATCCATCAGATCCGCGTGCAGCGGGACGAGACCACCTCCGACTACGACCGCGAGAAGCTGCAGGAGCGGCTGGCCAAGCTGGCCGGCGGCGTGGCCGTGGTCCGCGTGGGCGCGGCCACCGAGATCGAGATGAAGGAGAAGAAGGACCGGGTCGAGGACGCGCTGAACGCGACCCGCGCGGCCATCGAGGAGGGCATCCTCCCCGGCGGCGGCGTGGCCCTGGTCCGCGTGCTCGAGGCCGTGCGTGACCTCGAGGTGCCCGGTGAGCAGGCCTACGGCGTGAAGATCGTCGACCAGGCCCTGACCGAGCCCCTGCGCATCCTGGCAGAGAACGGCGGCGTGGACGGCGCCATCGTGGTCGACCGCGTGCGCAACTCCGAGGGCTCGGCGGGCTACAACGCCCTGACCAACACCTACGAGGACCTGATCGCGGCGGGCATCATCGACCCGACCAAGGTGGTGCGTATCGCGCTGCAGAACTCCGCGAGCATCGCCTCGCTGCTGCTGACCACCGAGGTGATGGTCAGCGAGCTGGTCAAGGAAGACGACTGATCCGACGCCGGCCCCGCCTCAGGGGCCGCCGGCCTGGCTCGAGAGCAGGCGGTCGACCATCTCCAGGAATGCCGCCTGCTCGGCCACCGGCCCCCACTCCGGGTCGATGGGCAGCGACGCCACGTAGGGAAATCCCCTCACCATCGCCTCGGTGAGCAGGCGCTCGCACGAGGGCCAGTCCTCCTGCAGCATGCCCGCGGTCTGGGCCTGGCGGTAGGGGCCGTACCAGCTGTCCGGGCGTAGCCGGGACAGCTCCCCGAAGGCGCCCATGGCCGCGTCGCCGTCGCCGAGGTGGAAGGTGACCAGCCCCAGGTCGTGCCAGGCCTCGGCCAGCTCCGGGTCCAGGTGCACCACCCTCTGGAGGGCGTCACGGGCCTCGTCGTACTGCTCGTCGAAGATCAGGGCCACGCCCAGCAGGTACAGCGAGTGGGAGTGCTCACCGTTCAGCTCGACCGCGGTCCGCGCGGCGACCAGGGCGTCGGCGAACCGGCCGTGCTGCAAGGCCACCAGGCCCTCGGCGTGTGCGCGGGCGCCGTGGTACTCGGCCCAGTCCGGCGGGGACAGGTCCGCGCTGGCGGCGCGGGTCCCCAGCAGGACCAGCCCCGTCAGCGAGAGACAAACGGCGGTATGCGTTCGGGTCAAGGCGTGAAAGACTATACCGTCGTCGCACGAACGAAGGGGAATCCGCGCATGGCATCGAGGTCTCCGTGGGTCGTGGTCGTCGCCCTGGCCGGCCTGCTGTTGCAGCACGGTTGTGCACCGGATCCCGTGGCCGAGCCCCTCCCGCCGACCATCGCCGAGCTGGAGCGCAGCGAGGCCTCGGCCGAGGCTCCGGTCGGGCAGCCGGCCCCTGGCGTGCTGCTGGCATTCACCGTGGGCGAGCGGGGTGACCTGCACCCGTGTGCCTGCCCGGACGGCGTGGTCGGCGGCGTGGCGCGCCGCGCCGCCTTCGTGGCGGAGCTGAACCGGCATGTCACCGCGCCGGTGGTGGCTGCCGGACCGGGCACGCTGGCGTCGGCCCCGGGAGAATCGGCGGCCGGCGCCGAGGCTGCGGCGCGATTGGCGCGACTGCTGGACATCCACGCGGCCGCGGGGGCGGGCGTGGTCGCCCTGGGCGCAAGCGACCTCGCCCCGGTGGAGCCGTCAGCCCTCGTCAGCGTGGCCGCGGCGTCCCCCGTCCCCCTGGTGGCCACCAACATCGCCGGTGACGCCCTCGACCCGCTGCGCGCCGTGCACGTGGTCGAGACCGCCGCCGGTCGGCTTGCGATCCTGTCCCTGATCGATCCGGCCGCGGCCGCCCTGCAGCCGCGCGGCTACCGGGTCGCGCCGGTGGCCGAGGCCGTGGACTCGGCCCTGGCCGGGCTCGAGCCCCCGGCGGATCTGGTGATCGCCTTCAGCGACGCCAGCCCGCGCCGGCTGGCGGAGATCGCCCCAGCGGTCCATGGCGTGCACTTCTTCGTGGGAGCGGCCGCCGGCGAGGGCCGCAGCCGCACCGAGGTGGAACGGGGCCGCCACCTGGTGCTGCTCGAGCCGGGATCCATGCGCGTGGGCCTGCTGGACATGCTGTTCGTCGGCGCTCCGGGGGGGGAGTTCGTCGAGGATCGGCTCGCGGACGTTGCCGAGCAACGCCTGGTGACCCTGGCCGGCCTGATCCGGGACGACCTCACCGGGCAGTCCCCGCTGCTGGTGGGCCTCGCCCGTCCCGCCGAGGAGCGTATCGTCACGCTGGGTGGGGAGCTGCTCACCGGTGCGGCCGAGGGCAACGTGGCCGGGTTCCACGCCGCGCCCATGCTGTCGATCATGCCCGAGGACGCGACCGTGGCCGCGCGGATCCGGCAGCGCTAGAGGATCGCCCGGGCGGAACAGGCGAGACGGCGAGACGGCGAGACGGCGAGACGGCGAGACGGATTGTGTAGGGGCTTGTGGTGCCGCCGAGCTGTCGGCTACGATGCCGACGCCGCAACCGTGGACCGAGGTACCCATGCAACGGAGCGAGTCATGATGAACTACATCTGCCGCCCGGGGAACGTGTTCACGGCAAGTAGCCTGTTCTGCGGCTTCTACTCGATCGTGCTGTCTGCGGGAGCGGACGCCGGCGACCTCGCTTCCTTCCAGTCTGCTGCGTACCTGATCCTGTTCGCGTGCCTGTTCGATCTTCTCGACGGGCCCGTGGCGCGGCTGACCCGGACGATGTCCGAGTTCGGCAGGCAACTGGACTCGCTCGCAGACCTGGTGTCGTTCGGCATAGCTCCGGGTGTGCTGCTGTACAAGTGGGGACTCGCTGGATTCGAACTCGTCGGCTTCGTGATCGCGTTTCTGTTCGTCCTCGCGGGAGCCTTCAGGCTGGCCAGGTTCAACCTCGGTGTCGACGACGAGGACAAGGCCTATGTCCGGGGCCTGACCATCACCGTGTCCGGAACCACGGTCGCCCTGCTCGTCATCCAGCACTGCAGGACCGGGCACTTCCTCCTCGACAGCCAGTTCGCCATCCTGCTGTTCACGCTATTCCTCAGCTACCTCATGATCAGCGACATCCGTTTCCGTACCCACAAGGCGATGCGTGCGAATCTGCGCACCGTCGTTCTCGGAAGCCTGGGTGTATTCGCGATCATCTATATCGCCATCGCTTTCGATCTCTCGCTGTGTCTCCTGGTGCTGTGCACGCTCTACATCGGCATCGGTGTGGCAGAAGAGGCCTTCACGCGCCGACACCGCCGATGGGAGTTCCTCTCCGTGGAGTCGCTGTTCGAGATCGACGACGACGAGGAACAAGAGGCACTGTTGGGAAGCATGGACGAGGACGACGACCTCGCGCCGGTGGGACAGCTCGACGGACGGCGCCGACGCTGGCGCTGGCCGTTCCGCAAGCTCTAGCAGCGTTCGGCATTAGTCCGTTTTCCTTCGCTTCGCTCTACGTCTCCG
>CAZXHG010000290.1:0-11690 GCA_964639985.1 uncultured Rickettsiales bacterium
GGACAGGGCGCGGATCGTAGACTACCTCGACCGGATCGAACCGGCAGCGGAGCTGGAGCTGGACGCGCTGGACTCGCTGGCCGGCTGAGACCGATCCGGGGGAGGGCTCATGCGCCACGTCGCCCTGCTGCGCGGCATCAACGTGGGCGGCCGCAACAAGCTGCCGATGAAGGACCTGGCCGCCATCTTCACCGACCTGGGCTGCGCGGACGTGCGCACGTACATCCAGTCCGGCAACGTGGTGTACGAACCGCCCGAGGGCGCTTCGCACACCCTCCCCGACCTCGTGTCCGACGCCATCGCCGACCGCTTCGGCCTGCAGGTCCCGGTCCTCACCCGCACCGCGTCGGAGCTCGCCGACGCGCTGGCGAACAATCCGTTCCTCACCCCGGACGCCGACCCGAAGGCCCTTCACGTGCTGTTCCTCGCCCACACCCCCACCGAGGACCAGGTCGCGGACCTCGATCCAGACCGCTCGCCCGGCGACCGCTTCGAGGTCCGCGGGCGCGAGGTCTACACCCACTGCCCCAACGGTGTGGCCCGCACGAAGCTGACCAACGTGTGGTTCGACCGCGTGCTGACCACGGCCAGCACGGGACGCAACTGGAGGACGGTGACGAGGCTCGCCGAGATGGCGATGTAGTCAGGGCCCGAACTCGAACCCCGGTGCCGCGAAGTAGTCCAGCAGCACGTCCTGTTCGGGCATCAGCGCCCGCTCCGGGATCCGCGGGAATTCCTCGGACCAGAAGGTGCCCAGCCGCAACTTGAACTTGGCCAGCATGCGCCCGTCGAGGTTGAGGTTGCGGTACTTGCGCCTGCTCAGCGGGTAGTGCCCCACCAGGTACCCCTCCTGGAAGTGGGCCCGCTTGGCCTCGGGCGGACACACGGACTGCAGCCGCACGAGCACCATGTTGTCGTCCACGTGGAACGAGATGCTGCCGTTGACGTTGGGCAACCCGAACAGGAACAGCCAGCCGAACTCCGCGTCCGGCTCCTGGCTGGCGAAGCTGGCCGCCACCCGCAGCGACTGGGTCACGTCCAGCAGGGGCGTGCGGCACACACCGTAGTGCTGCAACAGCGCCCAGCGGAGCTCCATGTGCTTGCGGATGCGCTTCTTGGTGACGTAGGGGTACGTCTCGGCCAGCCGCTTCGACATGGCCTTCAGGTGCTCCAGTCGCTCCCCCAGGGCCTTCTCACTGAGGCTGCCGCCCGCACGGTAGGCGGTCGGGTACACCTCGGAGAAGAACGCGTACTTCCCGGTACTCGCCTTGCGGTGATCGGTCCCCTGCCCGCGGAAGAACAGGTTGTGCTTGTGGTTGAGGTACCCGATGGAGGCCGCGGCCTCGACCAGTTCCGGGTAGGTGCCGATCTCGTAGCCGTCCGACGCGGTCACCTCGCGCACGGTGCATTCCACGGGCTGCTCGCCCTCGCCCGGGAGCAGGCTCCAGATCCTCCCACCGATCGAATCCACGTCCGCCTCCACAGCAGCAGCGGGGCAAGGTTGCCACCCGCGCCGCCGCGCTACAAGATCGCGCCCCGGAGGTGGCCCGTGCACATCGGTTCGCTGCTCGACCGCGCCGTGCGCCTGTGGCCCGACCGCGAGGCCGTAGTCTGCGGTGATCGCCGCTGGAGCTACGCGGCATTCTGCCGGGACAGTCGGGCCCTCGCCGCCGGTCTGCTCGCCGCCGGCCTCCGGCCCGGCGACCGGGTTGCGATCCACGCGCCCAACAGCGCGGAATTCCTGCAGGCCTACTTCGCGGCCGCCTACGCCGGCGTGATCCTGTGCCCGCTGAACACGCGGCTGGCCGAGCGGGAGCTGGCCGCGATCCTGGCCAGCGCCGGCGCGAAGCTGGTGCTCACCCTGGACCCGGTGGCGGCGGTCGCGGGTATCGCCGCTCGCACCTGCGACGATGTTCGCGCCGGCCACGAGCCGCTGACCGCAGCCCTCCCACCGGGCGACGACGCGGTCGCGCACCTGTACTACACGTCCGGCACCACCGGCCGGCCCAAGGGGGTGATGCTGACCCACCGCAACGTGGTCTCCCACGCCCTGGGCGCCATCGCCGAGCTGCACCTGTCCGACGCGGACGTGTGGGCCCACGTGGCGCCCCTGTTCCACCTGGCCGACGCCTGGGCCACGTTCGCAGTGACCGCGGTGGGCGGCCGCCACGTGGTGGTGCCCCGCTTCGAGCCCGCGGTCGTGATCGACGCGTTCCGGGGCCACGGCGTGACCCTGACCAACCTGGTCCCCACCATGCTCAACGCGCTAGTGCACCACCCAGGGGTGGGCGACGCGCCCTACCCCGCCCTGCGCTACCTGATGTCCGGGGGCGCGCCCATCGCGCCGCGCCTGGTCCAGCGGATCATGAGGGTCTTCGGCTGCGAGTACGTGCAGACCTACGGCATGACCGAGACCAGCCCCTACCTGACCCTGAGCCTGCTGAAGCACCACCTGCGCGGTCTACCCGCCGAGCAGCGGTTCGACTACCTGTCGCGCACCGGCCGGGAGTTCATCACCGTGGACCTGCGCGTGGTCGACGAGCGCGGGCAGGACGTGCCCCGGGACGACGCCACCGTGGGCGAGATCCGCGTGCGCGGCGACTCGGTCACGCCCGGGTACTGGAACGATCCCGACGCGACCGCGGCCGCGTTCGAGGACGGCTGGTTGAAGACCGGCGACCTGGCCGTGGTCGACGCCGAGGGCTACGTGGACATCGTCGACCGGGCCAAGGACATGATCGTGACCGGCGGCGAGAACGTGTACTCCACCGAGGTCGAGTACGCGCTCGCCGAGCACCCGGCCGTGCTCGAGAGCGCGGTGATCGGCGCGCAGGACGAGCACTGGGGCGAGGTCGTGGTCGCGGTGGTGGCGCTCGTCGACGGCGGCCAGGCCACGGCCGAGGAGCTGATCGCGTTTTGCAAGCAGCGGCTGGCGCGCTACAAGGCGCCCAAGCGGGTCGAATTCGTCACCGCCCTGCCCAAGACCGGATCTGGCAAGATCACCAAGACGCCGCTGAGAGGGCGATTCGCTCGTTGACGGGAGGGGCGATGGCTCGACACCACCTGCTGCCGATACTGGTGACCACACTCACCTGTTTCCTGGCCTGCGACCCGGGGGAGGAGGCCTTCGACTACGACCGCGACGGAGTGATCGACGAGGAGGACTGCGATCCCCAGGATCCGACCATCTGCCAGATCTGCCCGGAGCTCTGCGGAGACGGCAAGGACAACGACTGCGACGGACTCGTGGACGAGGACTGCGGGGACGACGACGACTCCGCCGACCCCGCGGACGACGACGACGATGACGACGATGACGACGACACCGAGCAGGTCGAGATCCTGGGCCTGGGCCTGGGCGACAACCACTCCTGCCGGATCTCGGTGGGCCACGCGCTGCACTGCTGGGGTGACAACGACCAGGGCCAGTCCGAGGCACAGAACCACTCGTTCCAGGCCGTGGGCGGCGGCATGGAGAACACCTGCGGCCTGACGACCGACGGCGTGATCATCTGCTGGGGGAACGACGACGAGGGCCAGTGTACCCCGCCGGCCGGAGCGTTCACGGCCCTGGCCATGGGCGCGCACCACGGCTGCGCGCTCGACAGCCAGCGAAACGTCGAATGCTGGGGCGACGACCTGTTCGGTCAGGCCTCGCCCCCGGTGGCGGGCCCCTACGACATGGTGACGGCCGGCGGCTCGTTCACCTGCGGACTGCTGGCCGACGGCAGCGTGCAGTGCTGGGGTGACGGCGGCGGCGGCCAGTGCACCCCGCCGGCGGAGTCCTTCGAGTCGATCACCGCGGGCACCTCCCACGCCTGCGGGATCACGGCGGACGGCGTCGTGCACTGCTGGGGCAACAACACCAACGACATGGCGACCGTGCCCGGCGGCGTCTACCAGCGGGTCCGGGCTGGCGGCACGTTCACCTGTGCGCTGATGCTCAACGGCGTGCCGATCTGCTGGGGCGACGATGGCCTGGCACAGACCACACCCCCCAAGGGAGAGATGACCGCGCTGGAGCTCGGCGCTCGACACGCCTGTGGCGTGGCGCCCGACGGCATGACCCTGGCGTTCTGGGGTGACAACTCGCACGGTCAGTGCGAGATGGGCAGCGACTGAGGCCCCCTCACAGCCGCTCGATGAACCCCTTGTAGCGCCGCACGTGCGCTTCGAGGAACCCCAGCTCGCCGCTCAGCTCGATGGCGCGGGTGGGGCAGATCCAGTAGCAGTACAGGCAGCCCAGACACCCGTCGCCGCACTCGGCGGTGCCGATGGCGCTCCAGGGCACGGCGTCCGGGCAGACCTCACCACACGCTCCGCACTCGGTGCAGGCCGCTCCACGCCGCACGAACGCGCCCACCCGGTCGTCGTCCCGCTGGTAGCGGTCCTGGATCACCCCCAGGCCATAGGCGGTGCGGCTCACCACCGGGTGGTCGACCACCGGGCGGATGGCGAGCTTCAGCGGCCGCAACAGCCTGTGCTCGCTCAGGGGGGCCAGCCTGGAGCGAGGCGGCGCCGGATCGATGGCGCGACGGATCGGGATCGCCCGCACGACCCGGTCCGGCAGATCCGGGGCGAACTGGCCCAGGTCGCGGGCGTGCACCAGGTACTGCAGCCCCTCCCAGTCGAATCCCACCAGCCGGGCCGCGACCAGGTCCACCAGCCACGAATCGGTGCTGGCCAGCAGGGTGTCGAAGCGGAACGGCCGGCCGTCGCCCGGCCCGTTGCCCTCCATGCCCACCAGCCCGTCCACCAGCACCAGGTGGGGCCGGATGGCCGCGCCCAGGGCCGCGATGTTGCGGTTGAGGTCCACGTGCACGTCCCGCTTGTGCTGGGCCACAACCGAGCCGACCCACAGCTTGGAGGTGACGCTGAGGCCCGCCTCGGCGTGGGTCTTGATCTTGGGCACGGCCACCAGGAACGGCGCGTCGAGCACCTCGGCGGCGATCCTCGTACGGCCGGTCTCCAGGCCCGCGTCACGGCCCTCCACCCGGTTGAGGTCCACGCACGTCGCGCCGTAGCGGCGAGCCAGCCGGTCCACCCGCAGGCGGCCGAAGCCATCGATCTCGCGGCGCTCCATGCCCACGTTGCTGCCGTCGGCCACGGTGAGCCGGGTGTGGCCGCGGTCGGTGAGCGCGGCCAGCAGGGCGTCGAGCACACGCAGATCCGCGGAGTTGCCCATCAGGGCGGGCAGGTCGTTGTTGAGGTTGGGCTTGACCACCACGTCGGCCGAGGGAGGCGGCAGGCGCGGCCCCAGCCGCTCGAAGGCGGCCTCGACCTCGGCGCGCACGGCCGCCGCGGTCCAGGCGTGACCCACGCCGATCGGTCCCTCGAAGAAGTCGTACCACTTCACCGTGCCGGTCCTCCTCCGCCTGCCGCGCCGTGCAGCAGGCGCCGGTAGCTCGACCAGACTGCCTCCCAGGAGAATCGGTCCACCACGTGCTGTCGGCCAGCCCGGGACATGGCCTCGCACCGCTCCGGGTCGTCCAGCAGCGCGGCCACGGCGCCGGCCAGGGCCCCGGTGTCCCCTGCGGGTACGCCCACGGCGTGTCCCGCGCAGGCCTCGTCCACCGCCGCGCACGAGAAGTGCACCACCGGCCGACCGCAGGCCATGCCCTCGGCCGCGGTGTAGCCGAATCCCTCTTCCATCAGCGTGGGGAACAGCACCACGCTGGCGCGCTGGTAGTAGGGGATGATCTCGGGGACGTCGGTGTGGAACGTCACGGCCAGCCCCTGCGCCTCCCGGCGCAGGCGGGCGAGGTAGTCGGGTTCGGGCGCGCTGCCCACGATCTGCAGCTCGGCGCGATCCCGCCAGCGCCGCGGTAGCTGGCGGAATGCCTCGATGGCCGCGTGCTGGCCCTTGCCCGGGATGATGCGCGAGGGGTAGGCCAGCACCACCGATCCGTCGGCGCCGGGCGCCGGGGGCGGCTCGGCGGCCGGGCAGAACGCGTGCACGTCCACGCCCGGGTAGATCACCACCAGCTTGTCCGGGGGGAATCCCTGCTCGATGGCGGCGCGCCGCGTGGCCTCGCTGATCACCACGACCCGCTGCAGCCGCTTCGCCTGGTGGCGGTAGAACCGGCCGCGAAGCCTCGCGGTCAGCAGCCTGCGCGAGCTGCCGAAGTTGAAGTCGTAGACGATGGTGACCGACGGCGCCAGGCTGGCCGGACTCTCGATGGAGTTGGCCAGCACCACGTCGGGCCGGAACGACCGGATCTCCGACCGCGCGGCCCGCGCCATGGCGGCCCAGGCCGCGGGCTTGGGCAGGCCGGCCAGGCGCACCTTGCGGGCATCATCGGGCAGCAGGGAGGGGTCCCGGACCCACCCCGCCACGAGCCGCACGTCGACTCCTGCCTCCCCGCGGGCGTGCTCGTACACGTGCGAGATCACGGTCTCGGTGCCGCTGAACACGTCCGGCGGGAAGCGGCGGGAGACGATGAGCAGCTTCACTGCGCCGCCGAGTCGTCGTCGCCTGGTGGTTCCTCCCGGGGCGGGGCGGACGGGGGTGGCGCGGAGCCGGGCGTGTCCACGTAGCCCAGGGCCTGCAGGCGCGCCTCCAGCGCGGCGTCGCCCTCCTCGTCCACCTCGACCGAGCCGATGCGCTTGCGCACGTCCTCCACCAGGTAGTCGTAGGTCTCCGGACTCGGCCGCAGGGTCGGGGCGGTGGTGAATGCGTCGAGCAGCACGTCCCCTACCATGTCCTGGGCCGGGGGCACGTCCATCAGCGCCAGCAGGGTGGGGGCCACGTCGTACAGGTCCGCCCCCTCGACCGTGGCCCCGGGGGCGATCGCCGGGCCGCTCATCAGGATCACGCCGTCCTCGTTGTGCACACCCGAGTAGTCGTCGCGCGTGCGCAGGAACGCCTGCAGCGGGGTGGTGCTGCCGTCGGGCAGGGTCACCGGCTCGGCCGCGCGCCGGTCGAGGTCGTCGCCGCGGGCGCCGAGGGTCACGCCGATGATGCCCCGGTCCAGCGACTCCAGGCGGAACAGCGGCCGGCCGTCGAAGCGGAACTGCTCGAGCAGGTCGTGCACCTGCGCCGCGGTCACCGCGCTGTCCGGGGCCACGGCCACGGTCACCTTCATGCCCTGCTGGGCCACGTCCACGTCCGCGCCGCGCTGCTGCAGCGTGCGGTCGATCTCGCCCGCCCGCAGCCCGAACACGGCCTTGCCGCCCTCGGCGCCGGCCGCACACATGCCGTGATCCGACAGCGCGACGATGGTGACGTCCTGCGGCAGCCGCCGCCGCAGCTCGCCGAGGATGTCGTCCGCCTGTCGGTACGTGGAGGGCACGGCGTCCCACAGGTCCCGGGACTCCTCGTTGATGCCGCCGAACTTCTCGGGCTCGTAGTACTTCCACATCCGGTGCGCGACCGCGTCGGTCGGGTAGTAGGCGAACGTCGCCACCTCCGGATCGAAGCGGTACAGCAGCCCGAGGAACAGGTCGCGATCGATCAGCGCACGCATGGTGTGGGTCCGCGTCATGCGCTCGCCCTCGGACCAGTGCGTCCCCTTGGACTGGAACGAGAACTTCATGGCCGCGCCCACGGTGGACAGCCGCAGGCCATCGCGCATGCCGTCCAGCACGTACCGCAGCGTGCCCACCTGGGGCCCGCCTGCCCTGCCCCGCTTTCGGTTCTTGCGGCTCTGCTCGAAGGCGCGCGTGTAGGCCAGGTCGGGGGGATGCATCTCCGGTCCGGTGGCGAGCCAGCCCGGCACCATGAAGCCGTTGACCTCCCGTGGCGGGTAGGTCACGAGCCATTTGTAGGTGCCCACGCTCATGCCCTCGGACTCGAAGATGTCCCAGACGCGGGCCGCCTCGCACTCCTCGTGGCGCACGTGGAAGCCGTGGATGCCGTGCTCACCCAGGGGCTGGCCCGAGCCGATGGTGGTCCACACGATCGGGCTGAGCATCGGCTCCAGGGACCTCAACGTCCCGGACGCGCCCTCCCGCTGCAGGGCCTCGATCTCCGGCAGCATCTCCAGCGGCCGTAGCGTCTCGATCACGTCCCAGGTGGCGCCGTCGATGCCGTACACCAGCAGCTGCGTGTGCAGCGGCTTCGGCGGCATGAAGTAGCTGGTCAGGCAGATCGCGATCACGCCCACGCCGGTCAGCACGGACAGCTTGACCAGCCGCCCATGCCACAGGGGCCCGATCCCGCCGCCGTCGCGCGTGGCCCACCGCAGTGTCGCGGCCAGCGCCACGCCGGCGATCCCGCCCACCACCGCGGGCAGCAACACGAAGGCCAGGCCCGCGAGCAGCAGGTCATCGACGAAGTCGCGGTGCCCCTGCATGGTGCGCACCAGCAGGGCGATGGACCCGCCCCACCCCAGCGCCATGCCGGGGATGCACCACCGGATCAGGCTCCGTCTCAACGAACCGCTCCTCCCTGCCCGCCCATCAGTGCGACCCGCCCGACGGATCGTCGTCCTTGTCGATGTAGCCCAGGTTCTCCAGCCGCTCGCGCGCGCCGGCCCCGAGGGTGCCGCGCTCGTGCGCGCCGCTGCCCGAGGCGTGCAGGATCTGCTCGGAGCGGGCCTCGTGATCCTGCACCAGGAACGCGTGGGTCGCCAGCCTCGACAGGTCGTGCAGCTCGCCCGGATCGTCGGCCAGCGCGTACCACTCCTCCGGCCCCTCCTCCCGGAAGATGAACGAGTAGCTGTCGGTGCGTATCCCGATCTTGCGGTAGCGCATGAACGCGCCCGTCGACTTGTTCGCCTCGCGATCGAAGGTGATCGACAGCGACTCACCGTCCGACGTGGCGCGGCCGTCGATCAGCGGCAGCAGGCTGGTGCCCGCCAGGTCTTCGGGCACGGGCTGGCCCAGCAGCTGAAGCATGGTCGGGGCGAGGTCCACGTTCTCCACCAGCTGGTCCACGCGCACGCCGGCCGGGATCCGCCCGGGCGCCACGATCACCATCGGGACGTGCATCGACGGCGTGTACAGGTGGGCGCCGTGGTTGAAGTAGTAGTCGTGCTCGGCCAGGCTCTCGCCGTGGTCCGCGACCACCACGATCACCGTGTCCTCGGCCAGGCCCTGGTCCCGCAGCGCCTGCAGCAATCGCCCGAGCTGCTGGTCGGTGAACGCGATCTCCCCCTTGTACTGGGCCAGCGGCCAGTCGAGATCCGTGATCCCCTCGAGGCTCGGCAGCATGTACTCGGCCACGTCCACGGCCCCGGCCATCGAGGTGTGGGCCGGGTCCCGGGGATCCCCGTCGTAGTACCGCGTGTCGAAGGGGGGCGGCGGCGCGTACGGTCCGTGCGGATCGAACAGGTGCACCCACAGGAAGAAGCGCTCGTCGTCGCGCCGACGGGACAGCCAGCCCAGGGCGTCGTCCACGGTCACGTCCCCCCGGCGCTCCACGTCGGAGATGGTGCCGAATCGCACCCACAGCTGCTCCCACACCCGCATCGGCGACAGGTCGGACACCCCCTTGGGACGGACCAGCGCGTCGTCGTAGACCTCGAAACCGCGGCCGTACCCGAACACGCCGTCCAGCACGAACGCGCTGACGAACGCGGCCGTGCGGTAGCCCTCCGCCCCCAGCATCTGCGGCAGCACCGGCACCTCGTCGGGCGCGGCCACGCCGTTGGCCAGGGTCTCGTGGGTCCACGGGTAGGTGCCCGACAGGATCGACATGTGGGACGGTCCCGTCGTCGGGATCTGCGAGTACGCCCGGGAGAACAGCGCCCCCTGGGCGGCCAGCTCGTCCAGGACTGGCGTGGGATCGCCGTCCGCGCCCAGGGCCCCCACGTGGTCGGCGCGAAAGGTGTCGAGCGTCACCAGCAGCAGGTTGGGACCCGGGGGCGCGTCGGCCCCGGGGCGGGGGGCGGCGGTGGTCTCGGGTGTGTACCAGGTCGCCAGCACCAGCAGCACGGCCCAGACCTTCCACACCACGACCGCGGCGGCCAGACGGCGGCGTTCCAGCGCGACCACGGCGGCCAGCGGGATCAGCGCCAGCAGCACCGACACGGCAGCCGCTACGTACACGCCCCCCGGCAACAGCTGCACGTCGCGGCCCAGCACGGGCTCCCGGACCAGCCGGGACACGGCCACGATCAGGGTCAGGCCCGACAGCGCCAACGCGCCTGCGGGGAGGGGCGCGCGCAGGCGCGGCACGACCACGGCGCACGCACCCGCCAGCCCACCGACCACGCCGCCGGCGGCCACCGCCACGGCCAGCAGCACGCTGATCTGGTCGAGTTCGAGGAACAGGGCGGTGCGATTCCACGCGGACAGGCCGTCGAGCAGGCCCCACACGAGGCCGACCACGACGGTGGTCGCCAGCGCCGCAAACAGGGAACGGGGTCGCACGCGGTTCATCGGTGTCAAAGGGTGGCCGAGGGTCCGATGTCTGTCAAACATCGGACTTTTAGCTTCGCACGATTGTGGTATGTTGCACGCGCCCTGCGGGCGGGCGAGGGCGCCCGGCCGGTGGAACCAAACGCCTCGACAGCCGTTTCACGGTGTGGACGGGCAAGTTATTAACAGGGTCCACCAGATAGCCAGAGGGAATCTCGATGAGCACGGGAATCCACCACCGTATCTTGTCGCTGGCGGCCGCGGCCGCTGTGGCGCTGTGGGCAACCCCGGCAGCCGCGCAGACCTGCGGCGTGCTGGAGTTGACCGGCGGCGGCAAGAAGATCACCAAGAACGTCGTGGTGAACATCACCTCGCTGATCGTCAGCGAGGTCGACATCCAGGGTGACTACGAGTTCACCATGCAGCATGGGGCCGAGGAGTTCGACAACGGCTGCCCGGGCAACACCAGCTGCCTCAACAAGTTCGCCTCCAACAACGGGTACGACCGCCTGATCGTGGGTTCGGTGCTCGATGGCAGCTCCGACGCCGCCTACAAGATCAAGCTGCGCCTGTACGACCCGACCACCACCTCGTGGGAGCGCACGCTGGAGGATGAGGTCCGCTCCTCTCCGGAGTTCATGCTGTCCGACATCCCGCCCCTGGTCGGCGAGCTGCTCACCGGCGAGCGCCCCCGGACCGCCGAGGAGATCGTGGCCGAGCAGGAAGAAGAGGACATGTCCCTCGACATGGACGTCGACCTGCTGGCCATGGAGGACGATGACGAGGACGACCTCGACTTCGACTTCGGCGTGGGCGAGGACGACCTCGGCGTGATCGACCTCGACATGACCGAGGAGGAGATCCAGGCGAAGCGCGAGGAGGAGGAGCGACGCCGCCGCGAGGAGGAGGAGCGGGAGCGCGCCGAACAGGAGCGACGGGATCGCGAGGAGGAGGAGCGACGCTGGCGCGCGGAAGAGGCTCAGCGCGAACGCGACGAGGCCGACCGCCGTGCCCGCGAGCGCGAGGAGGACGAGCGACGCGAGGAAGAGCGCCGGGCCCGCGAGGAAGAGGAGCGACGCTGGCGCGAGGAGGAGGACCGACGCGAACGCGAGGAGGCCGAGGAACGACGGCGCAGTGATCGCGAGGAAGAGGAGCGCAGGGAGCGGGAGCGTGAGGAGGACGAGCGGCGCGAGCGTGAGCGCGAGCGGTCCTACTACGACGACGACGAGGACGAAGACGAGGACCTGATCGTGATCAGCGACTCCGACGAGATCGTGATCGGGGAGGACGACGAGGACGACTACGACGACTACGACGAGGACGACTACGACCGCGACGAAGACGACGACTACTACGACGACGACGACGAGGCCGACGAGCCCGACGAC
>CAZXHG010000291.1:0-265 GCA_964639985.1 uncultured Rickettsiales bacterium
ACCGTGTCGCGGGTGTCGTCGCAGTCGACGTCGCAGCCGGTGTAGCCGTCGCCGTCGTCGTCGTCCTCGTCGCCGGACAGGGCGCCGTCTCAGTCGTTGTCCAGGCCGTCGCAGATCTCGGCCTCGGACGGGTTGATCAGGGGGTCGGAGTCATCGCAGTCGTTGGCGCACAGGGACCAGCCGTCCGCGTCGTCGTCGTCCTCGGTGGCCGGGAGGTCGCCGGAGCACACGTGGGCCCGCCCGTCGCAGATGTCGGGCGGAGGCG
>CAZXHG010000291.1:275-11658 GCA_964639985.1 uncultured Rickettsiales bacterium
GACCACGCCGTCGCAGTCGTTGTCCTGGCGGTCACAGATCTCGGTGGCGCCCGGGTAGACCGTGTCGCGGGTGTCGTCGCAGTCGCCGTCGCACACGGTCCAGCCGTCGCCGTCGTCGTCCTGGGTGTTGCCGTCGACCACGCCGTCGCAGTCGTTGTCGATGCCGTCGCAGATGTCGGCCGCGGCCGGGTTGATGGTGGGATCGCCGTCGTCGCAGTCGTTGGCGCACACCGACCAGCCGTCCGCGTCGTCGTCGTCCTCGCTGGACGGGATGATGCCGTTGCAGTCGTTGTCGCGGCGGTCGCAGATCTCGGGTGCGCCCGGGTAGACGTCGGTGCGGGTGTCGTCGCAGTCGCCTTCGCACACGGTCCAGCCGTCGCCGTCGTCGTCGGCGTTGGCGCCGTCCACCTGGCCGTCGCAGTCGTTGTCGATGCCGTCGCAGATGTCGGCCGCGGCCGGGTTGATCGTCGGGTCGGTGTCGTCGCAGTCGCCCGCGCAGACCGACCAGCCGTCGCCGTCGTCGTCCGCCTCGTCCGCGGGGATGACGCCGTCGCAGTCGTTGTCCTGGCGGTCGCAGATCTCGGGGGCGCCGGGGTACACGGTGGCGCGGGAGTCGTCGCAGTCGTCGTCGCAGCCCCCATAGCCGTCCCCGTCCGCGTCCCAGGTGATGCAGTCGCCGTCGTCGCAGTCGGTGTCACCGTCGTAGTCGTTGTCCACGCCGTCGTCGCAGACCACCTCCTCCGGGTCGCACACGACCACGATGTCGTCCACGGCCAGGCCGTCGTCCTCGGGCGGCAGGTCGTCGTACTCGGAGACGTAGAACCACACGTCGTTGGAGATGAACGGCCCGCTGTACGTCAGGTAGTAGGGGTACTCCACGTATTCGGTGACGCCGGTCAGCTCCTCGAACAGGAAGTAGGTGAAGCCGTCCAGGGACACGCCCAGGCAGTCGCCCTCCGGGGGGGACCAGTAGAACCACACGGCCGGGCAGCTGTCGGACTCGTCGCCCACGTCCATGAAGGCGGCGTGGAAGCCGAGCTCGGAGCAGCCGCTGATGTCCATGGGGCCGAACTCGACGCCGGTGGCCTGGTAGCAGCCGCCCGCGTCGTTGGAGGCCAGCACCATGGAGGTGCCGTCGAGGCCCACGTCGATGAAGTGCACCTCGGAGCACGACGGGTTGGCGCCGCCCTGGTAGTGGTTCCAGCCGGCGGGCAACGAGCCGGCCTCGAAGTCCTCTTGCACGAGGATGGTCTGCTGGGCCAGCGCTGGCAGCGCGAGGGGGATCAGCAGGGTCACGGCGAACGTGACGAGGGTGATTCGCATGGGTTCTCTCCTGCTTGGGTCGGCCGCGCGCCCGCTCCCACGCGGGCCGAAGCCGGGACCTGCACCATGAGTGCTTCATAATTGTAAACCGTCGCAGCCGCCAGTGGCGGAACAAACCCGGTCCAGGACGGATCAGGTGCGGTCGGCGAGCAGTCTCTCGAACAGCGGCCGGTCGAGCTCGAGGTAGCGGCTCACCTCGCCCACATCGAAGCTGGGGTGGCGGTCGAGGAAGGTGGACGCGAAGTACACCAGGTTGCCCGGCACGCACAGGGGCTGGGTCCCCGGGTTGCGGCCGAACAGGGTGCGTCCGCGGGCCAGGCCGGCGTCGTCGAGCAGCCGGATCTTCTCCTCGCGGGTGGGGAATTCGTGCGCGGGCGTGAGGAACGTCACCCCGTGGTCGGCGTAGAACCCGCGGATCCAGGCGATCGAGACCGGCATCTGCTCCACGTAGTACGGGGTCTCCACCGACGACCCGTCCGCGGCGAATCCCAGGTCGCGCTCCAGGCACCACGCCAGGGTGGCCACGTGCATCGCCATCTTGCAGCCGAGGCACCACACGAACCGGGAGCGGTGGCGCGCGTAGATCCGCCCCAGCCTGGACGTCACCAGGGTGCGGAATTCGCCCGCGCAGTCACCCACGTGGTGGGTCACGCGGTCGCCGTAGCGGTCGCGAAGCACGTTGGCCGAGCGCCTCGACCACTCGGGTCGGAGGATTCCCCCGCGGGTGTCCCAGGTGACCAGGTGTACGCGGTCGTGGTCCGCCAGCAGGCGCACCACGCACACCGTGGAGTCCACGCCGCCGGAGAACATCAGGGCGACCTCGCTCATCGCCCGCCCTCGCTGAGGGCGCGCAGCCGCCCCTGCGCGGGGGCGCGCACGAAATCCTCCACCAGCGGCCGGTAGTCGTCGATGCGGTCGGTGTAGAACGCCACCGCGTCGCGGCGGTACTCGTCGAGGCTGCGGCGCTCCAGCACGTACCAGCGCACCCACAGGTTGAACAGCACCATCTGGTGGCAGCGCCCCTGCATGCGCTTGTCGTGGGGCTTGCCCTTGACGTCGGGCTCCGGGAGGATGCCGAGCTCGTACAGCTCCTCGCCCGTGGTAGGCCCCCGGCGGGCCGTCCCCTCGTCGACGTCGCGGGCCGGGCTGAGCCCGTACAGGAAGTTGCCGAAGTTGATGCCCTGCGCGTCCTCGTAGTCGTAGACCGGGGTGTCATAGCGCACGCCCGCGGACGCGTACAGGCCGCGCATCAACTCGATGACCTCGGCCATCTGCGCGGGGAAGATGGTCATGTTCTTGTTGGCGCCGTCCCACACGTGGCCCACGCCGTGATCCACGCAGTACACCAGCGTGCGCAGGTGCATGGCCAGTTTGCACAGGCCGCAGGTGGTGAGCACCATCAGCCGGTGGCGCAGCAACGTGCGCAGGTAGCGGTCGTACGACGTGTGGCGGAACAGCGCGTCCACGGACATCACCGGCGGCCGCACGAAGCGGCCCGGCGGGAATCGTTCTCGCAGCAGCCCCAGGTTGAGCTCGGAGTTCTCCACGTCGAACATGCCGAGGCGGCGATATGTCAGCAGGTGCACCTCGCCGAAGCGCTCGGCCGCCTTCCAGGCCGCCAGCGTGGAGTCGGTGCCGCCGCTGTACAGCAGCGCGACCGCGTCATCGCGCAGGGCGGTCATGCCCCTGCTCCCGCACCTGGTAGAACCGCGGCGGCACCAGCTGCGCCATCCAACCCAGGGCCTCGGAGTAGGCGATGCGCGCGCGCCACGGCAGGGCTGCGCCGACCACGGCCGCACCCAGCGCGATGGTGATCTTGACCCGTCTCATGCGGTCTCCTTCCCCGCGCCCAATCTACCAGACCCGGGCCCTGGACCTGCAGCGCGGTCGATGGCCGCTGCCCGACAATCCTGGTACAACTTGGACTTCGCCCTACGGGCGGCGACGAATGGACGTGGGGTCGGTGAGCACGGTACTCGGCATCAGCGACGACTACCTGGGCAACGTGGCGTTGCTCGTGGACGGCGTCCCCGTGTTCGCCGCGGCCAACGAGCGGTTCACCCGCAAGAAGGGGGACTCTGGCTTCCCCCACGCGGCCCTGGACGAGGCGCTGCGCTACGGCGGCATCGGCCTCGACGACGTCGACCGGGTGGTGATGGCCAACCGCACGCACTTCGTGTACCGGCTGATGAAGTGGCGGTTCGAGGACTACCAGCACGACTTCTTCAACCTCAAGCAGAAGGTCTACCTCAAGTACCACGACCTGATGTGCGCGGCGTCGCCGGTGGCGACGGGCGTGGGCGCGCTCAACCGGCTGGTGCTGACCGCCCAGGAGCGGGTGGGGTTCGAGCTGTGCGATCACCACGAGGCCCACGCCTGCGGCGCCATCGCCACGTCGGGCTTCGACGAGTGCCTGGCCGTGACCGTGGACAACCTCGGCGACGGGTACGCGGCCAAGGTGCACTCCTACCGCGGCGGCGAGCTGGAGTTCCTCTGGGGGTCGCGGGCCAGCGACTCGCCGGGCCAGTTCTACGGCGAGATCTCCCAGGTGCTGGGCTTCAACCCCCTGCGCCACGCGGGCAAGGTGACCGGCCTGGCCGCGCACGGCGATCCGGAGCGGGCCTACGCGCTGATGGCCCAGCTGTTCGGCCTGACCGGGGACGGTCGCGGGTTCTGGATGATGCCCTCGTGGCAGCGCTGGAAGCGGCGCGGCCCCTGCTGGCGGCTGGGCCTGTTCTCGGCCGAGGACGTGGCCGCGGCCGCGCAGAAGCGGCTGGAGGACGTGGTCACCGCCTACGTGCAGCGGGCGGTCACCGATACCGGCCACACCCGCCTGGTGCTCGCCGGCGGGGTGTTCTCCAACGTCAAGCTCAACCTCGAGGTCAAGCGGCTGCGCGGCGTGGAGGCCGTGCACGTGCACCCGGCCATGAGCGACGAGGGGCTGGCCTACGGTGCGGCTGCCTCGTACATGCTGCGCCGCGGCGAGCTGCCCACCCGGGCGCTGCCCCACGCCTACCTGGGGCCGGAGATCCCGGACGAGGCCGTGGACGCGGCCGTGCACGACAGCAGCCTGGCGTTCAGCGAGGAGCCGGCCATGGCGCGCACCGTGGCCGGGTTGCTGGATCGCGGCCACGTGATCGCCCGCTTCGACGGGCGGCTGGAGTATGGCCCCCGGGCCCTGGGCCACCGCAGCATCCTCTACCGCCCCGACGACCCGACCGTGAACGAGTGGCTCAACCACAAGCTGCACCGCACCGAGTTCATGCCGTTCGCCCCGATCACGCGCTGGGAGGACGCGGACGAGTGCTACGAGGAGGTCGAGGGAGCCGCGGACACCGCGCGCTTCATGACCATCTGCTTCCCCTGCAAGCCGACCATGCGGGACCGCTGCGGCGGCGTGGTTCACGTGGACGGCACGGCCCGGCCCCAGCTGGTGTGCCGTGAGCACTCGCCGTTCCTGCACGAGCTGCTCACCGAGTACCGCGAGATCAGCGGTCTGCCCGCGCTGATCAACACCAGCTTCAACATGCACGAGGAGCCGATCGTCGGCAGCCCACAGGACGCGGTCACCGCGCACCGGGCCGCCGGCCTCGACTTCCTGGCCATCGGCCGCTACCTGGCCCACGACCCGGCCCGGCCCGACCTGGAGGAGTCCCTGCGGGATGTACGTACTCGGGATCAATGAGCTGTACCACGACTGCTCCGCCGCGCTGGTGGAGGACGGCCACCTGGTGGGCGTGGTCGAGGAGGAGCGGCTCGACCGGGTGAAGCACACCCCCGGCCTGTGCTGGGGCGGCGGTCCCCCCGACCTGTCCGTGGACTGGTGCCTGCGCGAGTTCGGCGTGCGGGACAGCGACGTCGCGGCCGTGGCCCTGTCGTACGAGATGAACTCCTACCTGGCGCTGAAGACCATCGTGGACGCGGTGCTGGCCAACATGCGCCGGCTGAAGGTGGCGGACATCATCTCCCAGCGGGTGCGGGGCGGCGATCCGGCCGCGTCCGTGGTGTACGGCAACATCGTGGGCTACTTCGGCCGCCGGCAGCTGTACCTCAAGCTGCTCGAGCGGCGCTTCGGCCGCGTGTTCCACATCCCCCACCACCTGGCCCACGCGGCCAGCGCGTACCGCATGAGCGGGTACGACGAGGCCAACGTGCTGGTGGTGGATGGCCTGGGCGAGGACCACTCAACCTCGCTGTACCACGGCACGGGCCGCGAGATCCGCGGCCCGTTCGAGAACTGGTCGCAGTACCAGTCGCTCGGCATGCTGTACAAGACCATCACCTTCCTGCTGGGCTTCGGCTACTTCGGCGACGGCAAGACCATGGGGCTGTCCTCGTACGGCACGGAGCGCCCCGGGTTCGGGGATATCATCGAGGTCTCCGAGCACGGCTACCGCATCCACCTGGAGAGGATCCGGTCGTTCTCGCCGTACGCCCGCAAGTCCTGGGACGCGCCCATCACCGAGGACCACCAGGACCTGGCCCGGTCGATCCAGGCCCAGCTCGAGCGGGCGGGCGTGGCCCTGGCCCGCAACCTGTACGACCGCACCGGCAGTCGCAACCTGTGCCTGGCCGGGGGCGTGGCCCTCAACTGCAACATGAACACCGTGCTGCGCAGCCAGCCGTTCATCGACGACCTGTTCGTGCAGCCCGGAGCCATGGACATGGGCAGCGCCATCGGCGCGGCCCTGGAGGTGAGCAAGCGCCTGGGCGTGACCGCCAACGAGCGGCTGCAGCACGTATCGTACGGCCCCCAGCAGGGCGACGACGAGATCGGCCGCGTGCTCGCCGAGCACGGCCTGACCGGTGAGCGCCTGGACGAGGAGGCCATGGGCCTGCGCGTCGCGCAGACCATCGAGGCGGGGAAGATCGTGGGCTGGTTCAACGGCCGCCTGGAGTTCGGCCCCCGCGCGCTGGGCAACCGCAGCATCGTGGCCCGGCCCGACGACGCGGACCTGCGTGACCGGGTCAACGACGTCAAGCAGCGGGAGCGCTGGCGCCCGCTGGCGCCGTCCATGCTCGAGGACAAGGTCGAGGAGTGGTTCGTGGACGGCGGCCCCAGCCCGTTCATGACCCTGACGTTCACCTTCCGCCCCGAGCAGGCCCCCCGCGTACCCGGCGTGGTGCACGTGGACGGCACGGCCCGGGTCCAGACCGTGACCCGCGCCCAGAACGCCCCCTGGTACGACATGATCCGGCAGTTCGAGCAGCTCACCGGCCTGCCCATGGTGGTCAACACCTCGTTCAACCGCCGCTCCGAGCCCATCGTGTGCACCGCGGCCGAGGCCATCGCCACCTGGCAGGCCGCGGACATGGACGCCCTGCGGCTGGGCCCGTACTTCCTGGAGAAGACCCCGTGAGCGTGGTGCTCGGCCTCAACGAGTTCTTCCACGACACTGCCGCCGCGCTGGTGGTGGACGGGCACCTGGCGGCGCTGATCGAGCAGGAGCGGCTGGACGGACGCAAGCACGCCGAGGGCTTTGCCCTGATGGGCCCGCCGCCCGAGGAGGCCATCGACTGGTGCCTGGCCCAGGCGGGGCTGGAGCACCGCGACGTGGACGTGATCGCGGTGTCGTTCGACGCGGACTCGACCCGGGCGCTGCGCATCCTCGGCGACCTGGTGCGCGGCAATCGGCGGCACGCGTCGATCCGGGGCACGCTGCGCAACCGGCGGTCGCTGAACGATCCCGCCCTGGACTTCATCGGCGGCCTGACCTGGGGGGTGCGGCGGCGGCGGCGGTGGCTGGACAGGCTCGCCGATCGCTGCGGCGCGCGACTCGAGATCGTCAACCATCACATGGCTCACGCGGCCAGCGCGTTCTTCCCCTCCGGGTTCGGCGATGCGGCCGTGGTCGTGCTGGACGGCATGGGCGACGTGTCCCCGACCACCATCTGGGAGGGGAGGGGGGACACCTTGCGGCTGGGCCGGATGGTGGAGGATCCCCACGAATCCCTGGGCATCCTCTACCGCACCATCTCGCTGGCCCTGGGCTTCGGGTTCATGGACGCGGGCAAGACCATGGGCCTGGCCGCCTATGGCGAGCCCCGCGAGCCGTTCCTGTCCATGCTGCGGCCGGCCGGAACCAGCTACCGCATCGACTGGGACGTGGTGCGCTCCATCGGCGAGCAGCACATCCGCCACCGCGGCGAGCTGACCGACGTGCACAGGGACGTGGCCGCCTCCCTGCAGCACCAGCTCGAGCGGGTGGGCGTGACCCTGGCCCGTGGCGCGGTCGAGCTGGCCGGCAGCCGCAACATCTGCCTGGCCGGCGGCGTGGCGCTCAACTGCAACATGAACTCCCGCATCCTGCTCGAGGCGGGCGTGGACGAGCTGTTCGTGCAGCCCGGCGCCATGGACATGGGGTGTTCGCTGGGCGCGGCCCTGGTGGCTGCGCAGCGCAGCGGCGACACCCCGGACCGCGAGTTCAGCGTGTACACGGGCCCGTCCGTGGACGACGCCGACGTGGTGGCCGCGCTCAAGCGCCACGGCCTGCGCTACGAGCGGGTGGACGATCCCGCGGCCGAGGCCGCGCGGATCATCGCCAAGGGGCACGTGGTCGGCTGGGTCCAGGGCAGGATGGAGTTCGGACCCCGGGCGCTCGGCTCGCGCAGCATCGTGGCCAGCCCGGCGAAGCTGGCCACCCGCGACCGGGTCAACCAGCTCAAGCAGCGGGAGGCCTGGCGCCCCCTGGCGCCGGCCATCCTCGAGGAGAGGCTCGGCGACTGGATGGAGCACGACGTGCGCTCGCCGTACATGACCCTGACCTTCGACTTCCTGCCCGAGCTGGCGAAGCGCGTGCCGGCCGTGGTGCACGAGGACGGGTCGGCGCGGGTGCAGACCGTGAGCGCGCACGACCACCCCGAATACCACCGCATGATCCGCGAGTTCGAGAAGCTCAGCGGGCTGCCCGTGATCCTCAATACCTCGTTCAACCGCCGGGGCGAGCCCATCGTGGGCACGCCCAAGCAGGCCGTGGACTCGTACCTGGGCCTGGGGCTCGACGCCCTGGTGGCCGGCTCGTACGTCACGCGCGTGTCCGGGGGCGTGTGAGCAATCCGATCCGCACGCTGACCCGCGGCCTGACCCGCAAGGGCCCGGTGTACGCGCTGGTGCAGGTGAATGCGCGGTGCAACCTGCGCTGCCGCATGTGCCGGGTGTGGACGCTGCGGGGGGCAGCCGAGGGCGAACTGCCGCTGGCGAAGTACTCGGAGATGGCCCGAGTGCTCGCGGACTGCGGCGTGGCCGTGGTCACCGTGGCCGGGGAGCCGCTGCTGCGGCCGGACCTCGAGGGGATCGTTGCGGCGTTCGCCGAACGAGGGCTGGCCGTGCGCATGCAGAGCAATGGCACGTTGCTGGATCAGGAACGCATGCGCGCGCTCGTGGACGCGGGGCTGGGCGGGATCTCGGTGTCCCTGCACAGCCTGGACGCGGATACCATGGCGTGGTTGATGGGGCAGCTGGATGCGCTGGAGCGGATCCTGGACGGGATCGACGCCATCGAGGTGGTGACCGGCAAGGACCGGGGATTCCTCGGGATCCTGAACATGGTGCTGTACCGCGGAAACCTCAGGGAGGTGCCGCGAGTGCTGGCCTTCGCCAAGGAGCGCGGATTCCGGCTGTCGGTGATCCCGCTGCACGCGTCCACGGTCAGGGAAGGGGAGCAGCAGTTCTCGCGCGCGTTCCCCAAGGGAATGGGGTTCCGGCCCGAGCACGGTCCGGCGCTGCGCGAGGTGGCCGCGCGCCTGCGCAGCCGGCGGCGCAAGGGCTTCGACGTGCTCAACTCGTCGCGCTACCTGTCGCTGATGGCCGACTTCGTGGAGACCGGCGGCCTGGACTGGCCTTGCCTGGCCGGCACGACCTACTGTTTCGTGGACCACAACGGGCTGGTGGCGCCGTGCCACGAGCTGGACGCGGTGGGCAGCATCTTCGAACCGGCGGTGGCGGAGAGTCTCCGCCGGGGTGACCTGGGGCACACCTCCCGCACCGCGCGGCAGGGCTGCCCGGGCTGCCTGCTGCCGTGCTGGACCGAGCTGAGCCTGATGTTCACGGACCCGGGATCGCTGCTGGAGGCGATGGAGGTCAACCTGGTGGGAGCGGTCAAGCGATGAAGTGCGCGATCGTGGTGCCCCAGTGGCGGACCGAGGACGTGTTCCTGGCGGCATTCGCGCGTTCGATGGCGAGCTATCAGGAGCCTTCGGGGCCTCTGTATGTCGCGGCGAGCCTGTTGCGGGCGGGGCATCCGACGGTGCTCGCGGACGGGGCGCTGCGGACCAACGAGGAGATCGTCCGGCAGCTGGGGGAGCGGGGCGTGGGCTTCGTGGGCATGTCGGTGTGTGCGCCGCTGTGGCCCAGCGCGAAGAAGCTGGCGCGGGATCTGAAACGGGTGCTGCCGGACGTGGTGCTGGCGGTCGGGGGGCCGTGGGCGATATCCGTGCCGCGGCAGTGTCTGGACGAGTGTCCGGAGATGGACGTGGTGTTCACCTGCGAGGGGGAGCACGCTTCGGTCGAGGTGGTGGCGGCGCTGGAGGGGGAGGGGGACCTGAGCGGGATCCAGGGGATCGTGTTCCGGGGGGAGGACGGGATCGTCGATACCGGGTATCGGGAGCCGATCGAGGATCTGGATGCGCTGCCCTTCCCGGCGCGGCACCTGCTGGGCGATGACATCCAGCGGTGCACGCTGCCGCCGGGCGGGTACCAGGCGGCGCCGGTGGCTCATCTGATCGGGTCGCGGGGGTGTACGAACCGGTGCATCTACTGTTTCCATCTCGAGCACGAGCCGACCATTCGATATCGGTCGCCGGAGAGCATCGCCGACGAGGTGGTGGAGTGCGTGGACCGCTACGGGTTCCGCGAGATCCGTTTTCTCGATGACAACTTCACCGGGGATCGGGAGCGGGTGTTCGCGATCTGTGACGCGCTCGAGGCGCGGGGGGTGGATGTCCCCTGGTACGTGTCGTCACGGGTCGACACCGTGGACGCGGAGATGCTGCGCCGGATGAGGCGGGCCGGGTGCTGGGCCGTGCTGTACGGCATCGAGACCGGGGTGCAGAAGAACCTGGAGATGCTGGGCAAGAACGTGACCCTGGACCAGATCCGGGAGGTGGTCGCGGCCACGCACCGGGCCGGGATCAAGATGTTCCTGCCGTTCATGTTCGGGATCCCGGGGGAGACGTTCGAGGAGGGGTTGAAGACCATCGACTTCGCCATCGAGCTCGACCCGTACTACGCCAACTTCAACACGCTGGCGCCTTTTCCTGGTACATGGCTGTGGGACCATGGCGACGAGTACGGACGCATCGAACGGGACCCTGCCCACCTGCACTTCCAGGGGTGTGCGTTCGTGCCGCACACGATGAGCGAGGACGAGATCCTGCGGCTGCGGCAGATCGCGTTCCGGAAGTTCTACACGCGGCCGAAGTTCGTGGCGCGGTGGCTGAAGGGGGCGGGCAACCGCCACACGCTGATGGCGCTGGCACGGGGGGCGAGCTCGATGGTCCCATTGTGGTTTGATCGGGATGCGTTCAGGACGAGGTGACTGCCGAACCACGAACGACTCCGAAGAGTCTCTACCACCGTACGGGGGGCTGGGATGTCAGCATCGAATGTAATATCCTGGCCGACGCAGGAGGAGTGTCACCGTTCCTTCGTAGCGAACTTGCGGAGTGACCAGCATGGCGAACAACCTGGAGCGGTATCTGGACAAGCCTGTAGCGGAACTGGCGAAGGGCTTCTCCCCCGACCTCCCACCAGAAGAGCAGGAGAGACACCGTATCTACGCCAACCTGCTCCTCGGCATCGCAGCCCGCTTCTTCAACGGTCGAAAGTACGGCAGCTCATGGGAATACCCACTGGCTCCAGACATCGAGACCAACTGGTCCACAGGAACCTACCTGGGCCACAACATCGCGGCTCTTGCGGTAGACAGGCACGGTCACGTCGTCGACTTCGCGTTCAACCACAACGAGTTCTACCAGAGTTCCGTCGAACATGCCGAAGCACGGCTCCTGCGGCGGGTGTTCTCCCTCGCCGAGGTCTACGACAGCTGGGCATTGCACGAGT
>CAZXHG010000292.1:0-11552 GCA_964639985.1 uncultured Rickettsiales bacterium
ACAGCGCCATCATGGAGACCGCGGGCATCGGCGGCTTCGCCATGGCCGCGGCTCCCGCCATCGTGCAGTTCGTGGGCGGCACCGTGCGCGACGCCCTGGACACCACCCGGGCGATGGCCCGGCTATGCGTGGGCCGCAACCCGACCTGGGCGATCCCCACGCTGGACTTCGCAGGCGCACCCGCGGGCATCGACCTGCGACGGGTGGAGGAATTCAGCCTGCTGCCCCGTATCAACACCGGCATCGCCCACAAGGACGCGGGCGTCGGCCAGGTCGGAGCCGGCCTGGTGACGCCCCCGTGGGACTGCTTCCACCACGCGTTCGACGCGTACTTCGATCATTGCCGCGACCGGATCGACGGTCGCTGAAGGAGGACCGACATGCTGCCCATCGAGCTGTCCATCCCGCTGGGGATCGGCACCCCTGCGTGGCCCACGTACGAGCCACTGCAGATGAAGTACTTCAAGCGCCTGGCACCCAACGGCGCCAACGGTCAGCTGCTGACCCACTCCAACCACGTGGGCACCCACCTCGACGGCGAGATCCACTTCTTCTCGCCAGGCAAGGACATCGCGTCGCTATCCCTGGACTACCTGATGCACGAGGGCGTGATCGTGGACCTGTCCGACGCGGCCGGGGACTACGACGTGTACACCTCGGAGATGGTGGAGGACCGCGTCGAGGTGCGCGAGGGCGACATCCTGATCATCCACACCGGCTATCACCACTACGGATGGGACCAGCCACTGGCCAACGAGGTCAAGTACATGGTGCAGCACCCGGGCCCCGATCGGGAGTTCGCCAACTGGGCCAAGCGCAAGAAGCTGCGCTGGATCGGCGTGGACTGCGGCAGCGCCGACCACCCGATGAACACCATCATCCGCGACTGGATGCCCCGGCAGGCGCGGGAGGCGGACGCCCACTTCAAGACGAAGTACGGCATGCCGCTGGCTGATTTCTTCGACGACTCCAAGTACCAGCTGATGCACCTGGAGATGTTCAACCACGGCATCGTGCACGCCGAGTGCATGGGCGGCGACATCGACCTGCTGCTCAACCGCCGCACCACCATCGGCTGCTTCCCCTGGCGACTGGTGGACGGCGAGTCCTGCATCGCCCGCATCCTGGCGTTCGTGGACGACGACGAGCACGAGGAGTTGATGGCCGCCAAGGCCAAGGCCAAGCTCACGAAGCACGGCGACATCTCGGGCTCGGAGAACAAGTGGCTGCACGCCGAGGGCCAGGCGCGCGCGGGTTCCTGAATCGGACTCGACGGCACCCGTCCACCGTGCTTAGGTAGTTCTCCTGATGGGAAACCCTCACGATCACGTGGCCGTAGGTCGATCCGTGCCGCGCCAGGACGGCCCGGACAAGGTCACGGGCAGCGCCCAGTTCCTCGACGACCTGCGCTTCCCCGGCCTGCTGCACGCGGCCGTACATCGCTCGCCCCACGCCCACGCGCGGGTCCTGGACGTGCGCACTGCCGGGGCGGAGGCCGTGGACGGCGTGTGGGCCACGGTCACCGGTGAGCAGGTCGACCAGCGGATCGGCGAGGCCATCCGCGACCACCGGGTGATCGCACGGGGCAAGGTGCGCTTCGTCGGTGAACCGGTGGCTGTGGTGCTCGGCCGTGACCGGCTCGCCGCGGTGCGCGGAGCCGAGGCCGTGCAGGTGGACTACCAGCCGCTGCCGGCCGTGTTCGACGTGGACGAGGCCCAGGCCGCGGACGCCCCGCTGATCCACGAGGAGCTGGGCAGCTACGCGATCCGCCCCACCTTCCACCCCCGCCCGGGAACCAACGTCTACCACGCCTACCGCGCCCGGCGGGGGGACGTGCCCGCGGCCATGGCTGCCGCGGACCACGTGGTGGAGGGGGTCTACGACTTCCCCCACATCGCCCACGTGCAGCTCGAGCCCCACGGCGCGGTCGCCCTGTGGCGCAACCGCGACCAGCTCACCGTGTGGTGCTCGGCCCAGTCCCCGCACCTGGTGCGCCACGTGCTCGCCGACCAGTTCGGGCTGCCGCTGACCGCGGTGCAGGTGATCGTGCCGTACCTCGGCGGTGGATTCGGCGGCAAGTCCGACACCACCCTGGAGCCGCTGGTCGCGGCTGCAGCGAGGCAGGTGATCGGTCGACCTGTCCGCCTGGTGCTGTCACGCGAGGAGATGTTCTACGGATCGGTGCTGGGCCGCGGATGCCGCGCCCGGATCCGGTCCGGGCACGACGCCGAGGGCCGGCTGCTGGCCGAGACCGTCACGCTGTCGTTCAGCTGTGGCGCCTACGGCGAGTACGGCATCAACGTGGTCGAGGGCGCTGGCCACGTGGCCCTGGGTACCTACCGCGTCCCCGCATTCGAGGTCGAGTCCCGCGCCGTGTACACCAACACCCCGTTCATCGGTGCGTTCCGCGGCTACGGGCACCCCGAGGTGCACTGGGCCATGGAACGCCACATGGACCACGTGGCCGACAGGCTCGGCCTCGACCCGGCCGAGCTGCGGCGGCGCAACCTGCTGCGGACCGGCGACCGCCACGCCACCGGGCAGGTGGTGGAGGCGGACAACGGCGACCTCGGCGGTTGCCTGGAGGTGCTGGCCGATCGCCTGGCCGACGCCGACCTGGCGCCGAGCGGGCCGCGCCGCGCGCGGGGGGCGGCCCTGTGCCCGTTGATGAAGGCGCCGGTGATGGCCACCAACGCCTCCAGCACGGCGACCCTGCGGCTCAACGCCGACGGCACGGTCGACCTCGCGGTCAGCGGCACGGAGATGGGCCAGGGCAGCTGGACCGCCCTGGCCCAGATCGCGGCCGAGGCCCTGGCCGTCGAGCCTCACCGCGTCCACACCGCGCGGGCCATCGACACCACCACCTCGCCGTACGAGTGGCAGACCGTGGGCTCCACCTCCACCTGGAAGGTGGGTCGGGCGATCCGGGCGGCCGCCGAGGACCTGCTGGTCCGGTTGCGGACCAACGCGGCGCTCAAGCTGCGCGTCTCCCCCGACCTCCTGGGGTACGACGGGCACCACCTGTGGGATCTCGACGATCCGGACCATCGCGTGCCCGTGACCGCCGTGGCGCTCAACGCAGTGCACGACGACGGCCGCGCCGAGGGCGGCCCCGCCGCTGGCTACGGGACGTTCACCCCCCACGGCATCACCTGGCCCGACGACGAGGGTCGAGGGAACCTGGCCGGGGAGTGGACCGTGGGCTGCCAGGGCGCGGTCGTGGAGGTGGACCTCGACACCGGCGAGCTCGACGTGCTGCAGCTGATCACGGCCATCGACGTGGGCACGGTGGTCAACCCGGACCTGGCCCGAGGCCAGATCGTGGGCGCCATGGTCCAGGGCATGGGCTCGGCCCTCATGGAGCAGGTGGTGTACGGCGCGGACGGCGTGCTGCGCAACGCCGGCCTGACCGACTACAAGATCCCCACTCCCGAGGACCTGCGCGATACGAAGCTCGACGTGGAGTTCCTCACCACGCCCTTCCCGCACGGGCCGTTCGGCGCCCGCTGCCTCGGCGAGCACGCGATCGTGTCCGTGCCGCCGGCCATCGCCAACGCGGTGCGCCAGGCCATCGGATGCCACATCGACCGGCTCCCCCTGACCCCGGACGCCATCCTGGCGGCGCTGTCCGAAGGGAGGGGGCGATGACCTTCGAGCCCTACCGCTACGAGCGCCCCACCACGGTCGAGGAGGCGTGCGCATTGCTGGCCGAACCCGGAGCCGTGGCCCTGGCCGGTGGCACCGATCTGCTGCTGGAGATGCGCCTGCGCGAGCGGCGGCCGTCACTGGTCGTCGACCTGAAGAGCCTGCCCACGCCGCGCGGTGTCGCCGTGACCCAGGACCGGGTCGAGATCGGCGCGCTGACCACCGTGACCGACCTGCTCCACGACGAGATCGTGGCCGACACATACCCCTGCCTGGTCGACGCGGCGCGGGTGTTCGCCTGCGCCGAGATCCGGCACCGCGCCACCCTCGGCGGCAACCTGGCCAATGCATCTCCGGGGGCGGAGTTCACCGTGCCGCTCATGGCCCTGGACGCGGACGTGGTGGTAGCGAACACGGACGGTGTCCGCACGGAGCCACTGGCCACGTTCCTGCGCGGGCCGGGACGGACCACCCTGCAGCCCGGCGAACTCATCGCAGGAGTCTCCATCCCGCTGCGCGAGGTCGAGCACCGCTGTGCCTACGTGCGCCGAGCACGCACCCGCGGCATGGACCTGGCCTCGGTCAGCCTGGCCGTTGTCGTGCACGGCGCCGATGATCCTGCGGCTCGCGAGGTCGCGATCTCCATGGGCGCGGTCGCGCCCGTGCCACCGCGCCCGGCCTCCACCGAGGCCATGCTGTCCGGCTGCGCGATCGACGAGGCCCTGCTGCATCGCGCCGGCCGCGACCTGGTCGCGGACCTGGCCCCCCGGGCCAGCAGCCTGCGGGCCACCCCGGGGTACAAGCTGGCCGTGCTGCCCGCCCTGCTGGGCCGCACCCTGCGCGGGCTGGGGGTGGTGGAGCCATGAGCATGCGCGTCGTGATCAACGGCAGGGCTCACGAGTTCGACCGCGACCGTGCGCGCACGCTGCTGCAGCTGCTGCGCGAGGAGGCCGGGCTGACCGGCACCAAGGAGGGCTGCGGCAACGGCGAGTGCGGCGCGTGCACCGTGCTGCTGGACGGCGTGCCCGTGCGCTCGTGCCTGGTGCTGGCCCAGGAGGCCGACGGCCACGAGGTGGTCACGGTGGAAGGGCTGGCCCGGGACGGCACGCTGGAGCCGCTGCAGCAGGCGTTCATCGACGCCGGCACCGTGCAGTGCGGGTTCTGCACGCCGGGCTTCCTGCTGGCGGCCCACGCCCTGCTGAGCACGAACCCGGACCCGGATCCCGAAGCGATCCTGGAGGCGTTCGGCGGCCACCTGTGCCGCTGCACCGGCTACGAGACGATCGTGGAGGCCGTCCAGCGGGCGGCCGCACCACGGGGGAGGTGACCATGGCACTGGACCTGATCGTGCGCGGGGCCACGCTCCGCGGCAGGGAGGACGACGGCCCCCTGGACCTGGGGCTGGCCGACGGCCGCATCGCACGGGTGGCGCCGCGCATCGACGCGGAGGGACCGGAGATCCAGGCGGCGGGCAAGCTGGTCTCGCCACCCTTCGTCGACCCCCACGTGCACCTGGACAAGGCGCTGATCACCGAGTCGGTGCGGCCCAACCGCTCCGGCACGCTCACCGAGGCGATCGAGATCATCTGGGAGCGCAAGCGGCGCTACGAGATCGACGAGATCCTGGGTCGCGCACGCCAGGTGGTGCGCTGGGCCGTGCGCAACGGCACGCTGGCCATGCGCACCCACGCGGACGTGGACACCATCGGCGGGCTGACGCCGATCCGGGCCCTGCTGCAGCTGCGCGAGGAGGTCGCGGACCTGGTCGACCTGCAGGTGGTGGCATTCCCCCAGGAGGGCATCTTCCGGGATCCGGGCACGGACGAGCTGCTCGACCAGGCCATGGAGCTCGGCGCGGACGCCGTGGGCGGCATGCCGTACAACGAGCGCACGCCCGCGGACAGCCAGCGGCACGTGGACTACTGCATGGAGCTGGCCCGCAAGTACGACGCGGACGTGGACATGCACGTGGACGAGACCGACGACCCGGGGGCCCGCACCCTGGCGATGCTGGCCGACGCCACCATCCGCATCGGCTGGCAGGGGCGCGTCACGGCCGGCCACACCTGCGCGCTGGCCGCGTACCCCGACCCCTACGCGGCCAAGGTCGTCGGCCTGGTCGCCGAGGCGGGCATGCACATGGTCACCAACCCGGTGACCAACCTGATGCTGCAGGGCCGCCACGACCGCCAGCCCATGCGCCGCGGCATCACCCGGGTCAAGGAGCTGCTGGACGCGGGGGTGAACGTGACCAACGGCCAGGACTGTCTCAAGGACACCTTCTACCCCACCTTCGGCCAGGCGGACATGCTCGAGGTGGGGCTGGTCACGGCGCACGCCGCCCAGCTGTCCATGCCCCGGGAGGTGGAGGTGGTGTTCGACATGCCCACCACCCACGCCGCCAGGCTGATGCACCTGGACGGCTACGGCCTGGCCGAGGGCGACCGCGCCAGCCTCGTGATCCTCGACGCCCCCAGCGTGCAGGAAGCCCTGCGCACGCGACCGGACCGCACCGTCGTGCGGGACGGCAGGGTGGTGGTGGAGACGCGGACCGAGGTGCGGTGGGCGGACGGGGGTTGACCGGTCAGCCGGTCTCGTCCTGGTCCTCGCCGTCCCCGATCGGCAGCAGGCCGATCGGCTCCAGCGTGGCCCGCGGGATCGGCGGGTAGGCGGTCCCGTCCTCTCCCAGCAGGACCGGACCGTAGCACTCGAGCTCGGCCTTTCCGGTCACGGCGCAGGGGTAGAACCGCCAGGCCACCCGGGGTCGGACCGTGCGGTAGGTGGCGTGGGAGTAGATGTGCGGTCCCCAGCACACGATCTCGTGCTCGGCGTTCATGCCACAGCTGCCGTGGTGCCAGCAGAAGGTGTCCTCGTCGGTGTCGGTGCCGCAGTAGTCGGCCTCGAACGACGGACGCGGCAGCAGGCAGTTCTCGTCGGGCACGCCGTCGCAGTCGTTGTCCCGCGCGTCGCCGCACAGCTCCTCGGCACCGGGGTGCACGAGCTCGTTCATCGGCTCGCAGTCGAGCTTGTTCTCCCAGCCGTCGCGATCGGAGTCGTACCCCACCGCGGTGCGCCCGCCGCCACCGCCACCACAGGCGACGAGCAGTGAGCACAGCAGCACGAACCAGGGAATCCTCGTCACGACACCAGACCTCCGCCGACCAAAATACCACGGCCACGGGCCAGGGACACCCTCTCAGGGCATGAACATCACCTGGACCTTGCACAGCAGCGTGCGGTTCTCCGCGCCAAGGGAGCCGTTCTCCCAGGCGTCTGCCTCGGAGTAGCCCAGGTAGACCGCCGTGCCCGGGTGGGGCACGTAGGCCAGCAGGACCTCGAGGTCCAGGTCCCGGTCGTAGGAGTTGGCCTGCACCACCGTCCGCAGCCACAGGTCGTGGGTGAACGCCAGCAGCGCGGTCACGCGCACCAGCTGGATGTCGTACTGCAGGTCGCCCTCGGGCTGGTACATGGCATGGTGGTTGACGTCCACCTCCACTCCCAGCCGCCGCGCCAGCCGCAGCGAGACCTCGCCGTTCACGCCCCACGACGGCCCCTGGAACGGATCGTCCGGGTCGTAGTACAGCTCGCTACCCGCGTAGGCGCGCACCGACCAGCGGAACACGTCGAGCGCGGACGAGAAGAACTTCACCCAGCCACCGCCACCGGTGAACCGCTCGTCCCCGTACAGCTCGTGCCACTGGTCGCCGCCGAACGTGAGGTAGTTCAGCCGCGCCAGCCGCCAGCGCACCGCGCCGATCGCCCACTCGTCGGTGAACGTGCCGCCGTGGTCCATGGACGCACCGGCCGCCACCCAGGGGAACACGTCGGTGAGCACGCCGCGGTCCACGTCGAAGCGGTACTCCCCTCCCCCCTCGAGGTCGACGCGGTCGACCCGGCTGACGAACCCGGTCTCCACCCGGAAGTCCCGGGCCACGTTCTGGTGGAACAGCCACGCCCGACCATGGCCGTCATCGAGCTCCGCGGCCACCTGGTAGGCGCCCCCGTGGATCGACGGTCCCCCCTGCTGGCCGGTGCTGCTGAACAGCGCCTGGCCCTGCACGGTCACGTACTCGCCGATGGGCACGAATGCGTCCGCGCCACCGACCCGGTTGTACGCCTCGGGCCCGGCGGTCAGGCTCGACCCGAGCTCCTTGTCGGCGAGGAACAGCCCGACCGCGCCGTTCCGACCGACGTCCCGCCGCACGCGCAGCACGTTGTTGACCGCCATGCGCCCCTCGACGTCGTCCCCGCCGAACCCCGGCGTGTCCACCTCCGCGGCCAGGGACGCGGCCGGTGCCTGGTCCACGGCGTGCAGCAGCCCCACGCTCCAGCCGCGCTCAACGCCGTTGAGGTTGATGCCCTCCAGCGGGCTCACGATCGACCGGGTGTACAGCGCCTCCATGGGCACGTCGAAGGCGTCGATGCCCTCGAGGAAGAACGGCCGCTTCTCGTCGAGGTACAGCGCGTAGCGGGTGTTGACGTCCAGCTGGTCCGGGTCGCTCTCCACCTGGCTGAAGTCCGGATTGATGGCCACGCCCAGGGAGGTGTTGGGTGTGGGGCCGAAGCGCATGGTCAGGCCGCCGTGCAGGTTGTCCGGCCCCAGCGGCCCGGGCATCACCATCTGCCCGTCGTCGTCCCGCGCCCAGCTCGACGAGAACGTGGCCGAGGGGATCAGCTCCAGCGGCTGCCCCGGCGTGACCCCGCGGATCCCCACGGCCGTGGCCGCCTGCTCCCACATGCCCGGCCCCCGGTCCACGTCCGGGTACACGATCTTGTCCCCGCGCGAGGTCAGCTTGCGCGTCAGCATCAGCCCGAAGGTCTGCTCGTCGCCGCGCGGGAAGCGCAGGGACCGGAACGGGATGACCATCTCGACCACGTACCCGCCCTCGACCAGGCGGCCGGCGCTGCGGTAGCGCGCGTCCCACTCGAAGTTGAGGCCCGTGTCCACCCCGTAGCGGAAGTCCTGCTGCACACCCATGGCGTTGACGTAGAACACGAACCCGCGCCGGTCGTCGTCGAAGGTGTCGAGGTAGACCCCTACCTGGTCGTCGCGGTTGATGTCCTCGCGCACGCCCACGTGAGCGCGCACACGGCCGTCGGCGCCCCCGCAGCGAAACGACACGTACAGGGCGCGGTCGTCGTAGAACAGCCGCGCCTCGGTGGGCACGTCGGCGAGGCCCTCGTCAAGGGGGTAGAAGTTGTGGAACTCGTGCACCACCAGCGCCCGCTGCCAGGCCTCCTCGTCCAGGTGGGCGTCGACCCGGATCCGGTCACCGTCCACCCGGGGGATGGTCACCGTGGGCTGGGCCGCGGCCGGGCACACCGCGATGGCGGCGAGCAGCAACGATCCCAGCAACGTGATCCTGCAGGCGTGCATCGACGAGGTCCGCTCCCCAGGGTCGGCGAGTCGTGGCGATGGCGGATGATACCTCGGGGGTGGGGCCGGATGGATGGGAGCATACGCAGACCGGGGCTCCGGTCCACGCGGATCGCGAACGGCGCTCAGGCGCGAAGGTCGTCGCCGAACCGGGGGCTCTCGGCCTCGACCTCGCCCTCGGGCGTCTCGAACCGCCACCAGCCACAGTGCCGGCAGGCCTTGCCGATCCGGCCCGTGCGCAGCTGGCGGGCCACGGCCTCGCCACCACACGCGGGGCACATCACCAGCTCACGAACGGACTCATTCGAATCTGAAACCAGACCGTTCGATTTTGCCATCGCGATCGCCCTGATCTGACCCATTGCCATGCTCCAGCACCTCCTGCGCCGAGATGATGCAGATCGGATGCCAAGTCCGGGATCCAGAATGAAGCGTGGGATGAAAGGACGGGATCAGGGGGTGGGTTCGGCTGCGGGGACCTCGGCGGGGGCGCTGGCCGCGGCCTCGCCGGTCGCTCCGGCCGGCGCCGCCTCCTCGCCCTCCCCGGCGGGCTCGGCCGGCGTCGCCTCGCCCGTGAACACCCACACCTGCTGGGCGCCGTCGATCTCGTCGTACGGCTGCTCGCGGGCCTCGTCCACGCAGCAGGTAGACACGCCGCTGACGAAGTACGCCTCGTCGGTCTTCAGCCAGCGAGGCAGGCGCTCCTTGGGGATGCGCAGGTCCAGGGTCTCGCCGAGCTCGAGGCAGTCCTTGACCTCGTCGCCCTCGGTGCGGCCGATGGGGGTCAGCTCGCAGATGCGGTCCGGGTGGTCGGGCTTGGCCTCGATGGTCAGCAGCCGCTCGCCCTGTTCGACCCACAGGCGGATGTCCGTGCCCCGCTCGCGCGTCATCGGACGGTTGCCCTGGATCCGCAGCAGCAGCGCGTCGCCCACGTCCACCGCGTGCGCGGACGTCAGGTCGAAGGCGGGATCCACGTCCGCGCCCACGTCCCCGGGCTTGTCCTTGAGCAGCGGCTCATAGCCATCCATGACCGCCATCTCCGCGCTGCGGGGCGTGTCCGGACGCTCGTTCACCTTGCCCGCGCCGTCGGACACGGCGGCCGTGGCCGGCTCGGCCGGTGCGGCCGTGGCCGCCTCCACGCCGCCGGTGGAGTCTCCCTTGCACGCGGGCAGCGCCAACGCCAGCGCGGCCACCACCGTCAGATTCCAGCGCCAGTCGCGCATCGTTCGCTCTCCCCTCACGGCTCTCATTGCTCGGACAGGTTGGGACCCAGGGGCAGCGGCGACTGCTCGGGATCGGTGGAGTCGGAGCTCCAGTGCAGCCGGCAGCGGGCCTCGTACATCTCGGACGTGCCCACCACGATCCGCGAGTCTCGCTTGACCAGCCGCTGGGATCGGTCCGCCGGGTTGCCACAGACCATGCAGATCGCCAGGTTCTTGGTGATGTACTCGGCCTTGGCCAGCAGCTGCGGGATCGGCTCGAACGGCTCGCCCCGGTAGTCCATGTCCAGGCCGGCCACGATCACCCGCAGGCCGCTGTTGGCCAGCTCCTCGCAGATGTCGACCAGGTCGATCCCGAGGAACTGGGCCTCGTCGATGGCCACCACTTTGGCCTCGCCCACGGCTCCGGGGATGTCCTTGGGACTCTCGATCTGGATCGAGCGCAGCAGCTGCCCCGAGTGGGAGCCCACCGAGTCGTCGGCGTAGCGGTCGTCGATGGTCGGCTTGAACACCACTACGGGCTGGCGCGCGTACATGGCGCGCCGCACGCGACGGATCAGTTCCTCGGTCTTTCCCGAGTACATGCAGCCGGTGATCACCTCGATCCAGCCGACGTCGCGGGGCATCGGGTCCATGGAACGCTCCTGGAAGTTGCGGGTCCTCGGAGATCTGATAGATCGTACCCTCTCACGAGGTCAACCACACGTCACGGAGGACGATCGATCCCATGAGGACCCGCACCGTCGTCCTGGCCGCGCTCGCGGTCCTGATCCTCGGCATCGGAGGGCTGTGGCTCGCCTGGCCCGACCCCTCCGACGAGGACCAGGTGCGCCAGGCGATCCGGGACGTGGCCGAGGGTGCGCGCAACGGCGACCTGGGAGCCTGCATCAAGCCGGTGTCGCGGGACTACGTGGGCGACGACGGCCTGACCCGTGACGAGGTCAAGGGGTTCCTGTTCCGGGAGTTCCGCCGGCGCGGGTCGATCACGGTGCTGCTCGGGGACATCGACGTGCTGATCGACGGGGACGCGGCCACCGCCCAGTTCAAGGCGGTGCTCGCGGACGGCATCGACGTGGCCTCCTTCGACCTTGTGCCCGCGGACGCGGACTCCTTCCAGTTCACGGTGGAGCTGCGCCGCGAGGACGGCGGCTGGAAGATCACCGGCAGCCGCTACACCCGCTCCGGCGGTTCCAGCGCTGTCGACGCGCCCATGATCTGAGAAGAGAACAAGGTGGGGGAAGGGGTGCCCCGCTGCTGCGCTTCGCGCAGGCAGCTGGGCCGAAGGTTGATTTGAGGCCCCCCCCCCCCCC
>CAZXHG010000293.1:0-11547 GCA_964639985.1 uncultured Rickettsiales bacterium
CTCGACCTCGGTGTCGTCGGTGTCGTCGTCGGCCACGTCGTCGTCGTCGGTGTCGTCGTCGGCCACGTCGTCGTCCGCCGGTTCCGGGTCGGGACAGCCGATGGTCAGCACGAGGGCGGAGAGCAGGGCGAGTAGCAGGGTCCTGGACATGGGCGGGCTCCCCTCGTCGGTCGTGTGCAGGGTGCAGGATACAACGGCATGTCGATCGGCAGGAATTACCACACACGGCCTTGTCCCACCGGACCGGTCCCCATAGTCTGTCGCGGTCCATCCACCACCACGTCCGACGGGGAGCCCATGACCGCCCGCATCGCCTTCGACAACGAGAAGTACCTCGCGGAGCAGTCCACCGCGATCCGCGAACGGATCGACCAGTGCGACAACAAGTTGTACCTGGAGTTCGGCGGCAAGCTGCTGTTCGACTACCACGCCTCGCGGGTGCTGCCGGGGTTCGATCCCAACGTGAAGATGCGGCTGCTGCAGAAGCTGTCCGACCAGGCCGAGATCATCCTGTGCATCTACGCTGGCGACATCGAGCGCAACAAGGTGCGCGCGGACTTCGGCATCACCTACGACTCCGACACGTTCAAGCTGATCGACGACCTGCGGGAGTGGGGCCTGGAGATCCGGGCCGTGGTCATCACCCGCTTCGAGGATCAGCCGGCCGCGGCCGCGTTCCACACCAAGCTGAAGAGTCGCGGTGTGCCGGTCTACCTGCATCGCCCCATCCCGGGCTATCCGACGGACGTGGAGCGGGTGGTCAGCGACCAGGGCTACGGGGCCAACCCCTACATCGAGACGGAGCGGCCGCTGGTGGTGGTCAACGCGCCCGGGCCCAACAGCGGCAAGATGGGCACCTGCCTGTCGCAGGTCTACCACGAGCACCAGCGTGGGATTCGCGCCGGCTACGCCAAGTTCGAGACCTTCCCCATCTGGAACCTGCCGCTGCGTCACCCGGTCAACGCCGCCTACGAGGCGGCCACGGCCGACCTCGGTGACGTGAACCTGATCGACTCGTTCCACCTCGAGGCCCACGGCGAGACCGCGGTCAACTACAACCGCGACGTCGCGGCCTTCCCCCTGCTGCGCCGCATCCTGGAGAAGATCACCGGCGACAGCATGTACCGCTCGCCCACGGACATGGGCGTCAACCGCGCGGGGTACGCCATCGTCGACGACGAGGCCGCGCGCGAGGCGGGGTGCCAGGAGATCCTGCGGCGCTACTTCCGCTACGCCTGTGACGTGGCCCGCGGCCAGGAGGATCCGATGGCGGTCCGCCGGCTCGAGGGGCTGATGCAGGAGTTCGACCTGAAGGTGGAGCAGCGACCCGGCGTGAGCGCAGCCCGAGAGGCCGCACAGGCCGCGAGCGGCGCGACCGACAAGGGGCACAAGGGGGTGTACAGCGGCGCGGCCATCGAGCTGGCCGATGGCCGGATCGTGACCGGCAAGAACTCACCGCTGATGCACGCGGCGTCGGCCCTGGTGCTCAACGCGACCAAGGAGCTGGCCGGCATCCCGGAGCACCTGGATCTGCTCAGTCCGGCGGTGATCGAGGCCATCGGCGGCCTGCGCAAGGACGTGCTCGGCCGCGACTCGCTGAGCCTGAACCTCAACGAGACCCTGCTCGCCCTGGCCACCAGCACCACCACCAACCCCATCGCGGCGCAGGCCATGCAGCAGCTCGGCGCCCTGCGGGGGTGCGAGGTGCACATGACCCACCTACCCACCCCTGGGGACGAGACGGGACTACGCAGCCTCGGCGTGCACCTCACCTGCGACCCGAACTTCGCGACGAACAAGCTGTTCGTGTCCTAGCCCGCGACCAGCTTCGCCTCCATCCGCCTTCCCAGCAGCACCACCGGCACCATCAGCAGACCGACCACCCCGAACCCGATGCCCAGCTCCCAGGCGACCTCGGCCAGCGGCACGCCGCGCAGGGCCACCTGGTACAGCGGGTCGATGAACCAGTAGGTGGGAAAGACCATGGCCGGCCACTGGGGCCACTTCGGGAAGAAGTAGAACAGCAGCGGGCCCATGGCGACCATGTTCAGGGTCTGCACCAGGTTGTACAGGACCTTGCCGTCGCGGGCGATGGCGCCGTAGATCAGGCCGATCTGGTTGCACATCAGCGAGGCCAGCGCGAGGCACAGCACCAGGGCCAGCGGTTCGGCGCTCATCGCGCCGTTGAGGGCAAGGGTCAGCAGGCACATCGCCATTACCAGCACGAAGGCGAATGCCCCCTTGGCCGTCATCACCTCGGCCATGGTGGTGGGCGTGACCAGCAGGGCCTGCAGCGTGCCCTGCTCCTTCTCCTGCACCAGCATGAAGCCGGGCACGAAGATGCCGCACACCAGCAGCGGCCACAGCACCACACCCAACACGATGAGGTCCTTCAGCGGCAGCTTCGGACCGTCGCCGACCGCGGTCAGCGTGACCTCGGCCGGGCAGGGGCGCCCCTCGATCTCGCGCAGGAACCCCAGCGCGTGCACCGCCAGGATCAGGCGATGGGTGATCCGGCTCTCGCCGGCGAACAGCAGCTGCAGGGGAGGGCGGTCGCCTGCGGCCACGGCCGCGTCGAACGTCTCGGGCAGGACCAGGCCGGCGTCCACGTCCGCGCTCGCCACGAGCTCGCGGAGCTCCTCGGCCGTGGTCGCGCGCCGTACCTCGATGCCGTCGGCCGTCTCGAATCCGGCCGTGACCTCGGATCCGCCGAGGTCGGCGATGCCCACACGAGGCTGGGGCAGGAACAGCGCCAGCAACACCACCTGCACCACGAACGTGATCAGCAGCGGCATCAGCGTGGCGTAGAGGAACACCGGTGAGCGCGGGCCGCGGCCCAGGTCGCGGACCATCACCGTGAGGATGCGTGCGAGGCTCACAGCGCCTCCACCCGGCGCCGCAGCACCACGAGCGAGGCGGCCATCAACGCCACGATCCAGCCGACCGTGGCTGCCAGCTGCCCCAGCACGTCGGCCGGACCGCGGCCGTAGCCCACCACCTCCATCATCGCGTCCACCATGCCGTACGACGGCATGGCCTTGACCCACAGCGGGTGGCTGCCCGGGAACAGCACCGCGAATGCGGGCACGAGCATGGGCACCAGCAGGGCGATGCCGAGGAACAGGGTGGTCATGAAGTCCTTGCCCGCCGCGCCCGCGATCAGTCCCAGCGGTGAGAGCAGGGCCGCGCCGAGCAGCATCAGCAGGATCAACAGCAGGGGGTGACCGCCGAAGCCCCAGGTCAGCAGCAGGAACAGCATGGCCTGACCCGCGCCGATGGCCATGCCGGTGACGGTCTTGGCGGCCAGCAGGTCTGCGGTGCGGACAGGTGTGACCAGCATGGCCGTGACCGTTCGGTGTTCCAGCTCGGCCGCGACCAGGCCGGCGAGGCCCATGCTCACCACCATCAGCATCATGAACGCCATCATCGGCCGCAGGCGGTCCCGCATGGACACCAGGTCTCCGGTGCGATCCTCGCCCAGGATGTTGCTCCCCTCCGCGGGGAGGACCACGGGCATGTTGGCCATGGCGTCCTCACCCCGGGCCACGGCCTGCAGCGCGAACGCCACCTCGCGGCCCTCGCCGGCGATGGCCTGCTGCAGGGCCGGCGGCGTGCTGGCTGCGACGAGCACCTCGATGGTGGTGGCCTGGCCGTCCCGGAGGCTGGTGGCCAGGTCCGGCGGAAAGGCCAGGCCCAGCTTGACGCCTTCTTCGTGCTCGCTCGCGTCCTCGAGGTCCCCGGCGACCGCCCGCGCCAGGCGCTCCCGCTCCTCGAAGGGGACCATCCAGAAGCCGTCCTCGTCCTCCTCGTCCGTGGCCATCGCGGCCATCAGCTCGGCCGCCTCCGGGGGGCACACCCCCAGGGTCCACGAGTCCTTGACCTCGCCGGGCGCCAGCCAGACGGCGCCCACGGCGAACAGCATGGAGAACGGGGTCAGCACGACCCACAGCCGGTCTGCGGCGAACGAGCGCAGGTCCTTGGCCACGATCGCCGCGACGATGCCGACGCGCGAGGGTCGCGGACTCATCCCTCCAGCCCCCGGCCGGTCATCTGCACGAAGATGTTCTCCAGCGTGGCCTCCTCGGTGTGGATGGTCAGCAGGCCCTCGGCGGCCACGGCCTCCTTGAGCCGCTCGCCGGCCGACGGATCGTCGAGGTCGACCTCCAGCTCCTGCACGCCGTCGTCTCCGCGCCGACGGACGCGTACGGCCCGGCGACCGTGCTCCAGCTTGAGGTTCTCGGGGGTGTCCAGCGCGTGCAGCCGGCCCTCGTTGATGAACGCCACGCGGTCGGACAGCTCGTCCGCCTCGGCCATGTCGTGGGTGGTGAGCAGGACGGCCGCACCCCGCGTCGCCTCGTCTCGGATCAGCCCGCGGATGGCCTTGCTCGACACCGGATCGAGCCCGTCGGTGGGCTCGTCGAGGAACAGCACGTCCGGCCGGTTCACCAGCGCGCGGGCCATCATCAGGCGCTGGCGCATGCCCTTGGAGTAGCTCTCCACCCGGTCCCCGACCCGGTCGGCCAGCCCGACCCGGCGCAGCAGCTCGTCCGCGTCCAGGTCTCGGATCCCGAACAGGCGCGCGTGGAACCGCAGGTTGGCGCGCGCGGACATGTCCACGTACAGGTTCTTCTCCTCGAAGCACACACCGATGCGGGCCTGCACCTCGGCCCGCTGCCCGGCCACGTCGTGACCCAGGACGCGCGCCGTACCCGACGCGGGCCGCAGCAGGCCCGTCAGCATCTTGATCGTGGTGGACTTGCCAGCCCCGTTGGGGCCGAGGAACCCCAGGATCTCGCCGGGCGCCACCTCGAAGTCGATGCCCCTGACCGCCTCGTTGGCGCCGTAGGCGTAGCGCAGCTCGCGCACCTCGATGGCGTGTTCACTCATGGGTGTCCCCTTCGTCCCTCGTGAGGAAGCCGTAGTACAGCAGCGTGCGGACCTGGCGCTGGAACTCGCCGAGGTCGTCGGTGACCGCGCGCCAGCGGCCCGAATGGACCATCTCGGAGATGGCCTCGCCGAACAGCCACATCAGCTCCGGGTTCACGTCCCCACGCAGCTCGCCGGTGCCCTGGGCGCCGGTGTGGTTGGCGATGTAGCGGCGCTTGTACTCGTCGACGGTGTGCTCCACGTCGATCAGCTCACGGATGAACGCCGCGCCGAGGCGGGCGCCGGCCGTCATCTTCCACCGCGTCATCAGGTCGATCTTGGCGGGGAAGGGGATGGGCCGGGCGTTGATCTCGTCGAACGCATCGAACGCGGCCTCGGTCCACTCGTCGTGGATCGTGCGCACCAGGTCGGCCTTGTTGGCGAAGTACCTGTAGAAGGTGACCTTGCTGACCCCCGCGTCGCGGCACAGCTCCTCCACGGTCACGCGCCTCGCGCCGTGGGCGGAGAACAGGCGGATCGCGGTCTCGATGATGTCCTTGCGCCGGGGCGAGGGCGTGGCCGGGGCTCGAGGCACGGAGTGGGCTCCTTTACGAAACCGAGCCTACTTTACGATATTCGTCAAGTTGCGATCAATTCGTAAACCTGTTTTCCGGTCGATCAACGGGGGCGAACCGCAGGTGTGAGGCGAATTTCGACATTCGTCGCTTGACAGAATCGTCGCGGCCGGCCAATCTCCGGGCCGTTCACGACCGAGCTACAGTGACTCAGAACTTGCGATCTTCCCCCCTTTGGGGCCCTCGCCCAGCACTGACCGCCAGCGTGATTGAAACGAACTCCCGGCCCCCGGCGTGTGTCCGGGGTCCGATCGAGCCTGGGTCCCGAGAACCGGCTTCGATCCATGAAAAAACTCGGGGACGCAAGGAACTGAAACCATGAAGAAGATCTACGTGGGCAACCTGCCCTGGAGCGTGGACGACCAGGCTCTCGCCGCCGTGTTCGAGCCCTACGGGACCGTCGAGTCCGCCAACGTCGTGCTGGACCGCGACACGGGCCGCTCCCGCGGCTTCGGCTTCGTCGAGATGGACGACGGCGACGCCACCACGGCGATCGACGCCCTGCAGAGCCACCAGCTCGAGGGCCGCACGCTGAACATCAACGAGGCTCGCCCGCGCAAGCAGGGCGGCGGCGGTCGCGGCGGCTTCGGCGGCGGCGGCGGCGGCGGCGGCGGCGGCGGCCGGCGCTGGTAGACGCCCCAGACCTACTGAAGACGCCCCCCCCCGCGTGGGGCGGGGGGGGGGGGTAGGTCTGCTAGGAGGTGGGGCGCCGCCCCGGGGTGGCGGGGGGGGGGGGGGGGGGGGGGGGGGGGGGGGGGCGGGCGCTGGTAGACGCCCCTGACCTACTGATGACGCCCCCCGCTGCTTGCGGCGGGGGGCGTCTTTCGTTCTACTTGAAGGTCGTGCCCAGCACGTGCTTGCCGATGAAGGTCATCAGGAAGCGCGGGACCCAGCGCAGGCTCCACATGCCGAAGGCGTTGGAGTAGCCGGTCACCACCGTGCGGCGGCCGGCGAGCATCCTGGCCACGGAGATGCGGGCGCAGCGCCCGGCCGACATCGAGGCCAGTTCCCCGATCCGGCTCATGGACTCGCCAGCCACCTCCATGAACTCCGTCTTCGTGCCGCCCGGGCAGATCGCGATCGCGTGAACACCCGTGCCGGACAGCTCGGCGTCCAGCCCCTCGGTGAAGTTGCGCACGTAGGCCTTGGTGGCCGAGTACAGGGCGAAGCCGGGTACTGGCAGGTAGGCGCCGATCGAGGCCACGTTCATCACGTGACCCCAGCCCCGTTCGACCATGGCCGGCGTCAGCAGGTGGGTCAGGTGGGTCAGCGAAACCATGTTGACCTGCATCATGTCCAGCTGCCGCTGCCAGTCCGACGCCAGGAAGTCCTGGTGGTGGCCGAAGCCCGCGTTGTTGATCAGGATGTCGACCGCGAGGTCGGCGTCTGCGATCTGGCCGATCAGGTCGGCCGCGGCGGTGGGGCGCGCGAGGTCGGATGGCATCACGTGGACCTCGACGCCCGGCCCACTGCGGAGTTCGTCGGCGAGGCGCTGGAGGCGATCTTCACGGCGTGCCACCAGGATCACGTCCGCGCCCATGCCCGTCAGCTCCCGGGCGATGGCCTCGCCGATGCCGCTGCTGGCGCCGGTCACGAGCGCCGTCCTACCTGTCAATGCTGCCATGGTCCGTCCTCCTGCGCTGGCCAGCGGCCATCCTACGCCATGCCGGCCCGTGGGTGCCGGGTGTGTTCCGGGTCGCGGTGGCGCTGCGCGCGGTATCCTGGGTCAGTCGCTCCAGGGAGGAATCGATGAGACTGGGCGGGTTCGTTGTCGCTGGATTCGTGCTCCTGGTGGTCGTGGGCGTCGCCCGCGCCGATGGTGGGTTCATGCCACCGTGGGACTTCTCGGGTGCGGACCTGCGGGAGCCCAGCCAGCGGGCGGTGCTGATCCAGCGGGAGCAGACCGAGTCACTGTTGCTGTTCGTCGACTACGAGGGCACGGCGGAGCAGTTCGCCTGGGTCGTGCCCACGCCGACCCGACCGGAGGTCACCATCGCGGAGCCGGCGATCTTCGTCGAGGTCGCCGAGTACTACCAGCACCTGCGGATGAAGGCCTGGGAGGCGAGCCTCGCCGAGCAGCAGGACGACGACCTCGGCCTGCCCGAGGCGCGGGGCCGCGGGGTGGGACCGCCGGCCGAGGACGTGACCCTGCACGAGAGCCGTGACCTGGGTCCCTACGAGATCTCCGTGCTGTCGGCCACCACGGGCGGCGGCCTCCGGCAGTGGCTGGCCGATCACGGCTACCGCGTACCGGCGCAGGTCGACGACGTGCTCGAGGCCTACGTGACCGAGGGGTGGACCTTCACGGCGGTCAAGGTCGGCATTGCCCCCGGGGGCGTGGCCACGTTGCAGCCGCTGCGCCTGGACTTCGCCACCGAACGCCCGGTCTACCCCCTGCGGATCAGCGCGGCCACCCCCGGCGTGACCGACGTGAGGATGTACTTCATCCGTGAAGGGGCCGAGCGCCCGATCGCCGCGGGTCCGGGCGACGCCGGCTTTCGCGGTGGCGACGAACTGGTGACGATGTGTCCCACGCTGGCAGCGGCCTTCCCCGGGCTGGCCGCCGAACCGTTCGCCATCGTGCGGTTGCAGCAGCAGTTCGTGCCCCAGATCCTGCGGGAGATGGACGACCACGTGCACGAGACGCCTCGCGGCAACAGGGACATCCTGAGCTTTGGCTCGCCCGACAGCGCGGCTCGCGCCTGCGGGTTGGCGCTGGCTCTGGTGTCCGACGACCCGGCCGAGGCGGAGTGGGCCCGGGACGAGCTGTCCTACTACGCCTACTCCACGCCTCGCCATGGCGGGCCGTCCGAACACGCCCGCGCCGACGAGATCCGGCGCGTGACCGCGCCGGTCAGGACCGAGCTGCGGGACCTGCTATTCCAGCACATCGACCACTTCAGGACGGTCCCTGGCGGTCACGTGGGCATGCACATCGAGGGCGCTCTGCTGCTGGCGGTGTACTCGGCCGATCCCAGCGACGAGGTGCTCGTGCACTACCTGGAGCGGGGGGTGCCGGGCGCATCGTTGAGCCACTCCGACGTGGATCGGCTCCGCGATCTCGGCTCTCCGACGAGCCGCCGCGCCCTGGCTCGCCTGGCGCTGGCGCCCGAGCGCGACGAGGGTGACCGGCGGATCGCCGCGTTCAGGCTGCTGATGAGCCTCGGGGAGAACCCGATTCACGACGACGAGCGCAGGACCGTGGCCCGGGAGATCGTGGCCATCGGCCGCTCCGAGGTGTTGCCGAGCACCTCGCTGGAGTCGGCGCTGGGACTGCTGGAGGACTACACCGACCAGGAGATGGGGGAGGACTGGGCGGCGTGGGACGACTGGCTCGAGTCCGACGCCGAGGTCGTCCGTTGGCGCGATCCCGACCAGGTGTTGACGGAGGCCGAGGCACGCGCATGCTCCGAGGAGTGGCTCGATGGGTGGGATCGGCGCGGCTGGTTCGGTCCCGAGGTGAGCGAGATCGTGCACGAGGAGTCCTTGCATGCCTACCGGGTGCGGTTCGGGGTTCGTCAGGGCGCCGAGCCGGAGCCAGGCACCATCGGGCTGGAGGTCTATTTCGGCGCGAAGAGTTGCCGCGCCGGCTTGCCGGTGTTCGTGGTGGACCGGCGCCCGTGACACCGTTGCGCCGAGCGTGGGCCTGGTCGATCGACGCGTTGCCGTCGGTGAGCTCGTTCCTTGGTATCGAGTTCTGATCGCCTACTCGGCGAAGCCGAGCAGTGCGTCGCCCTCGCCCACCAGTACGGCCTCCATGTCCGGATCCACCTGGTCGCTGTCCCGGCGGTAGACCCGCACGTGGTAGGTCCCTTCGTCCAGGTCGGTGAGCACGAAGTCGATGTCGAACGTGCAGTCCGAGCCCGCCACGGCGTCCGGGTGCAGGTCCTCGGGCTGGACCAACAGGTCCACGTCCGTGCCGTCGACCTGCTGGAAGCCCTCGAGCTGTTCGGTGCAGGGGAAGGAGCCGCGGTAGCTCGCCTCGAGCCGGTCGAGGTTGCCCGAGATGTGCACGGCGTCGAGATCGGGGTCCTCGGGGTCGGTGGCCTCGATCTCCTCGGACTCGAACTCGTCGGCCGGGACGGCGTCCTCCCAGCCTTCGGGCAGCTGAGCGGTCTGGCAGGCGACCAGACCGAGGGTGAGCAGTGCGGTGAACAGGGCGATGGTGAGCGTACGGATCGTCATGGGTCCCTCCTCGATGACATGTCCTGGGACGTCAGCAAGGCGCGTGCCAACCGGCGGGGGCGATCCTGACGGTACGGGCGGGGTCAGGCCGAGCGGCGCTCCTCCTCGCCATGCAGGAGAGACACGCGGGCCCGGGGCTTCGTTTCGTGGCGCTACTGCCGGGTCCAGGTCTGGATCGTGTCGAGGTGGGCGCAGAGGCCGTCGGGATCCTGGGTGGTCACGGTCAGGACGTCCCCGGCCAGGGTGTAGGTGCCCGGGTTGATCGGGCCAGCCCGGTCGCCGACCACGCACGGCTCGTCGCCTGCGCCGAACGAGCAGCCGTCCGGCACGCAGCTCGTGATGCCCAGGCTCTCGCCGTCGACCTCGTCGGCCGTGACGCCGTCCCAGAGGAACTGCTCGGTCTCCACGCAACCGGCGTTGGTGTTGGTCAGCACGGCCGAGCAGCCCTCGGCCACCGAGGAGATCTCCAGCACCGTGCTGTCGATCAGGGCGAACCAGTCGGCGGTGATGTCGTACGTGCCGCAGAAGAAAGTCGTCAGGACCCAGGTGCCCTCGAGCACGCAGTCGCCCGGGTCGTCCGAGTCGTCGTCGTCGGCCACGTCGTCGTCTCCGGGCGTGGTGTCGTCGTCGGCCACGTCGTCGTCCGCGGTGGCGTCGTCGTCGGCCACGTCGTCGTCGTCTCCGTTGCCGTCGCAAGCGCACAGGGTGACTGTGAGCGAAGCGATCCACAGCAGCTGGAACGTGAATCTCATGTCGGGAGCTCTCCTCTACCAGGTTCCGTCGGGTCCGCCGTGGGCACCCATGTCGTTGGTCGTACCGTCTGCGTCGTCGTAGCCCGGCAGGGGATTGCCCGCGTCCACGCAGGGCGAGAAGCCGGGATCGATGCTGAAGTCGAGGTTGGCCGGGTCGGCGAACATCGGGTTGACGTCGATGTTGCCCACGCCGGTGACCCATGCGTCGTAGTCATCGCCGCTGTGGTCCCACGAGTCGTTGTGGTCCACCGCCGAGACGTTGTCCGCGGTGATCCCGCCGCCGTTGCTGCCGGCGACGATGTTGTTCTGGAAGTTGCTGTAGGCCGAGCCCACGTCAGCCACGTACCCGCTGGTGTCGAGCATGGTCGAGTCGGCGATCGTGTTGTTGTAGAGCCACACCGACGCTCCGCTGGAGTTGAGGTTGATGCAGCGGTCGTCGCACTCGTTGGCATACATCAGGTTGTTGTGGATCTGCGACTCCGCGTTGATGTTGAGCACCATGTCGGTGTTGTAGCGGAAGACGCTGTGCCACACGTGCAGCGAGCCCCCGTCGAACCCGCCGAGTGCGCCGTTGGACGTGACGTTGTCCTCGAAGGTGATCCGGTGCAGCTCCGTGACGCTGTCGCTGAGGTAGATCCCATAGGTGGGGTGATCGGTGGCGTTGACGTCGGCCACGACGCAGTCGGTCACCACGAGCGTGGAGTCCACGCCGGTCAGCCCGCCCCCGCCCCAGGCGGGCGCAGTGCCGGTCATCGTGAATCCCGTCAGCTCGACGGTGGACCCGTCCGAGGTCACGGCACCGTCCATACCTCCGTCGATGAGGGTCGCGGCCGCGCCGTCCACGCCCACGAGCTGCAGCGTGCGGTGGTCGAGCACCACCTCGTCGTAGGTGCCGGCGCAGACGTGGATCGTGTCGCCGTCCGTGGCCGCGTCCACGGCGTCCTGGATGTCGGTGAATGGCGCGGTTCCGTCGCCGTTGACATCGCAGGAGTCGTCGTCGTCTCCGGTGTCGTCGTCGTCTCCGGTGTCGTCGTCTCCGGTGTCGTCGTCGTCCCCGGTGTCGTCGTCGTCGCCGGTGTCGTCGTCGTCCCCGGTGTCGTCGTCGTCCC
>CAZXHG010000294.1:0-11520 GCA_964639985.1 uncultured Rickettsiales bacterium
CGCCGGAACGCTACGAACAGCCGCCAGCCGCTGCCGCGGAGCGGCTTTGTTCAAGCATGGCGACCCCGGTAGGACTCGAACCTACTACCCCCAGCTTAGGAGGCCGGTGCTCTATCCTGATGAGCTACGGGGCCGGCGGGGCCACCTATAACCCTGCACCCGCAGGCTGTCAACGAACGCCGCGCCACTGGTGAACGTCATGGGCACGCGCCCACGCGCGTTCCTTGACACCTTTCAGGTGGCGTGCTAGCGCAGAACAGGGCAACATGGGCCCGATCCAACCGATCGGACCCCGCCTTCCGGGCCACCCGGGAAAGGGCCACCAGATGCTCGAGCGCACCCCCTCCCTCCTGCTGATCCTCGGTCTGATGACCGCCCTCGTCCTCGCCTGCAACGCCTGCAAGGACGAGCCCGAGCCGGCCGACGACGACGTCACCTCCGACGACGACGTCACCTCCGACGACGACACCGAGGAGCCGGCCGAGATCTTCCGCGGCATGTTCGCCTCCATGGAGGTCACGGCCGACGGCGAGGTCCTGGTCGCCTACTACGACTACCTCGAGGGCGGCCTGGGCCTGGCCCGCAAGGGTACGGCCGCGGACTGGGTCCACGAGCAGGTGGACGGCTACACCTACCAGACCGACGGCGGCCTGCCGGTCAACCCCGGCGACCGCGGCCGCTACCTCGACATGGTGCTGGACAGCAGCAACACCCCGCACATCTCGTACCACGACCTGGACGAGACCTCGCTGATGTACTCCACCTGGGACGGCGAGGCCTGGACCCAGGAGGACATCGACGGCACCTCCGGGTCGGCCAACGTGGGCACCTTCACCTCCATCGCCCTGGACTCGTCCGGCAACCCGGGCATCGCCTACTACGACGTGGGCGAGCAGGACCTCAAGTTCGCGACCAAGGACGTTGGCTGGTCCGACGAGGTGGTGGACGCGGGCGAGCTGCTCGACGAGGGCATCGCCCTGGAGCTGGACGAGCCGGACGTGGGCGCCTACACCCACGTCGTGTACGTGGACGGCACCTGGTGGATCGCCTACTACGACCGCGCCAACGGCAACCTCAAGCTGGCCCACGGCACCCCGGGGGCCTGGACCATCGAGACCCTCGCTGGGCTGGATGACGGCGACAAGGGCCAGTGGCCGTACCTGCACTCCGAGGGCGGCACCGTGTTCCGCGTCGCCTTCCAGGACGCCACCGAACAGGACCTGCGGGTGGGTCGCTACGAGGCGGGCGTGCTCACCTCCGAGGTCGTGGACTCCGCCGACTTCGTGGGTGCCGACTCGGTGATCGCGGTGGTGGGCAGAGGGATCCGCGTGCACTACTTCGACGGCCAGAACAACGACCTCAAGCAGGCCGTGGAGCTGGCCGAGGGCGGCTGGGAGGTCTCCACCCTGATCAGCGACGGCGCGGTGGGCTTCTCCAACAACCTCGTCGAGCACGGCGGCGTGATGCACACCTGCTCGTTCGATTACACCAGCGGCGACTTCCACTACGAGACGATGAACCCCTGAGCCCCGATCCTCGGGGAGGCGGGCGTGTCGGTACGCCCTAGAACAGGTCCTTGACCTGCAGCACGAACACCGTGATCAGCGCGGCGATCAGGATCATCACCAGGCCATACAGCCAGTAGGTGTTCGTGTTCGAGTACGTGGGATCGCGGCGGGCGGACCGCGGAGTCTCCTCGTAGGCGGGCGGCATGCGCGACGGCGTGTGGGTCGGCGGCGAGGGGGGCTCGCGACGCAACTCGGGGGCCGGGGGCGTCTCCCGCACGGCCTTGAGCTTGGCCGCGGCCGACGCGCGGTGGATCGGGATCTCGGCCGTGTCCACCAGCGACAGGCCCGGCCGCAGCTCGATGCCCTCCAGGGGATCGGTCTTGGGCACCTCGACCTGGTCGGGGTCGAGGGACACGCTGTCGCTGGAGGGCTGGGGCTTCTCGGCGGTCGGCTCGGGTGCAGCCTCGACCGGCGGTTCGGGCGCGGCCTCGGCCATGGGCTCCGGCGTCGCCGGCGGCTCGGGCTCGGCGGGCGGCTCGGCAACGGGTGGCTCGGTGATCGGCGGCTCCACCTCCACGCTGGTCGTCGCCTTGCTCCGCCGACGCATCGGCTTCAGCCCGGTCAGGGTGGTGGAGAAGTGGGAACTCAGGCCCGGAAGGTCCGCGCTCTGGGGCTCCTTGGGATCCTTGTTGTCCGTATCGCTCATGCGCACATCTGCCCGATCCCGACCATCGTATTCGATCGGTGTGGGCCGCGCTACTTCCCGGCGGTCGCTGCCAGCGCACGGTCCATGGCGTCGATCAAGGTGGCGGGAGGCACGTAGCCCTGGATGGCCGTGCCCTCGATCTCGGCGCCGTCCGGGTGGCAGAACACAAGCCGCGGCGCGCCGGGCACGCTGTACCTGCGGGCCATCTCCGTCTCGAGCTCGTCGAGCTCGGTGATGTCCACCGCGATGGAGGCGAACGAGCGGCTCCGCTCGATCACGCCCGGGTCGGGGAAGGTCATGCGCTCGAGCTCCCGGCACTGCTTGCAGTTGTCGGCCGTGAAGTCGAGGAAGAGGGGCGTGCCCGCCTCGGCCGCGGCGTCGAGGGAGGCCTGCAGATCGTCGTGCTGCCAGGCGATGCCGTCGCCGGCGTGGGCGGCCGTGTCGTGCCCACCGGAGCTGCCGTACAGCGTGTTGTTGAGCATCAGCATGCCGAGCATGGCCAGCAGCAGGGCCACCGTGCGCAGGGTCCAGGCGGGCCAGCCGGCCTCGTTCTCCATGGGTACGAACAGGCCCAGCACCACGGCCCACATCACCATCGCGATGGCCATCACCACCGCGAGCAGGCCCGCGGGCAGGAACCCGGTGGCGCCGAGGAAGTACACGGCCGCCAGGATCATGATGAAGCCGAACGAGTTCTTGACGTGGGTCATCCAGCCGCCGGCCGAGGGCAGCCGTTGCAGGGACTCGGCGAACGTGCCGATCACCACGAACAGCACGCCGATGCCCAGCGAGAACACGAACATCACGAAGAAGCCCTGCACCATGGTGAAGGTGCCCGATGCGATCATCAGCAGGATCGAGCCCACCACCGGGCCGGTGCACGGCGAGATGATGATGCCGCCGATCAGCCCGATCACGAACACGCCCGCGTAGCTCTGGCCGCCCATCTGGCTCAGCTTCGTGTTCATCGAGGCGGGCAGCGCGAAGTTGTAGACCCCGAACATGCCCAGGGCCATGAAGATGAACAGCCCGGAGATGGCCAGCATCACCCACGGGTTGTTGAATGCCCCGCCCATCAGGCCCTGGGACGCGGCCGCGAACACGCCCAGCACCGAGTACAGGGTGGCGATGCCCAGCACGTACACCAGCGACAGGGTGAACGCCCTGGCGCGGCTCTCGGTGCCGCGGGCGCCGATCACGGCCACCGTGATCGGGATCATCGGGTACACGCACGGGGTGAAGCTGGCCAGGATCCCCCCGAGGAAGGCCAGCAGCAGCACCAGGAAGAAGCTCTTCTCGGCCGCGGTCTCCATGGCACCGGCCAGCTTCTGTTGCCAGCCGGAGAGCCCGGATCCGCTGTCCGCGGGCGCGGCTCCCGCGGCCGGCTCGGCGTTCTCTCCTTCGGTCCCGGCTGCGGGCTTCTCCGCGGCCTCTGCACCCTTGGGCTGCACCACGGCGGGCGGCGCGGTCGAGCCGTCGGCCGCCACCTCGACCGTGAAGTCCAAGGTCTGGCGGTGGGGCATGAAGCACATCTTGGGGTTGCAGCCGCGCCAGCCCACCTCCACCTGGATCGGGAAGCTGCCCGGCGCGGTCTCGGCGGGAACGGCCAGGGGCAGGGACAGGATCACGTCGTACTTGTAGATCTCGACGTCCGCCTGCTCCCACGGATCGAACTTCTTGACCCCGTCGGGGAACACGGCCGCGTCCGGGACCAGGCCCTCGGCCTGCAGCGCCTCCAGGGAGGTGGCGTCGCGGTAGATGTAGTGGTCCTTGGGGATCGCCACGGTCACGCGCACCGCGGCCGTGCCGCCCGGCGCCACCGGTGAGCCGTCGAGGGTGGCCGTCGCGGTGAACGGCTGCTCGCCGAGGGCGCCGGCCAGGGCCGGTGTGATCAGGATCGCCAGGAACAGGAGGATCGTCGCTGCCCGCTTCATCGCCACTCCTCGCACGACCCGCTCGAACGCCGGCTGCGGTCTCGGGGATCGCTCCAACCTATCGCTTCGGCCGCAAACGTCAAGGAACGGACACAGGTGTCCCCGCGTGCGCGCACGAGGGCTGCGGGTGTAGAATTCCGCCATGACCTCTCCCACCCACCGCGACATCGACCACGCCCGGCAGGCTGCGGACGTGGACAGCACTGCGGTGCACCACCGCGTGCGGCACGCCGAGCTGCTGCGCCGGGCCGGCCGGGTGGACGAGGCCGCGGACGCCTACCGGGTGGCGGCGCGGGCGTGCACGGTCCAGGGAGACTGGTACCGGGCGTTCGCGCTGGCGCGCGTCGTGGCGTTCCTTGATCCGGGCGACACCGAGATCCAGCGCTACGTCACATCGGCGTACTCCCGGCGGGAGGACCAGGCCGCCACCGGGAGCACGACCACCGACACGGGCGAGTTCCCGCTGGTGTCCGGGGTCCGAGAGGGCATCGTGCCGGCCGCCCTGTCCTCCTGCCAGCGCCAGCCCCTGGAGACCTCGCGCTTCCGCCACCTGGTAGCGCAGGACGTACTGTCCGACCTCGAGGAGCCGTTCCTCCAGGAGATCTCCCACCTGCTGTGCACCGTGGTCGTGACCCGCGGCGAGGCGATCTTTCGCGAGGGGGAGACGTCAACGGGCATGTTCCTCATCCTGCGGGGCGAGGCCGAGGTCCAGGTGGTGGACGACGCGGGTCAGCTCCGCGTGCTGATCCGGCTAGGGGCAGGGGACTTCTTCGGCGAGTTCTCCCTGATGGGTGTGCCCGTGCGCAGCGCCCTGGTGGAGGCGGCCAGCCGGCTGGAGCTGCTGGACATCGACGTGCAGCTGTTCGAGCTGCTCACCGAGGCCAGCGCCCGGTTCGGCGACGCCATCCGCAACGCCTGGCGGCGCCGTGAGGCCGAGAACATCGTGTCGCGCATCAGCCTGTTCGCCGATCTCGACGACGCTGCACGCGCGCGACTGGTCACCGCGGCCGAGCGCATGGAGCTGATGCGCCGCGAGGTCCTGGTGCGCCAGGAGACCGCGCCCGACTGGATCCACCTGCTGTGCCGCGGCTCGCTCGAGGTGTACGACCGCGACGAGCTGGGCGAGAAGGTGGCGGTCGCTCGCCTCGTGGCCGGGCGGCTGCTGCCCGATCCGGCCGTGATCCGGGGCCAGCCCCACCGCTACCACGCCCGGGCCCTGGAGCCGTGCGTGGTGTACCGCATTCGCAGAGAGCTGCTGACCGAGATCGTGGGGAGCGACGAGACGGGCCAGCTGGCGCTGCGCCGGGCCTTCGCGCTGCCCGAGGTGGGGGCGGGCGACGAGGACACCGCGGTCTCCCCCGCCAACCCCGACTGACCAGGAGAACCGACCTTGCCCCGCACCATCCCCCCTGCCGACGACGTCCGGACCGTGCACCTGATGGCCATCTGTGGCACCGGCATGGGCGCCTTTGCCGGCCTGCTGAAGAAGGCCGGGTTCGAGGTGGCGGGCAGTGACAGCGGCATCTACCCGCCCATGAGCACGCAGCTGCAGAAGCTGGGCATCCCGCTGATGGACGGCTACCGCGCCGAGAACCTGGACTACGGCCCGGACCTGGTCGTGGTGGGCAACGCCATCACCCGGGTCAACCCCGAGGCCCAGGCCCTGCTGGCGTCGGACCTGCCGTACACCTCGTTCCCCGAGGCCCTGGCCGAGCTGTTCCTCACCCGCCGTCACCCGGTGGTGGTCACCGGCACCCACGGCAAGACCACCACCTCGGCCGTGCTGTCGTGGTGCCTGCTCCACGCGGGCCGCGAGCCCGGGTTCATGGTGGGCGGCGTGATGAAGAACATCGACGGCAACCACGCGGTGGGCGCCGACGGCGCACCCTTCGTGCTGGAGGGGGACGAGTACGACACCGCGTTCTTCGAGAAGACCGCCAAGTTCCTGCACTACCGTGCCCGTACCGCGATCCTGACCTCCGTGGAGTTCGACCACGCGGACATCTACCCGAGCCTGGAGCGCATCGAGGAGGAGTTCGCCCGGTTCGTGGCCGGACTGCCCGCGGATGGCCTGCTGGTGGCGTGTCCGGACGGCGAGGCCGTGGACCGGGTGATCGAAGCGGGGAATCCTGCCTGCCCCGTGCTGACCTACGGGGAGCGCGGGACCTGGAAGGGCGAGATCCTGGGCCACGGCGAGCGGGGCATGGAGTTCCGCGTGCTCGACGACGGACAGGAGCGGGTGCGCGCCCGCTGCCTGCTGGTGGGCCAGCACAACCTGGACAACCTCGTGGCCGTGTGCGCGGTCATGCTGCACCTGGGCCTGAGCCCGGACGAGATCGCGGCCGGGCTGGCCAGCTTCGAGGGGATCCGCCGCCGCCAGGACCTGATCGCCGAGGTGGCCGGCGTGGCCATCCTCGACGACTTCGCCCACCACCCGACCGCGGTGCGGGTGACATTGCATGCTACACGCCTGCGGTTCGGCGAGAGGCGCCTGTGGGCCGTGTTCGAGCCCCGCACCAACACCTCCCGCACGGACCACTTCCAGGCCGAGTACAACGACGCCTTCGCCGCGGCCGACCGCGTCCTGATCGCGCCGGTGGACCACCCGGAGAAGGCCCCCGCGGGCCACGTGCTCGACGTGGCCGCCGTGGCCGCCGCCACCGGCGACCACGCCCGCACCATGCCGTCCGTGGACGCCATCGTCGACACCCTCGCCACCGAGTGCGAACCCGGCGACGTCATCCTGATCATGAGCAACGGCGCCTTCGGCGGCATCTACGACAAGCTCCCCAAGGCGCTGGCTGCGCACGGCCGGTAGGTCGGATCAAGGAGGCCACAGGCCGACGGATCCGACGATCCGGAGGTGGCTGCTCCTCCCGGCGTCGGCCTCGCCTGGCACGTGGATTGGATTCCTGCTGCACACGGCGTGGCTGTCACCCGCGCCCCGTTGGGGTTGCCGCGCTCGTTTCTGCCGGGGTCAGGACCGACCTCTTGAGTTGTGAGCGAGATCCGCTCACAACCGGGAGGATCGGGGATGATGGTGTACGCTGGGATGCTCGTCCGGTGACGGAGGGAAACCGATGAACAGGATTCGTCTCGCTCTGGTCCTCGTACTGTCGGCCTTGCCTGCGTTGCTCGTCGCCTGCCCGTTCACCGACGGGGACGACGACGACTCGAACGCAGCCGACGATGACTCGGTCGTGGACGATGACGACACGGCCACGGACGACGACGCCACCTACACCGGCCCCCAGGAGGCCAGCGTGAACCTCCTGGTGGCCGGCCGGGTCGGCGGTCAGGCCATGGAACTGTCGTCCGTCTTCGGGGGCGCCGAGGTGTCCGGGTGCGGGCCGCAGGGGGACGGCGACGTGATCACCTTCGAGCTGGAGACCGACCCCGGCCTGGTCGGCACCGATGGCCAGATCGTGATCCGGGCCGAGGGCTTCCTGGCCGACACCGACGTGAACCCTGCCCAGTCGCTCGGCGCGGCCGAGGATGGCGGCACGTGGCAGGTGATCCTGCCCGGGCAGCCCTCGCTGCCGTTCTCGTACGACGCGGGTCCGTGCTTCATCTACATCCTGAGCGAGGCCGAGAGCTGTTTCGACAATCCGGCGATTCCGCACTGTGGCAACTTCAGCTGCGGATCCGAGGACGAGCCCATGATCGATGGAGAGGGCAACGAGGTCTGGCTCACCGGGACGTTCAACTGCTGGCATTAGCCTGCTACCTTGTAGCCTCCCACGGAGGACCACCGATGCCCAAGAAGGCCGCCGATCCGACCACCAGGGCCCTCAAGAAGCTGCAGCGCAAGGGCAAGAACTCCGCGTCCGCGAAGCTCGCCACGCTGATCATCGACGATCTGTATTCACGTCCCCTGCGGGAGATCGTGGACCCGGACGACGTGGCCGAGCAGGCCATGGACGTGCTGGCCGCGCTCGCGGAATGCGACGAGCTCGAGGATTTGTTGCGACAGCGTTTCGACGCGTGGTTGCAGCACCTGGCCGACGAGGAGGGCCGGCTCGGCGACTGGATCCCGGGGGAGGCGGCCGACCGGCTCGCCGACCTGGTGCGCGATGCACAGACCACCGACTCGGACCGCGCCCTGAAGTTCATCGACCACGACGCCATGCGCGGCCTGGTACGCCGCGTGCTGCGCGAGACCCTGTCCAACTTCGTGCGCAAGATGAAGTCCCCGGTGTCGGACAACCGCATCATCTCGGGCGTGCGCCGCCGCGCCCGCGGCCTGACCCGCAAGCCGCGGGAGCTGGTCGGCGGCATGGGCGGCGGCCTGGCCGGCGCCGTGTCCGACGAGATGGAGCGCCAGATGCAGCGGCGAGTCGGGGACTTCGTGGACGGCGCCGTGGGCGGCGTGCTGCGGCGCATCGCCGGGTACGTGACCGAGGAGGGCAACCAGCGCTCCTTCGGCGAGATGCGCGCCGCCATCGTCAAGATCGTCTTCGACACCCGGTCGGGAGACGCCGCCGACTACCTCGGCGGCGCGGACATGGACGCGGTGGCTGCATTCGTCGCGGCCGAGATCCGTGGCCTGGCCGGCTGCGACCTGCTGCGCGAGCGCATCGCGCAGATCGCGGAGGACGAGCTGGACGGCGAGCCCACCGTGGGCGAGTGGTTGGAGCGTCGGAACCTCGACCGGGCCTGGCGGGACATCGCAGAGCCGTGGCTGGCCGACCGGGTGCGCGCCATGGCGAACACGGATCCATTCGCCGACTGGCTGGCAGCGCTGCTGGGGTGAGGTGAAGATCGTGCGGATCGTGCTCATCCTCACCCTGCTGCTCGCCGGTTGCCCGACGCCGACGGTGACGGACGACGACACCGACGTCGGGGACGACGACACCACGGCAGACGACCAGCCCGACACGGTCACCGTGACGGGCGCGGCCGAATGCGGCCCGATCGCCTCGGTGATGGCGCTGGAATACGAACCCGACGGGCCGCCGGAGCTGACCGTGCTCGCCTCCACGCTGGACGACCTGTGCGGCCTGTACCTGGCCCACACCGATACGTACGCCGACGCCTATCACGAGCACTGGGACGAGTACCTGTACGCGCTCGGGGACGAGGATGGCCCCCGGGCCTGTGCGGAGCTGCTCGCCTGGTACGAGACCCACCTGCCGGCGTGGGCCGCCCTGAACGAGCCGGGATCGTGCACGGTCACCATCACCCTGGAGTCCCACCTGCCCGGCACGTACCAGTCCGAGGCCGCACCCGGCGCCGGCTCGGCCACGGTGTCGGTGATCTACCCGGACATGGTCGACACCGGCATGCTGCTCGATGCATTCGGCGGCTGCGCGTCCGTCACGGACTGGGACAGCTGGAACGTGCTCGTCGCCACCGTGGGCGAGGTGCAGTGGTGGAGCGCGGAGAACTGGTGGGACACCGGCGGCACCATCGACCTGCAGGCCCTGGGCAACGTGACCTTCGTGCTCGACGCCATGGGCATGACCATCGAGGAGGTGGCCACCGGCGAGCCGGGCACGCTCGGCTTCCACCTCACGGCGCCGCCGTGCGTGGTCACGCCGCCGCCGGACTACCTGGGGGGTTGAGGCGATGAGAATCCCGCTGGCCATCGCGCTGCTGCTCGCCGGCTGTCCCTCGGGGACCGCGTCCGACGACGACACCACGACGGGGGACGACGACGACACGGTGGGCGACGACGACGCCGCGGCGGACGACGACGCCGTGGACGACGACGACACCACGGACGGTCCTGGGGGCGACACGGTGACCCTGACCGGCGGCGCCGAGTGTGGCCCGATCACGTCGGTGATGCACCTGGTCTACGATCCGGAGGGGCCGACCGATCTGACCGTGATCGCCACCACCCTCGCCGACGGCTGTGGCCTGTACCAGACCTACGCGTCGGTCTACGTGGATGCCTGGCAGGACCACTGGGGCCTGTACCAGGACGCCATCGCCCAGTCGGACGGTCCAGCCGCGTGCGCCAACCTGCTGGGCCTGTACGAGGCATACCTGTCGTCCCGGGCGGCGCTGTACGCCCCGGCTTCCTGCCTCGTCACGATCACCCTCGAGGGCCACGAGCCGGGCACCTACAGCCCGGAAGCGGCTCCGGGTTCGGGCACGGCCTCGGTGTCGGTGCAGCACCCGCTCACTGCGGACGTCGGCCCGTTGCTCGACGCCTTCGGCGGCTGCGAGGACGTCACCGACTGGGACAGCTGGCTGATCGTGGCCGCGACCGTGGGCGAGGTGCAGTGGTGGAGTGGCGAGGACTGGGGGGGTACGGCTGGCTCCGTCACCCTGGACGCATTGCCTGACGGCAGCTACCTGCTCGACGCCACGGGCATGACCTTGGAGGAGGCCGTGATCACCGAGCCGGGCACGCTCGGTTTCCACCTCACGGCCCCGCCCTGCGACGTGATGCCGCCGCCGGAGTACCTGGGGGGCTGGGGGTAGCTCAGTACCCGATCATCCCCCCGTCCACCGTCAGGAAGTGGCCGGTGACGTGCCTCGCGTCGTCCGAGCACAGGAACGCGACCGTGCCGGCCACGTCGTCCACCTCGCCGATGCGCTTGAGCGCCTGACCCTCGAGCACCTTCTCGCGGATCTCGGGGGTGTTGACCAGCATGAACGAGAACTGGGTGTCGATCACGCCCGGGCCGACCGCATTCACCCGCACGCCCGCCGGGCCCAGCTCCTTGGCCAGCACCGTGGTCATCATGGTGAGGGCGGCCTTGGTCACCCCGTAGAGGCCCAGGCCGAACATGTGGGCCTTGGCCGCCACGGACGCCATGTTGACGATGCAGCCGGCGCCCCGGTCGACCATGCCGTGCGCCACCCGCTGGGACAGGAAGAAGTGGCCCTTGAGGTTGGTGTTGAACAGGCTGTCCCACAGCCGCTCGTCTGCCTGGATCGCCGGCCCGAACACGGGATTGGTGCCCGCGTTGTTGACCAGGATCTCGATCGGCCCCAGCTCCTTCTCCACCGCGTCGGCCAGGGCCATCACCTGGTCGAGCTTGCCGTTGTGCGCGGCGCACGCGAACGCGGTGCCGCCCTCGGCCTCGATCGCCCGCACCACCTTGTTCAGCCCGTCGATCCTGCGGGAGCTGATCGCCACCCTCGCGCCCTCGGCCGCCAGCCGCCGGGCCACGGCCTCGCCGATGCCGCGGCTCGCGCCGGTCACCAGCGCCACCTTGCCTTGGATCCCGTTCATCGTGTCCTCCAAGAAACGATCATGCTGCCCTATCCTGCGGATCGAGGAAACCGTCTTGCCACGCGCGTGGTTAGTAGCTAGGTTGCTTTCCTTCCCAACACATCACGCCCGGAAGGGCTTCAGATCCGCGGAGGAAATCGTGACCGTCAAGCGTGTGTACTACTTCGGCGGCGACAAGGCCGA
>CAZXHG010000295.1:0-11510 GCA_964639985.1 uncultured Rickettsiales bacterium
GTGGCTGGACGTGGAGTTCTACGAGGCCACCATGCACGCCGAGTACATGAACGACGACGCGGACGCGTTCGTGGTGTACGGCCTGCCCGGCGACCCGATCACCGAGGGTCTGGTCTTCGACATCGCCGGCGGCACGGGCGCGGACAACCAGGACTACCCCTCCTGGGTCGAGCCCCTCGGCGCCGACTCCGAGCTGATCCTCGAGTACGAGACCGGCTACGGCTGCGGCGTTCGCGCCCTGCACGGCACCGGCAAGGTGGTCTACCTCTCCTTCGGCTTCGAGGCCGTCGCCGACCAGACCAGCCGCGAGCAGCTGATGGCGAACATCCTCGCCTGGCTCACCGCGCCATAGCCCCCTCCAGCCCCAGACCCGGCCAGCCCAGGCGACGCTCGGCCCCGGACGGGGACATACGTCTACTGGAGCCGCTCGCCCCGTGGCTTCGAACAGCCCTTCCCATCGGAGCGGGTCACGTGTGTCCCCTGTGCCGCCGCCAGTCACCTGACCGGATCCGGGCGCACCCCAACAGGTCAAGAACTCAAAAACTCATGAACGTCCCTTTTCCGGTCGGCTCGACGTACATCGATCTACCCAATTCGGAAACTCAAGAACTCATGAACGTCCCTTTTCCGTCTTTGCCCGCTATGCCGGCACGCTCTCTGCTAAGTTCAGCACCGATCGAGGTGACCTCATGCGTTGCGTGCTCCTGTTCCTGCTCGTCCTCTCCCTGCTCGGCTGCCCCACCGAGGAGCCGCAGCCGCCGGACGACGACGACGACGCCACCGGTGATCCCGATCCCGTGGACTGGGTCGATCCGCTGATCGGCACGGGCGGCTTGTTCAACATCGGCGCGACGTTCCCGGGCGCGACCACGCCGTTCGGGCTGGTGCGGCTGGGCCCGGACACCACCATGGAGTCGGGCGGGCTGGGGGTACTGCACGCAGCCGGCTACTGGTACGAGGACGACTGGATCGAGGGCTTCAGCCACCTGCACCTGCACGGCACCGGTGTGACCGACTACGGCAACGTGATGTTCATGCCCACCCTGGGCATGGACGCGACCAAGGTGGACGAGGACGGCTACCGCAAGCCGTTCAGCCACGACGACGAGACCCTGTCCGCCGGCTACTACAAGGTGGATTTCGACGACGAGATCACCGTGGAGTTGACCGCCACCGCGCACACCGGCGTGCAACGCTACACCTTCCCCCCGTCGGACGAGGCCACCGTCGTGCTGGACCTGGCCCACACCCTGGGCGACGGCGTGATCACCGCGTCGGAGGTGCACCTGGATCCGGACAACAAGGAGATCACCGGGTACATCCACAACCAGGGCAGCTTCACCGGTCGTGTGGGCGGAGTGGACATCTGGTTCGTGTCCCGCTTCAGCCGCGCGCCCACCTCGTGGGGCACCTGGAGCGGTGACGAGCTGATCGAGGGGGACGCCTTTCGCGAGGGAGAGGACATCGGCGCGTGGTTCCAGTGGGACACCACCGGCGGCGAGCAGATCATCGTGCAGACCGGCGTCTCGGTGATCGACGCGGACCACGCCCGCGCCAACTTCGAGGCCGAGCACTCCTCGAACTGGGACTTCGACGCGGTGCACCACGGCGCGGAGAGCGTGTGGAACAACGAGCTGTCGATCGTGGAGGTCACCGGCGGCACGGATGACGAGAAGACCCTGTTCTACACCGGGCTGTTCCACACCATGATGATGCCCACCAACTGGACCGAGGTCGGCGGCGACTACCTCGGATTCGACGGCAACGTGTGGTACGCGGACGGCTTCCAGTACTACACCGACTTCTCCCTGTGGGACACGGTGCGCACCACCCACCCGCTGTACTGCCTGCTGTGGCCCGACCGGCAGGAGGACATGCTGATCTCGATCCACAAGATGCAGGAGCAGGGGGGCTCGATCCCCAAGTGGGCGCTGGCCACGGGCGACACCGGATCGATGATCGGTACGCCCGCGGACATCATGATCCCCGAGTCCTACCTCAAGGGCATCCCGGTGACCGGCGTGGACGACCTGTACGAGGAGATGTACGCCCACGCCACCGGGCCGGTGGACCAGTCGGGCCGCGATTGCATGGACACGTACGACGAGCTGGGCTACCTGCCCTTCGACTCCGAATGCGGGGACGCCACCTCCAAGACCCTGGAGTTCGCCCACCACGACTTCGGCGTGGCCCAGCTGGCCCAGGCCCTGGGCCACAGCGGCGACGCGGACGACCTGACCGAGCAGTCCCTGCGGTACACCAACCTGTGGAATCCCGACACGCAGTTCTTCCAGGGCCGCACCACCGAGGGCGACTGGAAGGACCCCTTCGATCCCACGGACTTCGCCGACGACTACACCGAGGCCAACGCCTGGCACTACCGCTTCCACGTACCCCACGACCCCGACGGTCTGTCCGCCCTGTTCGGCTCGGACGAGGCCATGGTCGACGCCATGGTCGACGCCTTCGAGCAGGCCACGACCCACCCCGATCCGTCGCTGCCCAACTTGTACTACTGGCACGGCAACGAGCCCGGGATCCACACGGTGTGGATGTTCGACCAGGTGGGCCGCCCCGACCTGGCCCAGCAGTGGTCGCGGTGGATCATGGACACCGAGTACCGCGCCGCCCCGGACGGGCTGGCCGGCAACGACGACTGCGGCACCCTGTCGGCGTGGTACGTGTTCGCCGCGCTGGGCTTCTACCCGGTCATGGCCACCGACACGTACCTGATCGGCAGTCCGATCTTCGAACAGGCCACGATCCACCTGCCCGCCGGCGACCTGGTCATCACCGCCGAGGGCGCGGGCCCGGACAACCCCTACGTGCAGTCCGTGACCCTCAACGGCACCGCCCTGACCGACCCATGGTTCCAGCACGAGGCCATCGCCGGCGGCGGCACCCTCGATTTCGTCATGGGCCCCGACCCCTCGTCCTGGGGACGATAGCTACCGCGCGCAGCGGAACCCGAGCCCCGGGATCCCCCCGTTGTCGGCCACCGCCCAGTCCCGGAACGTGGCCTTCACCTTGTCCGCCTCGTTGCCGGTGCTGCCGCCGCGGGTGATGCGCAGGGTGTCCCCGCCCTCCTCCCAGGCCGATCCGTCCGTGGGCGCGTCGTGGTAGCTGGCGTGGTACCCGTCCTGGACCCACTCCCAGGCGTTGCCCGCCAGGTCGCACAGCCCCTGGTCCGAGTCCCCGAGGGGGCTGCGGGAGCAGGGCTCCCACACATGGCCCAGCCCGCACCCGTCGCTGCCCTGGTCCGGGTCGTCCATCACCGCGCGGTCGCAGGTCGCGCGCTCGTCGCCCCACGGGTAGTCGATGGGCTGACCGGCGCTGCGCGCGGCGTACTCCCACTCCGCCTCGCTGGGCAGCCGGCCCCCGACCCAGGTGCAGAAGCCGACCGCCTCGGCCCAGTCCACGCAGTGCATGGGGATCCCCTCCAGCCCGGCCGTGCCCCACAGGCAGTACTCGTTGGGCAGGGTCGGCTCGCCACACACTCCCGCGTCCACGCACGAGGCGTACTGCGCGATCGTGACCTCGGTCCCCAGCAGCTCGAACGAGGGCACGTCCACCTCGTGGATCGGCTGGCTGTCCAGCTCGTCGTCGCTGCCCATCTCGAAGGTCCCGCCCGGGATCTCGACCCAGTCGAGGGCGGGCGGCGTCACGTCGTCGTCGTCAGCCGCGGTGGTGTCGTCGTCCGCCGGCGCCGTGGTGTCGTCGTCAGCGGGCGGCGTCGTGTCGTCGTCCCCCACCCACGGCGGCGGCCAGTCGGGCAGCACGCAGCCGGCCGCGGTCAGGCACGCGGCCATCCCGATCCCGATCCCGATCCCGACGCGGCTCCTGCTCACCCGACCAGGATACCAGCAGCGCTGCCGTCCGAACTCGGGTACGCTGACAAGTGGAGGGATTCAGCGAGGGGGAAGCCATGTTCATCCGCACCGGCACGGCCGCAACCCTGCTCGCCGCGTTGCTGTTGGCGCCAGGAGCTCGCGCCCAGCCCGACACGCTGCTGATCCAGGACGGCTACCCGTTCGGCATCAACGCCTGGGTGATGGAGCTGGCCGAGCACGGCCTCTACCCCACGGAGATCGAGAGCGCGGCCCTGGCCACCACCGATCTGACCGCCTACGACCTCGTGATCACGGTGAGCGTGCAGGACGACGGCTACACCGACGCGCTCGCCGCCAGCGAGGCCGACCTGGCGGCGTTCGTCACCGGGGGCGGCGTGCTGATCTGGTCTGGCGCCCGCTCCGGCAGTCAGGGCCCGTACCCGGATCCACCGTTCGGCGGCATCCTGGACAACGATCCGGGCACCACCAACTTCAACGTGCACCCCTACCACCCGATGATGGTCGGGCTGCCCCACGCCGTGCACGCGGTGTTCTCCAGCTACGGCACCTACACCTCGCTGCCCGCCTCCGCCGACGTGCTGATGCTGCACGGAAACAGCGGCACGGCCACCCTGTATGTCCTGCGCGAGGGAGCAGGCCTGCTGATCGCCACCGGCCTCAACTGGGAGGACGGCTGGTACGACGGCTCCACGGTCGGCGACGTGCTGATAGCGGCCATCGACCACGCCGAGGCCTTCGCTCCCTGCTGGGACCTGGACGACGACGCGGACGGCTGGACCGACTGCCAGGGCGACTGCGACGACGGCGACGCCGACATCCATCCCGGTGCCACCGAGGGATGCAACGACGGCGTGGACCACAACTGCGACGGCCAGACCTGGGAGTACAACGACGACGACGGTGACGGCCAGTCCAACTGCGACGGTGACTGCGACGACTTCGAACCGCTGGCCTACGTGGGCGCGGACGAGGTGTGTGACGGCGTGGACAACGACTGCGACGGCGTGGTCGACGACGGCCACGACATCGACGGCGACGGCTGGACCACCTGCGCGGGGGACTGCGACGACACCAACCCGGCTGTCCGTCCCGGTACCCCCGAGGACTGCAACGGGTTCGACGACGACTGCGACGGCGTCGTCGACGAGCCCGCGGACGACGACAACGACGGCTGGACCGTGTGCGAGGGCGACTGCAACGACCTCGACCCGCACGTCTATCCGGGCGCGCCCGAGCTGTGCGACGGCGCGGACAACGACTGCGACGGCTCGCCGGCTTCGTACGAGGTGGACGACGACGGCGACGGCTCGCCCCAGTGTGCGGACTGCGACGACACCAACGCTGCCATCCACCCGGGCGCACAGGAGGTCTGCGGTGACCTGGTGGACAGCGACTGCCTCGACGACCTGGTCCACACCGAGTACGACAACGACGGCGACCACTTCGCCGAGTGCGAGGGAGACTGCGACGACGACGACGTGACCGTGTTCCCCGGCCAGGTCGAGGTCTGCAACGGCGAGAAGGACGACGACTGCGACGAGACGACCCACGAGCTCGCGGACGTGGACGAGGACGGTTTCTCCATCTGTGACGGCGACTGCGACGACGCCGAGGCCACGGTCTTCCCCGGCAACCTCGAGATCTGCGACGACCTGGACAACGACTGCAACGGCGTCGTGGACGACGATCTCGACGCCGACCTCGACGGATGGGAGGCGTGCGAGGGACAGGACTGCGACGACGCCAACAGCAGCATCCACCCCGGCGCCACCGAGGTCCCCTACGACGGCGTCGACCAGGACTGCGACGGCGTCGACCTGACCGACATCGACGGCGACGGCTGGGACGGCGGCTTCAGCGGCGACGACTGCGACGACCTCGACCCCGATCGCCACCCGGGCATGGACGAGAACTGCCTCGACGGCGTGGACGGGGACTGCGACGGCATCGGCGACGAACTCGACCCGGACTGCTCCCGGCCCGAGCCCGAGCCCGGGTCCACCTGTGAATGCCGCGTCAACGGCGAGCCGAACCCACCTCCGTCGATCCCCGCCGGACTGCTGGTCCTGCTGATCCTGGGGTTGCGGCGGACGACACGGCGCCGCCGGGCCCGAGCCCGGCCAGGAGGATGAGCCCTTCGTCCGGCCATCGTTTCGGGTAGGCTGCGCCGGTGACCTGGATCGTCCTGTCGCTGCTGGCGGGCCTGGCCGACGCCACGGTCTATGCGGCCATGAAGAAGCTGCGGGAGGTGCCGCCGCACGTGCTGTTGTGGTGGCGATTCTCCCTGGCGCTGCCCGTGCTGGGGGGGCTGCTGGTGGTCGAGGGGTGGCCCACGGTGCAGCCGGGGCTGGTGCCGGTGTTGCTGGTGTTCAGCGTGATGATCGCCGCGGGCGCGCTGCTGATCGTCAAGGCCACGCAGGTGGCGCCCCTGTCCACGTCCATGCCCGTGCTGTCGTTCACGCCGGCGTTCCTGCTGATCACGTCGTGGGTGATGCTGGGGGAGCGCTCCGGGCCGCTGGGCACGGTGGGCGTGCTGACCATCGTGGCGGGCGCCTACCTGCTCAACGTGCACCAGCGGGACCTGGGCCTGCTCGCTCCCCTGCGCGCGCTGGTCACGGACCGCGGCTCGATGTACGTGATGGGCACAGCGCTGATCTATGCCATCACCGCCAACCTGGGGAAGATCGGCATCGAGCGCAGCAACTCGGCGTTCTTCGCCTGTGCGGCCTACGTGGTGGTGTGCGTGGTCGTGCTGCCGTTCATGCTGCGCTCGGCCCGCGGCAGCGCGCCGCTGCTGCGCGCCGGGCTGCCCTACCTGCTGCTGATCGGGTTCGCCGCGGCCGTGATGATGATCTGCTACGCCATGGCCGTGAAGCTGGCCATCGTGCCGTACGTGATCGCGCTGAAACGGACCAACGGGCTGTTCAGCGTGCTGTTCGGTCTGCTGCTGTTCCGGGAAGGGCGCATCACGCAGAGCCTGTTCGGCGCGGGGATCATGTTCGCGGGAGTGCTGCTGATCGTGCTCTCGGGGTGATCGATTCCGTAACAGATACAATGGGTTACAGGACACCAGCCCGTGACCCAGGACGAACCCGGTCCCCTGATCCCGCCGCCGGAGGTCGACCCCGCGAACCCCGATCCGTGGGGTGACGAGCTCGACGGCGAGGAACGCCTCGGCAGCAGCGACGCGGGCATGGCTGTCAACGCGGCGCTGCGCGCCCTGTCCAAGGCCGCACGCTCGGTGCTGCTGTACGAGGTCAACAACGAGGCCATCCGCCGCTTCATCGACGAGTATCACGAGGCCATGGTCGAGGCACTCCAGCACGGACCGCTGGAGCTGCAGCTGCGCCCGTTCGAGATCCTGGCCGGCGGCGAGATCGTGTACCTGGAACGGGACCGCGAGCGCTCCCTGGCCTTCCGGTTGTTCCGCGACGGGGTACGACGCCTGCGGGTGGACCCGACCGTGGCCTGGGACGAGCTGTTCCGGTTGCTGGAGATCCTGTCCATCCGCTACGTGGGCGTGCGCCAGAACGAGGACGACGTGGTCACCCTGCTGTGGAAGGCGGGCTTCACGGGCATCCAGGTGGTGGCGGTCGAGGGGTTCGTGCTGGAGGAGGAGCAGGCCAGCGCCGACGGGGAGGAGTCCGCGGCCTGGCACGGCCTGGGGCCGCAGGCGTACAGCGCGGACGTGCCCGACGACTGGGACCAGCCCACGCCGCCCCACCGCACCACGGCCCCGCTGCTGGTGTATGCGCCCGTGGACGAGCGGGTCCTGGCCCAGCTCCGCGACGAGGTCGCGTCGTCGCGCCTCACCGAGCACGCCCTGCGGCTCGTGGGCGAGATGCTGGCGCTCGTGCACGATCCGGCCGATCCCACCTCCCTGGCCGACCTGCAGCACTACCTGGCCGAGGTCCGCGACTTCCTGCTCGCCGAGGGACAGATCGGCCACCTGCTGACCCTGGCCCGCCACCTGGCCTCCATGGACGAGCCGATCAGCGACCGGATCCGCGACGTGCAACAGGGCCTGGCCGACGGCAAGGCCCTGCGCCGCATCCTCGGGTCCGTGTCCCGCACGGCCACCGAGCCGCCGCCGGAGCTGATCGCCCTGCTCGATGCCGTACCCGGCGACCACGTGGCCTCCCTGGTGGCCATCCTGGAGGTGGAGCGGGACGCCACGCGGCGGCGCATCGCCCGCATGCTGCTGGAACGCTTCGTGGCCGACCACGTCGAGTACGTTCGCGAGCGCATCCCCACGGCCGAACCGCGCATCGCCGGGGACCTGCTGCGGGCCGTGGGCCAGGTGGACCTGGCCGAAGGCCTGCGCCTGGCCGGCATGATCGCGCTCTCCCCGGATCCACCGGTGCAGCAATCCGTCGCCGCCATGCTCGGCAGGGCCGACGGCTCGGAGGTGGAGACGAGGGAGCTGGCCCGGCTGCTGCGCTCCCCCTCCGTCGAGATCCGGCTGCGGGTGGTCGAGCTGGTGCAGACTCGCGGTGACCGGCGCGCATTCCGCAAGCTGATCAACCACCTGGATCGCGGCGCGGACACCATCGACCGGGAGGAAGCCCTGGCCATCGGCCGCACCCTGGCCGCGATCCATCCCTCCCGCGTGCTGCGTGACGTGGTCGAGTGGGTCCGCCCGCCGGGCATGCTGGCCCGGCTGCGCACCCGGGTGGACCGGGCCACACCCCGCCTGTGGGCGGGCGTGGCCGCCCTGGCCGCGGTGGACCACGTCAAGGCCGAGGAGGCGGTCATGTGGCTGGCGCGCCACTCCGGGCCCGAGTTGCGCGCGACCTGCCAGGAGGTGCTGGCCCACAAGCGGGACGGGAGGGTGACCGGTGACTGACGGCACGGCCGACACCACGAACCTGGGCAAGGCGCTGCGCTGCGCGCTGGCCGGGGAGGACCGCGAGCTCGCCGGCAAGGTACGGGAGCTCGGTGAGCAGCTGGTGCGCCAGCTGTTCGGCGCGTTGCGCATGACCCGCATGCACACCCTGGACAACGAGGCATTCGGCAAGCCGGTACACGACCTCGGTCACACCATCGACCGGCTGATGGACGCCCTGGGCGTCATCTACCTGGTGCTGGTGGAGGACCAGACCTACGTCAACGACATCCGCATCCGCATGGATCCCCGCAACGACCTCGGCCACCAGCTCGGCGAGGAGCTGCGGCGCTTCGGCGTGGGAGGCATCAACTTCCACGCCGTGCCGTCCACGGACGAAATCCGCGTGCTGGTGTCGGCGTTCTCCGAGCCGGCCGAGGAGGGCGACGCGCGCCTCGCGCTGCAGCGCGCCCTGGCCGACGGTGGCGTGACCTGCGTGGAGCTGTCGGGTGTGTACCGCTTCCGCACCAGCGCGGACCGCGCCGCGCCCACCCGGCCGGACATCGGCCGCGTGGCGGCCCGCACGACCCAGCTGATCGACGCGGCCTTCGGCAACCTGGGCGCCAACCGCCTGCCCAACCCCCTGCCCCTGCGGCGCGCGGTCACGGACATCCTCGAGGCGGGCGAGGACACGGAGCGGCTGTGGGACTCCCCGGCCGGGGCCACCCGCTACGGCGCCCACACCCTGCGGGTGGCCACCGTGGCCATGCTGCTGGGCCGCGCGGCCGGGCTGCGCGACGAGGTGGTGCAGGACCTGGGCGTGACCGCCATGTTCCACGACGTGGGCTACGCCACCCGCGAGGGTTCCCGGCCGCCCACGGACACCGAGCCGGCCGTGGCCGGCTACCCCCCGCCCTTCGAGCGGCACGCGTCCGCGGGCGCGCGCCTGTTGATCCGCCAGCGCGGCTTCCACGCGGCCAAGGTGCACCGCGTGCTGGCCGTGCTGCAGCACCACCGGGACGTCAACGACTCCCGCGGCTTCCCCACCCTGCCGGCGCGCATCCTGCGCATCGCCGAGGCCTACGACAACCTGCAGCGGATCGACGGCGGCGGCCTCGATCCCGCGGCTGCCCTGACCGCGCTGGCCGCGCACGCGGCCGAGCGCTACGACGGCGTGCTGGTGCAGCTGCTGGTCAACACCCTGGGTGCCTACCCGCCCGGCACGGTGCTGCAGCTGGAGGACGGACGGGTGGTGCGATCCTGCTCGCCCGTGCGCCACCCCGATTCCTTCGACCGTCCGCTGTGCGTGCTGGTGAGGGACGCGCGGGGCACCTTGCCAGGCCAGCGTGTGCTCGTCGACCTGGCGCGGGAGGGGAGGATCCGTGACGTGGTCGGCGGCCGGGCCGAAGACGACGAGGACGAGCAACCCACGGAGGCGGACGTGGACTGGCTGGAGTGGTGAGAGCGCGGCCGCTCGCGGCCGGACTAGGCCCTTGGTCCCATGGCGGCGGCCCCGGACTTCGCCACAATGAGAAGGGGAGAGATAGGACGGCGCCATGGATCAGGCGCAGGACGACCTGACGACCTTCATCGAATCCCTGGAGGGATCGTGCAACGAGCTGGCCGTGCTGCTCACGGCCGCACGCGCGATCCTCCAGCACACCGACTTCGAGACCACGGCCAGGGCGATCTTCGAGGAGGCGCGCACGTTCACCGGCGCCTCGGCCGGCTACGTGGCCCTGCTCAGCGACGATGGCACCGAGAACGAGGTGCAGTTCCTCGACACCGGCAACCACCTGTGCACCGTGGACCGCGACCTGCCCATGCCCATCCGCGGCCTGCGCGCCGAGGCCTATGCCAGCGGCCGGCCGGTGGTGGAGAACCGCTTCACAGCCAGCCCACACGACGACCTGCTGCCATCCGGCCACGTGCAGCTGCGCAACGTCATGTTCGCCCCGCTCGTGATCGAGCGTGCGGTTCTGGGCGTGCTCGGTCTGGCCAACAAGGTCGGCGACTTCACCCCCCGCGACCTGGACATGGCCGCCGCCTTCGCCGATATCGCGGCCCTGGCCCTGTGGCGTTCCCGCGGGCGCGACCTGCTGCTGTCCACCATCCGGGATCTCGACACCCGCAACCGCCAGCTGGAACAGGCCAACCAGCTGATCCAGCGGCTGATGAACACCGATCCGCTCACCCGCGTACACACCCGCGCCTACTTCCAGGACATGCTCGAGCAGAGCCTGTCGCTGGCCCTGCGCCACCGCCGCCCCCTGTGCCTGGCCATGGTCGATCTCGACCACTTCAAGCGGGTCAACGACACCCACGGCCACGACGCAGGCGACGAGGTGCTGCGCGCCTTCGGCACCCTGCTGCGCACCCGCACCCGCCGCGAGGACGTGGTCGGCCGCTACGGCGGCGAGGAGTTCCAGATCCTGATGCCGAACATGAACCTGCCCGGGGCGATCAAGTGCGCGTCGCGCCTGCGCCGGGAGCTGCACGCCACTACCTACGAGCGGTTCGAGGGCTCGGTCACGGCCAGCTTCGGGGTGGGCCTGGCCCAGCGCGGCGACACGGCGGAGACGCTGGAGAAGCGGGCGGACGAGGCCCTGTACGAGGCCAAGCAGACCGGACGGAACCGGGTGGTCAGTCGTTGAGTTGAGGGGGTAGGTTCGGATCTGGTCGGGTGATCTGGTTGTGGAGGGACGCGTCCGGATCCGGTCGGGTGATTGGGGGCGAAACGGGGACACGCACAAGTAACTCCGGTAGGAAGGGGGCTGGTCGAAGCCCAGGGGTGAGTTACGTGTGCATGTCCCCATGCGGGGTGGTTCAGGCAG
>CAZXHG010000296.1:0-11493 GCA_964639985.1 uncultured Rickettsiales bacterium
TCGCCTAACGTTGGTGTTTGCGCGATCAGCAGATCGAGTTTTTGCGGCTGCTCAGGAAGTGAAATGGAGATACCACAAAAGTTACGACCAGCAGCTGACGCAGATACCATTCGAGAGACCGCGGGGTATGTGGCCTCAATCGAAATCGATAATCGGGACTGGCGCCGTTGCGTTCTCTACGAAATCTCGCTCTTCGGCCGAATGGGCGGTCTTTTTACTGGTCGTATCACTTTCCACGACCAGATGACGACCCTGATTGCCGCACAGGTGAGGTTGTTCCGTGAAGCCATGGCACACGATTGGATCGTCACTGTATTCTACGATGAGACCCTGGAGAATGAAACCTATCGCGTCGAGGTCGAACGATCCCCAACAAACTAGGTCCCGTCAGTCAATGCCCTTGACGCTATCGCGGATTCCAGCCTACGCTGCCCTCGATAGAATCCTCTGCTCGAAGGGATCTGGGATGTGTGAATTGCGACCATTTTTTCTCCTGGTTACCATTCTACTTTTTTATGGATGTCCCACGGACCGCATCACACATGATGACGACGATGACGACGACATCAGCGATGATGACACTCCAGCGACGATGTGCGAAGGGGACTTCGTCATCTTGCAAGAAGGTGACCTCGACGAAATCGTGCATTGCGTTTCGATCACTGGGACTCTCACGATTGACTCGCTCCAGTGGCTCTCAACAATTACACTCCCGAACTTGCGTTTCATTCATGGAACCCTCTCTATCCAGTCCAATCCACAACTGTCGGACTTCGATTTCCCTGCCCTGGAATCGCTTGGCGATAGCCTGCACGTCTCAGACAATTCGGAGCTAGTCAACCCAGTCGGCATGCCGGCTCTCGATACGATCACTGGGTCAGTAACTATCGAGAACAACGACGCTCTGATAAATCTGTCGTTCCTTTCGGGCCTAGTCACGGTCGCGCATGACTTTACTGTTGGAAACAACAGTGGATTGGCAAATCTGTCTGGTTTGAATCAACTCAAGTCCATTTCAGGTGATCTGACTCTTGAGTTCTCCAGTTTCACCGACCTCGACGCCTTGTCAGAATTGGAGCGTGTCGACGGGGGCGTCCTGATTCAATCTAATTCTGGACTCGCTGATGTGACCTTCCCCATTCTGGATCACGTGGATGGGCATTTCAATATACGAGCGAACACCGAAATCACTGCCATCGATCTGCCGGGACTTTCAAGGGTAGGAGGCAGTCTCACCATCGAGTCAAACCACTCACTTTCGAGGTTCGAGGCTCCGCTTCTCTCGCAGGTACTCGAAAACCTCGACATCACCTACAACAGTTCCGTGGACTTGATAGAGTTGCCCAATCTTGCCGAGGTGGGCGACTCCTTCAACTTCACAGACAACGACGCGATTACAGAGATATCACTACCCAGCCTTCAGCAAGTAGGGGGTGATTTCAACGTACTCCGAAACCCCGGGATCGATTCCCTTTGTCTAGAAACACTCGAAATTACGGGAGAGGACTCTTTTAAATTCCTACATACATGGGAGGTCAGCGACAACGGAGCGCTCGAGACCATCGACCTACCCAACCTGGCAGGTGTCGTAGGCAACTTCGCCATCCAGCGCAATGAATCTCTTGATGAAATCAACTTCCCGATCTTGCAACACATTGTCGGCAACGCCACTATACGTGAAAACACGTCTATCAACAGCATTGACGCGTTCCCCAATCTGTGGGCAACTGGACCATCGTTTGAGATAAGCGACAACGACTCGCTGACATCGTTTCACTTCCCCAGTCTCGCCTCAGCGTCCAGCACCGTGTTCTACATTGACACAAACCATCTTCTAACAAGTCTATCTGGTTTTGCATCCCTAGAGACGGCTGAGGGCGTCGTATTAGCGTACTGCTCCGCCGTAACGGATCTAAGCGGTCTCGAGAGCCTCGAAGAGGCGGGGAATCTCTATATTGCCGGCTGTCCTCTCCTGACAACACTCGATGGTGTCGAGAACCTCGACACCATCGATCGCGATTTGCACATCGCCGACAACGCGACTCTCGCCAGCTTGGCAGGTCTCGCGAGTCTCGAGGTTGTAGGAGAAAACCTGTTCATTTCGGACAACGCTTGCCTGAGCCAAGAGGACGCAGAGGCCTTCGCAAGTGCCTACTCTCCAACGATCTCAACTACCGTCCAAAACAACACAGGTCCTTGTGATTAGCCTGCCACCCTCTACGTTTCTGATTCCGTCCTACACCGCCGAGCCCCGCTGTTGCGTTGCACGTCCTCGCGCATGAGTCGCTGCGCGTAGCCTGACATCGAAGCCCCTGCAGAGCGTTCCGTTCCGAGTGCACCCCTATAGGGACCGGAACGGAACGCCCCGTCCCGTCCGACCGGCGTCCGGGCGACTTCAGGCGAGGGAGATCTGGGAGGTGGTGGCGGCTGTCGTCGAGGTCAGGCGCCAGCCTTGCTGAGTTCTTCGGATGAGGCTTCGTTTCTCGAGGTCGACCAGTGCATTGCCCAGTCGCTGGTTGTTGACGCGTAGTCGCTGCCTCAGGGCGGCGCGCGTGACAGGCCGTTCATCATCGTGCCGAAGGGCCTGGAGCACGGCATCGGCGAGGGGCTGCGGTGGCGCATCACGGTCGTCGTCGGTGGCGTTGATTTCAAGGTGAGGCGCCGTGGGGTCGTCGGTGCTCAGGGCGACGTGGAGCGGCTCGAAGGCCGGTGCGGAGCGATGCTCGACGGTGAGGGTGAGGCGCCGGGCATGTCGGACGAGATAGGCATTGCTGTCGGCCCAGGCAAAGAGGTCGGACGAGCCACGCAGGGCCTGTCCGAGTTGGGAACGGGCCTTCTTGCTCATGTGGTGGACCAGGGCGATGGCGGCGCCGTGCTCGCGCTGGAGCTGTCGCAGGAAACCGAGGAGTCGGGAGATCTCTGCGGAGCTGTTCTCGTCGAGGCGGTGCAGGCGGATCAGCGGATCGAGCAGCAGTAGCCGGGGCCGGTATCGCAGCAGCGCGTCGTGCAGCCGCTGCTGGTCGCGGGTGCGGTCGAGGCGCAGGGCATCGGCGGTGATGACGTGCAGGTCGAGAGCGTGCAGGTCGAGGCCGCGGTGGTGGCAGATGCCAGCGATCCGGTCGCGGACGTGGCCGAGGGCGTCCTCGGCGAGGTAGACGAGGGCGGGTCCGGTCTGGGTGACCTCGAATCGGCCGAGACAGGCCGTGCCCGAGGCGACGGAGACGGCGAGGTCGAGCCCGAGCCAGGATTTGCAGCACTTCGGCGGCCCACCGATGAAACCGACGGCTTGGTGGGCCCACAGCTGGCGTACGAGCCAGCGGGGCCCGTCGGTGTGGCGGTCGAGCTGGCCGACCTGCTGGATCGGCAGCGGATCGTCGGAGAGATCGGAGGTCACGGCCACAGCAGCTTGCGGGCCTGGGCCACGTGGGCGCTGGCGGCCGTCTCGACATCCCGTGCGGCCGCGATCTCGAGGCTCTTGAGGGCGAGGCGGTCGATGGCGCGGAGATTGCCGCGGGACATCTCGTAGATGGAGTCGATCGCGCCGCCATCGAAGGGGACGGTGGCCGCGCCAGCGATGGCGCAGCGGTGCTCGATGTACAAGGTGGTCTCGTCGCGGGACAGCAGTCGCAAGGTGGCGTAGTGAGCCAGTCTGCGGGCCACGGCGTCGAGGTCCTCGCGGGACAGCATGGTGCCCAGGGGCGGCTGACCGGTGAGCACGACGGAGAGCACGAGGCGCGAGTCCATGTCGAAGTTGGTGAGGATCCTCAGGATGGCCAGCACGTCGGGGCGCAGGTCGTGCGCCTCGTCGAGGATGAGGACCGGGCGGACACCGTCGGTGCCCAGTCCGTCGTCCCAGTGCTGCTGGAGCTTGCGCACCAGCGCGGGGTAGGAGCCGGCGGGCGACAGGCCGCAGGCCGCGGCGATCTCGCGGCACATGTCGCGCTTGGACAGGCTGGTGACCTTGACGTAGCGGACGTGGTAGCGGGCCTCGGGCAGCGCGCCGCGCAAGCGGCGCAGCAAGGCGGTCTTGCCGGTGCCGGCGGGCGCGATCAGGGCGCCGGACATGCGACCGGAAACTGCGTGCAGCAGGCCCTCGAAGGCCTCGTCGGCGAAGGGGAAGTCGAGGTGCTCCTCGGGCTGGAGCTCGGGGGTGAAGGGGGTCTTGTGCATGCTGAAGTGGGCGAGCAGGTCCATGGATCAGTCCTCCGAGTGTGTGGGGTCGATGAAGCCACCGTCGGGATCGACGACCGGTCCGAAGTCCCGATCGAAGGCCACGGTGGCGGCGGTCCTGGGCGGTGCGTCGTCGGACGCGGGAGTGTCGTGGTGCGCCGTGGCTCGGCGGGCCGTGGCATTGGCCTGCAGATCGACGGGGTGCAGGCGGACCCTGCGTCCGCGGTAGGCCACCTCGAGGTGGCCGTCGAGCACCTGGCGATAGACGGTGACCTCGCCATGGGCCAGGCCACGCGGGGCCTCGTAGTGCAGACCGCCGTGGCGGATCACGTGGTCCCCGGAGACCTGCCGGGTCTCGGCGACCACGAAGTGCTGGCGCAGGTCGTGCTCGTCGTCGGGCAAGCGCAGCGGACGTGGATCGGCCAGCCATCGCTGCTGCGGCGTGTCCTTGCCCAGCGACTCGTGAGGCCGGACGTTGTACTGGCGGTCCAGGAAGTGCTGCAGCCGCAGCGTCAGCGCGCCGCAGTCCGGGTCGACCTCGGGGGCCCGGTCCAGGGAGCGGAGCATGGACCACCAGGCCGTTTGATTGAACTTCTCGACATTCCAACCAGGATGCGTATCCGTGCGAAGCACCTCAGCAGGTTGTGGTGACGCTGCCGGTACATCCGCTGACCGGCCAATCGGTCGAATTGCTCCACCGAGTTCGTACTCAGTCGGGCCATCTATTCCTCGATGTGCGCCACCCCGATGGACGGTGTATACGGCTTCCTGTCGAGTGGACTGATCTTGGGGCTCCGAGCCCAAACGCCTCACCAGCACTCGCAACCGAGACCGCACTTGTCGCCTTGTGTGCTGCTGTCGAGTCCCTCAGCCACGCTGACCTTGACAACTCCGATGGAGCGAGCGCATTGTCCGATACTGAACATGCGAGCAGTAGTCGTAACAGAAGTAGAAGCAGTGCCCCACCATTCCAGCACCAGGGTAACGACGCGACCGACGACCGACCGTCTCGTGGCGGCGTGGGCGACGCTCGTACATCAGGCGCTGGCAGGGCAAGCAGAGGCGACCGATGCAGCTGAGCAAGATCCGGCCGAAACATCTCGGCCGCCGAGCCATCGTGTACCTGCGGCAGTCGACGTTACGGCAGGTCGTCGAGCACGGTGAGTCCACGGCCCGCCAGTACGCACTTGCTGAGCGCGCCCACGCGCTCGGCTGGGCACGGGACTCGGTCGAGATCATCGACGAGGATCTCGGCCAGAGCGGCACGACGACAGAGGCCCGCGCCGGCTTCCGGCGATTGGCCGAGGAAGTTGGCAAGGGCCAGATTGGGGCACTATTCGCCCTCGAGGTATCGCGGTTTGCGCGGTCGTCAGCCGATTGGCACCACCTCCTCGATCTGTGTGGCTGGGGAGACGTCCTGATCGTGGACGAACAAGGCGTCTTCGATCCGCAGGATCCGAACGACCGGCTGCTGCTCGGTCTGAAGGGCCAGATGTCGGAAGCGGAGAAGTACTGGATGCGGCTGCGAATGCACGGCGCAAAGCTCAGTCGTGCCCGCCGTGGCGAACTGCGGCTCGTGCCACCCACGGGCTATGTCTGGGATGACGTGGCTGGGCAGCTCGCCTTCGACCCCGATGAACAGGTGCGTGCGGCCATCCGCCTCGTCTTCGAGCGGTTCCGCACTGAGGGCAGCGCACAGGGCGTTCGCACCTGGTTCATCCGGCAGGATCTGCGGTTCCCCGCCCGGCACATAGGCGAGGCCGCCGTACGATGGGTCCGGCCGCACCCAAGGACCGTCCTCGACATTCTTCACAGCCCGATCTACACCGGAGCCTACGTCTATGGCAGGCGTGAGACGCGAACATACCTCGCGGACGGAGTCCGCCGCACCGCGGTTACACCGGTTCCTCGTGAGCAATGGCGCGTCTTCTTGCCAGATCGACACCCGGCGTACCTGACGTGGGAGCAGTACATGGAGAACCAGGAGAAGCTCCGGGCGAACCGGCCGACGCCAGCAACGCCTGGCGGTCACCGCGCGGCGCTTGGCGGGGGGGCTCTGCTGCAGGGGATGGTCCTATGCGGGAAGTGCGGCGCCCGCATGCACGTCCAGTACTCCGGTCGAAACCGGCGCGTCGTGTACACATGCCGCAGCCCCGATCAGAGTGGTACTGGCACGGGTAAGTGCTGGACGGTTTCCGGCACCGCCATTGATGAGCAGGTGACAGCGGCGTTCCTGGCTGCGGCTCGGCCACCGGAGCTGGAGCTGGCCCTCGCCGTCTCACGAGAAGCCGAGCGTCAGGCCGACGAGGTCGACCAGCAGTGGCGGCTGCATGTCGAACGGGCCCGCTACGAGGCCCGACTGGCCGAACGTCGCTACAAGGCCGTAGATCCCGACAACCGCGTCGTAGCTCGCACGCTCGAAGCGCAGTGGGAGGAGAAACTTCGTGACCTCGAAGAGGCGAATCGTGGATACGAGCGGGCCCGCCAACAACAGAAGGTCTCCCTGAATGACGAGGACCGACGCCACATCCTAGAGCTCTCGCGCGATCTGCCACGGGTCTGGCGATCTCAGACGACAACCCAGCAGCAGCGCAAGAACTTGCTGCGTATCCTCATCCGCGAGGTGTCCCTGACACCCCTTGAGGTCCCCTCCCGTAGTACTCGTGTCCAGGTGTTATGGGAGTCTGGCGTCGTGGACGAGTTTCGGGTCCAACGGCCGAGACATGGCCGAGGGAACCGGGCGGGACGAGCTGCGGAGGATCGCATCCGCCGACTTGTCTCGACGGGTTGGCATGACGAGCAGATCGCTGAACGACTGAACCGCGCTGGTTTGACCACTGGCCACGGCAGGTCTTGGGACCGAGACGCCGTTGCTCGAGTGCGACGTCGCCTCGGAGTCGAACGACCCCACGCCACGCCGTCTGGGCAACTCACGCCAGACCAACGAGGAGATGGACTGTACTCGACTCGCGGCGTCGCAGAATTCTTCGGCGTGACTCGAAGCACGGTGAACAACTGGACCCGGAACGGATTGCTCCAGATCGCCGACGGGGGCGGTAGGGGCCGTCCGTGCTGGTTTCTGCTCGATGAGGAGACCATCATGCGCATCAAGACCTACCAGGCAACCTCTGCGAAGTACTGCTCGAGGGGTGCATCTTGAGTGGAAGATCTCGATCTTGCCGTGACCCTCCGGGTACCGGGCCGTACCGTGGACCAGGTGGCCGTGGGGCAGATGGGCGATCACGGCGGTCGTGTCGTCGGAGATGAAGCCGGGGCCGCGATCCAGGAAGATCACGTCGAAGAAGCCGACCTTGCGCAGCAGCTGATGCAGCCCGCGCAAGAACAAATCGGTGCACTCGCGGGTGCCCACGATCGCGTGCAGTCCGTACCGCGTGCAGTCGTCGAGGAAGAACAGCGCCACCCGCTTGAGGCGAGCGGCACCAGCCCGGAATTGCTTGCCGTCAGCCAGCACCATCATCATCCGGTGCGGGTAGGCGAAGCGCCGGGTGTCGGCCTCGCGCTTGTGGGGCCGACGGCGGGTCGGCAGGCCCATGCGCCGGCACGTGCGCCAGACCGTGGTGCGATCTACCGGGGTCTGCGGCTTGAGGATGCCGAGCTCCTGGGCGCGACGGATCAGCTCGGGGGACGACGCGCGTGGATCGACCTCTTTCTCGCGGCGCAGGAACGCCACGAACGCCGCAGGCAGAACGACCGAGCTGTCCGTCCGCGCCCGCGGTGCTGGCTCGAGCCCGACCAGGCCGTACCGCTCGTACGCTGCCAGCCAGCGGTACACGGTGCGCCGGCTGACCCGCCGCACGTCGCCCCAGGGGGTGGCATGCTCCTGGGCAGCCGCGGCCTCCACGGCCCGGGCGCGCACCTCTCCGCGCAGCAGCCACGACAGCGTCAGCGAGACCACCGAGAAGCGAAACAACGCCATCGGCGAGGGAGGCGACGGGGTGGAGCCGGGTCGGGATCGGGTCATGGGACCTCCGGTCAGCGAGGTCCCATCGTCCGCCGCGGTCGGGTCCGTCCTCACGAGTCGAAAGTCGTACGGGCCGATCCGGCCTCACCCCGGCGTGGGACCCCCCGCGTTCCAGCGTCCCGGAACAGCGGGCGGAGCACCCCGCCCCCGGCGCCGCCCGGATCCCACCGGCTGGGCCGGCCCCACAGCCCGGCGACGTACCCGGCGGCCACCAGGTCGTCGACCAGGCGAGGACGCGCAGGAAGCTGCTGCAGGACACGGACCATGGCGGAGCCGCGGGAGCGATAGCCGCGGGCCTGCGCCAGGGACTGCTCGGCCGCGATCAGCACGAGGCACGGCACGCCCAGCTGCCATGCCAGCTGCTCACGCGTCGAGGGCTCCATCTCTGGCGTGATCCCCAGCAAGGCCTCTCCGCGTCGCAGCCATCGAAGCTGCGTCGCCCACAGCCCCGGTGTGGCGAGCGGCAGACGCCTCTCCTCCCCCCAGGTCCACTCGAGCCGCGGCCAGCCAACGCCACGGACAGCGTCCAGCGCCGCGACGAACAGGGTTTGCTTCCACGCCAGTGGACGCCGCGCACTGTCCGGCAACTCGTCCGCGGCCTGGCGAAGCAAGGACCCGTCCTCGGCCACAGGAGCGACCAGCCGGCGCCCGTATGGAACGTGGCCAGGCGGGTACACCGTGAACGCGTGGCCGTGCGCCAGACACTCCAGCACCGCCAGCGGGTGCGCCGGGCCCGTCTTGCGATCTCGAAAGTGATGCAGGCGGATCTGGCACGACACACCATTCGAGTAGGGACACTCGAGGAGATCGTCCGGCACCCATACCCCGTGATCGTCGGCCCGGTACGCCGCGAACACGAATGGGCGTGCAAGCCCTGGCTGCTCGTGGCATCCTGGCATCGCCTGATACGGCATGTGACGGTGCGTTGGTCGCTAACCGTGGCACCGTCACGAAACTCTCGAAGCCCGCGGCTGCAACCGCGGGCTTCGCTCGTTTGCGCCTCCTCCTGAGAGCCCAACGGCCTACCACGCGGTCGGGACCGATGCCATTCGTTGAGAAGAACTGTGGCCTTGTGGATCCCGGCCCGCGGGACCATGGACGGCCCGTGGACGGCCACTCAACTCGAGGCAACCGGGTGAACCGAAGCGGCCGACCACCGCCCCCCCACAGCCCGCACAGATGGACCGGGAACCACAGGGGCCACAGCCGCCCTACGACGATCGACGATCGAGGATGGGGAAGGTCAGGATGGAACTGCGTCAGACGAATGGCTGTGCGTCAGGCCGCGTGCAGCGAGAACGCAACATCGGGGACCTGGGGCGTGCAACGCAAGACCCGCCCCCTCCTACCCATTCGCCACCCAGCCCTTCAATCCAGTGGCGGATGGAGGTGGCTGTCCGTGAAGTCCAATGCAGCGAGTCGGACCGTGAATCAGATGAGTGAAACTCGGGCAATGACAGTTCTGAGGTAATGTGGGTTCGTTCACCTGAAGGAGACTTCTAAACTCCACCCCGGAGTCGAACCCATGCCAGGTCCCACCCCACTCACCCACCCCTACCGAAACCGCCCACTGAAATCCCCTGGACAGAACTCCCGCAACACCCCGATCAACAACCCCAAACCCCCCAACAACCCCCACACCCCCCCCCCCCCCCCGGGAAAACCAAAACCCCCCATACCCCCCCCCAACACCCCCAACACCCCCACCCGCCGCGGTGACTTCCACTGCACCCAGTACCCCGCCACCTCGAGCGCATCCGCGATCTCCGTGGCGATCCGCAACAACTCCCACCCCTGCCACCGCACCCCGGCCTCCCCGAACCGCTCCGCCTCCAGCCGCGTGAGCACGTACGCCAACACCTCCAGCTGAAACGCGGTCACCGCCATCTTCCCGGTCTCCACGTGGTTCAGCACCGGAGGCGTCACCTCCAGCAGCTGCGCCATCCCCCGCAGTGACGCCCCGGACGACAACCGCGCCAGCCGGATCACCCCACCGAGTACCTGCGGCATCATCACCCGCCCGGCGATCCCCACGGGCTCGGCCCTGTCCCTGAACTCCCACGGCCCCCGCTGCTGCCCATCCGGTCGCGGTCGGATCACGCCACACCTCCTGGCCCACCGACTCTACCCGCTTGTGCTAGCCCCAGACAAACGTAAACCTAAAACTAACGCGAGGATATCCCATGGTCACCATCACCCCCACGGGCACCACCTACACCGTCCACTGGCACGACCCGGACGGCCGCCCCCGCTCCCGCGAGTGCCCCTCCTACGCCACCGCCGGCCTGCTCAAGCGCGACATCGAGCGCGCCACCGCCCACGGCCAGCCCTGGTCCCCACGCCCGGCGCAGCCCGTCCCCGATCTGCGCATCCTCCTCAACCACTACCTCGCCTCCCTCCAGACCACCCACCGCCCGACCACCATCATCCGCCACGCCCGCGCACTCGACCTCTTCACAACCTGGCTCGAATCCCGCGCCTCATCCTCCTTCCTCGGTCCGGACCTGCTGAACCGCGATACCCTCACCGAGTGGCACGAGTCCCTGCGCCACACTGGCCGCCACGGCCGCGACCGCAAGTCCTCCACCCGCCGCAAGCTGGTCGAGGTCGTGCAGTCCGCCTGGGACGACATCGACCTCGTCCGCGGCACCCTGACCATCCGCCCGGAGCTGGGCAAGACCCGCACGAGCAGCAGGGCCGCACCGTCCCCCTGTCGCCGCACCTGCTCGATGTACTCCGCACCTGGGATCAGCCCGAGGACTGGCTGATCACCTCCAACCGCAGCAACAGCAGTGCGTTCGCCGGCACGGCCCGCGCCCGCGACACGACCCGGGGCTGGCGGCGCGCTGGCGTGCGCACCGAGGTCTGGTCCGGCCGACCGCACCAAGCCTTCCGCCGCGGGTTCGTATCCGGACTCAAGCGCGCTGGCGCAGACCGCGACGCCGTGGAGCACCTGGTCGGCCACACCCTGGGCTCACGTGGCGCCTACATCGACCTGGATTCCCTCCCGCTGGACGAGGCCATCGCACTGGTGCCACCGTTCGATCCGGCCACGGCCACCTCCCTGGCCGACAACGACGGCGTACGCCCGAGCTTCGGCGGGCTGATCGTCGTGGACGACCCCGTCCCCGTGCGGGAGATCACGCTCGACTCCACCAACCATCACCGACCTCACGCCATCCCACAGACGCTCGCGGCCTACTCCACGCCGACACGACTCGTCCCCGTGCACATGATCTGACCGCTTCACCAGGATCGGCGTGCATCACAGTGCTCACACGCGTTCTACAACCCTCAACAGCGATACCCTCAGTTCGAGAGTCACGGTCCACTATCCCTTT
>CAZXHG010000297.1:0-11384 GCA_964639985.1 uncultured Rickettsiales bacterium
ACCAGCCAGAACCACGGCTACGCGGTGGACGCGCGCACCCTGCCGCCGGACTGGGGCGTGTGGTTCCTCAACGCCAATGACGGCACGGTGGAGGGGATACGGCACCGCCACAGACCGTTCTCCGCGGTGCAGTTCCACCCGGAAGCCTCATGCGGGCCGGTGGACACCGGGTTCCTGTTCGACCGCTTCCTCGACCAGGTGCGGGCCGCGAAGGGGGTGCGCTGATGAGGGACATCGGCACGGTGTTGCTGCTGGGTTCGGGCGGCCTGTCGATCGGCCAGGCCGGCGAGTTCGACTACTCCGGCTCCCAGGCGATCAAGGCCCTCAAGGAGGAGGGCGGCCGGGTGGTGCTGGTCAACCCCAACATCGCCACCATCCAGACGTCCGAGGACCTGGCCGACGAGATCTACTTCGTGCCGGTGACCCCGGAGTTCGTCACCCGCGTGATCGAGCGGGAGCGGCCCGACGGGATCCTGCTGAGCTTCGGCGGCCAGACCGCGCTCAACTGTGGCGTGCAGCTGAAACGCAGCGGTGTGCTGGAGAAGTACGGCGTGTCGGTGCTGGGTACGCCGGTGGAGGCCATCGAGGCCACCGAGGACCGGGACCTGTTCGCCCGGGCCATGGGCGAGCTCGACGTGCCGGTGCCGCGCTCGATCGCCACGTCCAGTCCCGAGGAGGCACTCGCGGCGGCGGACGAGGTGGGCTACCCGGTGATCGTGCGCGCGGCCTACACCCTCGGCGGTCTCGGCTCGATGCTGGTGCCGGACCGCGAGACCATGGCCGAGGCTGCGGCCAAGGCATTCGTGTCCAGCCCGCAGCTGCTGGTGGAGAAGTCGCTGCAGGGCTGGAAGGAGGTCGAGTACGAGGTCGTGCGCGACCGCTTCGACAACTGTGTGACCGTGTGCAACATGGAGAACCTCGACCCGCTGGGTATCCACACCGGCGAGTCGGTGGTGGTGGCGCCGTCGCTGACCCTGAGCAACGACGAGTACCACCGGCTGCGGGAGCGCTCCATCGCCATCGTGCGTCACATCGGCGTGGTCGGCGAGTGCAACGTGCAGTTCGCCCTCGACCCCGAATCCGAGGACTACGCGGTCATCGAGATGAATGCCCGGCTGAGCCGCAGCTCGGCCCTGGCCTCCAAGGCCACCGGCTATCCGCTGGCCGCGGTGGCCGCGCGCCTCGCTCTGGGCCGCTCCCTGCCCGAGATCGCCAACGCGGTCACCCGCACCACCTGCGCCTGCTTCGAGCCGTCCCTGGACTACGTGGTGATCAAGATGCCGCGCTGGGATCTGGCCAAGTTCCGCCACGTGTCGCGGCACATCGGCACGGCCATGAAGAGCGTGGGCGAGGTGATGGCCATCGGCCGCACCTTCGAGGAGGTGCTGCAGAAGGCGCTGCGCATGGTCGGCGGTGGCTTCCACGGGCTGGTGGGCAACCGCGTGCCGTTCGACGACCTCGACGACGCGCTGACCAGGCCCACGGACATTCGCATCCTGGCCGTGGCCGAGGCCTTCCTGCGGGGCTACGACGTGGAGCGGGTGTGGGCGCTGACCCGCATCGATCGGTGGTTCCTGTACCGCATGGAGGGCATCGTTCGCACCTTCCGCGAGCTGGAGAAATACAGCGAGAAGGACCTGCCCCCGGACATGCTCCGCACGGCCAAGAAGCTCGGCTTCTCCGACTTCCAGGTGGCGCGGGCGTGCATGAACTACCTGGCCGCCGACCCCCACGACAAGATGATGATCGTGCGTCGGCTGCGGCAGAAGCTGGGCATCGTGCCGGCGGTCAAGCAGATCGACACCGTGGCCGGTGAATTCCCGGCCGAGACCAACTACCTGTACCTGACGTACGGCGGCACCGAGGACGACGTGGAATTCGCCCCACCGGCCGCGCCGGCCGCGGAGCGGCCCGTGGTGGTGCTGGGGTCGGGGCCCTACCGCATCGGCAGCTCCGTGGAGTTCGACTGGTGCTGCGTGGGCGCGGTCAACACCCTGCGGGGGCTGAGCCGGACCACGGTGATGGTCAACCACAACCCCGAGACCGTCAGCACCGACTACGACGTGTGCGACCGGCTGTACTTCGACGAGCTGACCCTGGAGCGGCTGCTCGACATCGCCGACAAGGAGCACCCCGAGGGATTCATCGTGTCCATGGGCGGGCAGGTGCCCAACAACCTCGCACCGCGCCTGGCCCGGGAGGGCGCCACCGTGCTGGGCACGGCCGCACGCTCTATCGACCGCGCCGAGGACCGCAACAAGTTCTCGGGCCTGCTGGACTCCCTGGGCGTGGACCAGCCCGAGTGGCGGGAGGTGGGGTCCGTGGACGACGCCTGTCGCCAGGCCGAGCAGATGGGCTACCCTCTGCTGGTGCGGCCCAGCTACGTGCTGTCCGGCGCGGCCATGGCCGTGGCCTTCCGGGAGTCCGAGCTGCGCGGGATCCTGGCGCGGGCCGCGGACGTGTCCGGCGACCACCCGGTGGTGATGAGCCGCTACATCACCGGCGCCAAGGAGCTGGAGATCGACGGCGTGGCCGCGGCCGGCGAGATCGTGGCATTCGCCATCAGCGAGCACGTGGAGTTCGCGGGGGTGCACTCGGGCGACGCGACCATGGTGCTGCCCCCGCAGAAGGTCTACCTCGAGACGATCCGGCGCATCCGGCGCATCGCCCGCGAGATCGCGGCGGCTCTGGAGATCAGCGGCCCGTTCAACATCCAGTTCCTGGCCCGGGACAACCGGGTGCGGGTGATCGAGTGCAACCTGCGGGCGTCCCGCTCGTTCCCGTTCTGCTCCAAGGTCTACAACGTGGACTTCATCGGGCTGGCCACCCGCGCGATCCTGGGCCTGCCGATCGACCCGCCCAGCAAGTCGCTGTTCGACCAGGACTACGTGGGCGTGAAGGTGCCCCAGTTCAGCTTCACCCGGCTGGCCGGCGCAGATCCGATGCTGGGGGTGGAGATGGCCTCCACCGGCGAGGTGGCCTGCCTGGGCACCGAGGTGGGCGACGCCTACCTCAAGGGGTTCCTGTCCGCGGGTAACGCCCTGCCGCGCAAGGCCGTGCTGCTGTCCACCGGCCCGGTGGAGAGCAAGGCCGGCTTCCTCACCAGCGCGCGCAGCCTCACCGATCGGGGGCTGGCCCTGCACTGCACGGGCGGCACCGCCGACTTCCTCGAGCGCAACGGCGTGCCGTGCCAGCGGGTCACCTGGCCCCTGGACGAGGGCCGGGACAACGCCCTGGACCTGGTCCGCGACCGCGCCGTCGACATGGTGATCAACATCCCCAAGCACCTGGGCGACGACGAGCTGGACAACGGCTACCTGATCCGGCGCGCGGCCGTGGACTTCGGCATCCCGTTGGTGACCAACCTGCAGGTGGCCAACCTGCTGGTGGACGCCATGGCGCGCTTCGACGTCGAGGACCTCGAGTGCCGCCCGTGGCGCGAGTACATCGGCCGCTGACGTTACAATTCACGCCATGAGCTCCCTGCTCCTGGTGGTCCCGCCCCACCCGCGCACGCGGGACGTCAAGCAGATGGAGGGCGTGTTCCCGCGCCTGGGGCTGGCCTGCGTGGCGGCCGCGGCGCGAGACGCCGGGCACGGAGTGGCCGTGCTGGACTGCCGGGCCCACGACCTGCGGGTGGACGCGGTCCGCGACGAGGTCCGGCGCACCCGGCCGGACGTGGTCGGCCTGGGCCCCTTCACCGAGGAGCTGTACGAGGCGCTCGACGTGGCGCGCGCCGCGCGAGAGGCCCTCCCGGACGCGCGGATCGTGTTCGGCGGCCCCCACGCCACGGCCATCCCCGAGCGGACCCTGGCCGAGTGCGAGGCCGTGGACCTGGTCGTCCGTGGGGAGGGAGAGGGCCCGCTGGTGCGGCTGCTGGACGGGGAGGCACCCGCCGACGTGGAGGGGGTGGCGTGGCGCGACGGCGACGACGTGGTGGTCAACGCGCCGGCGCCGCCGACCGAGGACCTGGACGCGCTGCCGCGGCCCGCCTGGGACCTGCTGCCGTTGCCTTCCTACCGGGGCCTGCATTCGCTGAGCATGTACTCGCCCGGTGGCGACCCGGTGCTGGAACTGCCCGTGCTGTCGTCGCGGGGCTGCGCCCACGCCTGCGCGTTCTGCTACCGCACCATGCCTGGCCTGCGGCTGCGCGACCCGGCGGCCGTGGCCGACGAGATCGCCGAGGGCGTGCACCGCTACGGCGCCACGCTGTTCTTCTTCGCCGACGGCACCTTCCTGGCGAACCACCCCCACGGCCAGCAGGTCTGCGAGCAGCTGATCGCGCGGGGCCTGCACCGCACGATCCGCTGGATCGCCGAGACCCGGGTGGACGCGGTGGACGGGCCGTCGCTGGCGCTGATGAAGCGGGCGGGCTGTCACGGGGTGTTCTTCGGCGTGGAGGCCGGTGATCCCGAGATGCTGCGCCACTCGCGCAAGGGCATCACCCCCGAGCAGGTGGTCGAGGCCGTGCGGCTGTCCCGCGAGGCGGGCTTGGTGGTGGACTGCTACACCATCATCGGCCATCCGTTCGAGACGACCGCCTCCGTGGCCCGCACCGAGGGGCTGATGCACGAGGTCGACCCGGACCTGCTCAACATGGCGATCATGCTGCCCTTCCCCGGGACCGAGGTGCGGCGCATGGCCGAGCTGGGCGAGGGGGACTACCGGCTGCTGTCGGACGACTGGAGCCAGTACACCAAGCAACGTGGCGGCCCGCTGGAGCTGGGCTCCCTGCCCCTGGCCGCGCTGCGGCGGCTGCAGAGCCGCGCCTACCTTCGCTTCTACCTGCGGCCGCGCAAGCTGGGCTTCGTGCTGCGGCACCTGTCGCCGCGCAAGGCGGCCGCCATCTCGGCGAGCCTGGCGCGCACGGCCTTGTCAGGAGGGTGAGCCGGGACCGCCCGAGGCCAGCGACCGGTGCGCGGGGCAGTCGCAGCGCTTGTCCGACGGGTCGGGGCAGGTGCCGACCAGCCGGACCACCTCGGCGCCCTGGGCGGCCGTGAGGGTCCACGCCACGATGTCGGGATCGCCGATGAAGCGGTCGCGGTAGGACTCCACCGGGATCCGATCGCAGGCCTCGCAGCGCCAGTAGGAGTGGATCACCTCGTCGCCCGCGGACGTGACGCAGATGGTGGCGATGCGGTCGTCCATGCCGCCCAGGTCCGCCGCACAGCCGGGGCAGCGCACCGCTCAGAGGTCCAGCACGTCGGCCAGGGTGTTCAGCAGCGACGCGCTGTCGAAGGGCTTCTGCAGGAAGCCGGCCAGGCCACGGCCGGCAAAGGCGTGGGTGGCCTCGGTCTCGTTGTAGCCGCTGCACAGCACGATCGGCAGGTCGAGGCGCAGTCGCCGCAGCTCGCGGAAGGTCTCCTCGCCGGTCATGTCCGGCATGGTCAGGTCCAGCAGCACGGCCTCGACCCGCTCCCCCTGGGACTCGACGATCGCCAGCGCCTGCACTCCGCCCGGGGCGTCGAGCACCTCGTAGCCGGCGAACTCCAGCATCGAGCGGGTGACCGAGCGCACCACGTCGTCGTCGTCCACCACCAGGATGGCGCCGTCCACCCGCACGCCGGGCATCATGCGCACGCCGTCCAGGGTGGTCATCTCCGGCTCGTCCACGGCGGGCAGCAGCACCTTGAACGTGGTTCCGCGGCCCGGCTCGGAGTAGACCTTGATCGTGCCGCTGTGGCTACGCACGATGCCCAGCACCGCGGCCAGGCCCAGGCCGCGACCGGTGCGCTTGGTGGAGAAGAACGGGTCGAAGATGCGCTCGCGGGTCTCGGCGTCCATGCCGCAGCCGCTGTCCGAGACCTCGATGAACACGTAGCCACCCTCGGTCAGATCCTCGGCCAGCCAGGTGGATGCCAGGTAGTCCCGGTCCACGTCCACGACGCCCGTACGCACCGAGATGATGCCGCTGTCCGTGCCGATGGCATCGGACGCGTTGGTGATCAGGTTCATCACGATCTGGCGGATCTGGCTGGGGTCGCCCTCCACCTCGGGCAGCGACGGATGCAGGTCGTGCTTGAGCGCGGCGTTCTTGGAGATGGACACCGAGAGCAGGTGCCCCATCTCCTCCACCACGTTGTTGAGGTCGAGCTGCTGGACTACGAACGTGCCCTTGCCCGAGTAGGCCAGCATCTGGTTGGTCAGCTCGCCCAATCGCTGCGCCGCGAGCTTGACCTCCTCGATGTGGGACCGCGCCGCGGACTCGGGCCGCAGGTTGGCCAGGGCCAGGTCGGCGTGGCCGAGCACGCCCATGAGCAGGTTGTTGAAGTCGTGGGCGATGCCGCCGGCGAGCACGCCGAGGCTCTCCAGCTTCTGCGCGTGCTGGATCTGGGCCTCGAGCTGCTCCCGCTCGGCCTCGGCAGCCAGCCGGTCGGTGATGTCCGAGCCCGAGCTGAGGCTGCCGATGATGGCGCCGCGGTCGTCGTGGATCAGCGCGTTGTGCCAGGCGATGGTGCGCTCCTCGCCCGTGGCGGTCACCACCGGATTCTCGTAGTACTCCACCGGCTCGAGGTCGCCGGCCATCAGCAGGCCGAAGGCCTCCCGCACCGGCTCGTGCATGGCCTCGGGCAGGCAGGTCTCGAACCAGTCGCGGCCGAGCAGGTCGGCGGTGCGGTCGTACCCCAGGATGGCCAGCGCCTTGGGATTGACCAGGATGATGCGGCCGCGGTCGTCCAGGGCCACGATCATGACCTCGGCGACCTCGATGATCTGCTGCTCGCGCGTCTTGCGGGGACTGCCCATTCCGACGAGATCCTCGATCCGCTGCTCGGCGTCCGCTCCCGCGACCCCGTCGCCGATGTTAGCAACAGATGTTCTTCGCGGGTGGAGGGGTGGGGTAAAATCGTCGGTCGGAGGGAGCGGGAGCGCGAGGGGCAGGCAGCGGGGTGGGTACGGTCACCGAGCAGACCAGCGGATTCGGCGAGGAGATCCGGAGCACGCACGCGACGCCGAGTGGCGTCCGTTCGTGGTTCCTGGCCGCGTGCTGGTGCGTCGTCGTCGCGTACAGCCTGGTCCTCAACGCCCTGTCCATCCCGTCTCGCTACCGGCAGATCGTCATGCCCTGTACCCGGCCCGCGGATGCCATCCTGGGGCGCCGCAGCGTCGACGAGGCGCAGGCCCTGGCGGACGTGGGGATATCGCCGGAGCTGTACTTCTGGCTCCTCGAGGGGCTGGCCAGCGCCTGGGTGGTGATCTGCCTGGCCTTCTCGGTGGTGATCTTCTGGAAACGCCGTGACCGGGTCGTCGCGTTCCTGGCCTCCACATACCTGGTGGTGGGCTCCACCGCGGCCTGCATCAACTCGCCTGCCCTGGCCATGGAGATCCCGGCGACCCGGCCGCTGGTCGACCTGCACTTCGGGCTGGGGTTCGCGCTGGTGGTGCTGCTGGTGCTGTTGCTGCCCAACGGGCGCTTCGAGCCGCGGCTCACGCGCTGGATCGCACTGTTCTTCGTGACCTACCAGGCCGCGCGGATCGTCCTGCCGGCCGTGCCCGGGGCCGGGCAGCTGTGGCCCCCGTACCTGGCCTTCGTGCCCGAGATGGCCGTGATGGCCTTCGGCGTGGGGGTGCAGGGGTACCGTTATCGCGTCCACTACTCTCCGATCGAGCGACAGCAGACCAAGTGGGTGGTGACCGCGTTCGCCATCCACCTCGGGGTCTGGATCGCGCTGTTGATCCCCAACCTGGTGCTCGCCTCGGTGGTCTCCTCACCGCTGCTCAACGTCGCGGTGGAGGTCGTGCTGTACCTGGCCTACATGGTCACCTTCCTGGCCGTGCCGGTGGCGCTGATGTTCGCGGTGCTGCGCCACCGGCTGTGGGACATCGACCTCATCATCAACCGGTCCCTGATCTACGGGCTGCTCTCCCTGTCGGTGCTGGCCGTGTTCGTGATCTGCTTCCTGGGGCTGCACGGGGTGTTCACGCTCGCCCTCGACCGCTCGCTGTCCCCGGTCGTGCTGGCCGCGTCCACGGCCGTGGCCGGTGCCCTCTTCCAGCCCGCACGGAGGCGGTTGCAGCGCTTCGTCGACCGGCGGTTCTACGGCATCGGCCTGGACCTGCATCGCCGTCGGCGCCGCCCCGAGCGCGTGACCGGTGAACGTCGCGCGATCCGAGCCCGGGTGCTGCGCCGCTACGAGGACGTGGCCATGGTGGGGCGTGGCGGCATGGCCGAGGTGTTCCGCGGGCGGGATCCGCGGAGCGACGCCGTGGTGGCGATCAAGCTGCTGCGTGGGGACGAACGGGGCGAGGGGGAAGGGGCTCGGCAGCAGTTCGAGCGAGAGGCAGCCATCCTCCGTGACCTGCGTCACCCCAACATCGTGCCGGTCCACGAGGTGGGCACGACCGAGGACGGCGTCCACTACATCGTCATGCAGTACATCGAAGGGCGCGACCTGCGCCAGCACCTCCTCCGCCGCGAACGGATGAGCCTGGGCGATGCCCTGCCCATCCTGCAGGACGTGGCCGCGGCCCTGGATCACGCCCACGCCCGCGGCGTCGTGCACCGGGACGTGAAGCTGTCCAACGTGTTGCTCGAGACGCGGCCCGGGCGGAGCGAGCAGCCCGTGTTCCAGCGCGCCCTGCTCACGGACTTCGGCGTGGCCAAGCCTGCGGGCGGCCCCCGGTTGACCAACTCGGTCGTGCTGGGCACGGTGGGGTACATGTCGCCCGAACAGATCGAGGACGCGGCCGAGGTGGACGGGCGGGCGGACATCTACTCCTTCGGCGTGCTCGCCTACGAGCTGCTCACCGGCCAGCGACCCTTCCGCCAGCGCAACCCCACGGCCGTGCTGATCGCCCAGCTGCATCAGCCACCGCAGGATCCCCGCGAGCGGGTACCGCAGATTCCCGCGCACGCGGCCGATGCGATCATGCGGGCGCTGGCCAAGGCCCCTGCCGACCGCTACCCCTCGGCCGGAGAGATGATGATCGACCTGCTCAGCGAGGAGCCGACCGAGATCTTCGGCTAGCGTGGAGCCAGCGGCACCCAGCTGGAGGTCCCCTCCGCGTTCGGCCCGACCAGGGTCTCGAAGCCGCCGTCGACGAAGCGCACCTCGGTGCGGGCCACCAGGTCGCCGGGCGGGCGCTCCACGGACGCGTGGGTCACGCCCACCCGGTCGCCGCCCAGGTCGAGCAGCCAGGCCCACAGCAGGCCCCGCTGCACGTGCACGGCCACGCACGCCGCCTGCTGGCCGTCGTCGGCCAGGGCGCAGGCCAGGTCGCCGCGCAGGGCGCGGCCCAGCAGCCGCCAGCTGGGTGCGCCGTCGTCCGGGATCACCACCTCCAGCAGCTCCTGCGGCGCGTCGCCCGGCGAGATGGCGCGCTCCGCGCCGGTATCGGGGTCACGGCAGGTGCGCAGCGCGATCACGAGCCGGTCCGCGGCCAGGGGGTGCCACCAGGCCACCTGGGCGTGGAAGGACGCGCGCTGGTCGCCGTCGGTGTCAGCGAGGGTGCACACGTCGAACCAGGGGCAGACCGGGTCCTCCTCGGCCGGCGTGCGCGCGTCGTGGCAGGTCACGGCCGGGGCGGGTGCGTCCGTGACCGGTTCGACCGGGGTGGCCGGTTCGGCCGGGGTGGCGGGCTCGGCCGCGGTGGGTGGCTCCGGCGGTGGCGGGGGGGGCGCGGGGGGCGAGGGGCAACCCAGGCCGGCCGTGAGCAGCAGCGCGGCGCCCAGCGTGGTCAGGCGGCCCACCTCACAGCCTCCGGCGCGGCTTGTTCGGGGCGGGCTGCTCCGGTTCGTCGGGCTGCGCCTCCGGGGCCGGGTCCGGAGGGGGCTCGGTATCAGCCGCCTGCCCTCCCTTGAGCCGGGCGAGTTCCTCGAGCGCCCGTTGCCGTCGCTCGGCCTTCTCCCGGGCCCGCCGCTCGCGCTCGGTCTCTGGCCGCTCCTCGGCCTCGTCGTCCTCCTCGTCGAGGTCGTACTGGTCGCGGATCCGCTCCAGCGGGTCCACCCCCTCCTCCTGCTCGAGGATCTCCTCGGCCGCGCCCTTGCGGCCCAGCAGGATCTCCTCGAGCTCGTCGAGCAGCCCGTTGGCCACCTTCGACACGGTCTTCTTCGCGGCCTGGGTGGCAGCCTTGCGCGCGGCGCGGTCCTTGAGCTCGTCGAGCTGTGCCAGCAGGTCCTTGCTGTCCTTGTCGTCGGCCATGGCGTCTCCCGTGACGTGATCCTACACGTGCCTACGCACGGCCGCGCCGGTCATTGCACGCCGTGACCGCGTGCTAGAACGGAGGGGGAGGCCGCCATGAACCACCGCCTCGCCCTCGTGCTGGTCGCCCTGGCCGTGTTCGTGCTCGCCTGCCGCGACGAGGAGCCGACCCCGGCCGACGACGACACCACCGCGGCCGCTGACGACGACACCGCGCCGGCCGTGACTGCAGACGTGGTGGGGGTGGCGGTCACCGGCGACCCCGGGGACTACACCTTCGCCGTCACCCTGGCCACGGACGACGTGGACTGCGACCAGTACGCGGACTGGTGGGAGGTGCTGACCCCAGCCGGCGAGCTGGTCTACCGGCGGATCCTGACCCACAGCCACCCGGACGAGCAGCCGTTCACCCGCGACGGCGGGCCGGTGGAGGTCGACGCGGACGCCGAGGTGGTCGTGCGGGGCCACATGAACGAGGCCGGCTACGGGGGGCAGGCGATGCGCGGATCCGCGTCTGTCGAGTTCGTCCTCGAGCCGGATCTCGACGCAGGCTTCGCACCGGAGGTCGAGGGCCAGGACCCCCAACCCGACCCCTGCCTTTTTTGAGCGATTTCAAGGGGTTTTGAGATCCGCTCGAAAAACCTCGAAAACACAACATCTAGGGCGTTGACGCCTTTTTACCACCTAGATATAGTGCCCGGGCTGCGCGGCGCGGGGACGCCGAGTCCGCAGCGAAAGAATCCCCGATCCACACATTTGCTGCAGCTGCAGAGCTGGCACAGGAGCGTGAGAAATGCCGCAGCCCCCCGCCACCCGGACGCCATCCCAGAGCGCCCACACGACGCCCCATGAGGAGGTCGAGCCCAGCGCCTCGGGGACCGGGTTGAACCAACGGCGGGACTCCGACGAGTACGAGGCCCGGGTGCCCGACACCCTGGAGCTGGCCAGCGAGGGCTTCCGCCACGTGCGCAAGCGGGACGGCCGGCTGGTGCCGTTCGACGCCCGCAAGATCTGGTGGGCGATCGTGGCCGCCGGGGACGCGACCGGCGAGCTCGACGAGGAGATGGCCCGGCGCCTGTGCGTGCGCGTGCTGACCCTCTGTCACGCCCTGTTCGCCGGCGGCGAGCCCACGGTCGAGGGGATCCAGGACGTGGTCGAGGAGGTACTGCTCGCCTCGCCGTACAAGCGCACCGCTCGCGCGTACATCATCTATCGCGAGCAGCACGCCCGCATGCGCGAGATCGT
>CAZXHG010000298.1:0-11372 GCA_964639985.1 uncultured Rickettsiales bacterium
GCGTCGTCGCGGGCACTCTCACGTGGGGGGCCCGTCGGGAACAACGCTATTCATTGAACAACGCTATTCATTTGTCGGGGGGGCAACGGGAGTGGGGAGAACGAAAACGCCCCCGCGGCGGACCGCGGGGGCGTTCGAGGAGGACGGGCCGGGGGCCGCGTCTAGAAGTAGTAGTTCACCGACAGGTTGCTGCTGACGTTGTTGCGGCCCGCGCCGCCGTCTTTCATGCCGGTGTCGTTGAAGTAGTGGGTGTAGCGCACGTCCCACTCCAGCGTTGCGTCCGGGCCCAGGTTGACGTTCAGGCCGGCGCCGACGTGGCCACCGACGAGGCCGCCGCGCAGGTGCTCACCGCCCAGGCAGGTCAGGTCGTAGTCGCGGTAGACCAGGCTCACGCCGGCCAGCAGGTGCGCCCCCAGCGGGAAGGCGCCCGGGGTGTGCAACATCACCGAGGTGGTGAAGGGCACGTCCACGCGCTTGAGGTCCGGGTCGAGGTCGCCGTAGTAGCCCAGCGAGGCCTCGAGGCCCAGGGGGTCGGCGATGCGGTAGCGAGCCTGCCCCTCGACGCCGAGGTTGGAGTACGGCTCGTGGTTGAACATCCGGCTGGACGCCACGCCCACGCCGCCGCCGATGCTGAAGCGTCGGGCCTTGTCCGCGCGGCGCCGGACCTCGACGGTCTCGGACCGGCGGTCCATGGCGGGCTCGGACGGGTGGACCACCACGGTCGGCCGCGGCGAGGCGACCACGACGCGGGCACGGGACGAGCGATGGTGCACGACCACGCCGTGCCGGTGGCGCCGGTGGCTGCTGCGGCTGTGTACCGCGTGGGAGTCGTGGCGTCGGCTCGTGTGGTGTGTCACGTGGTGGCGGCTCGAGCTGTGGCTGCGCGACGACGTGCGGTGCCCGTCGCCGTGGTTGCCGTCGGCCCGCTGCCGCGACGAGCTGCCGCGCTTCGCCTTCTTCTTGTTGCCTCGCGAGCTGGAGCGACGCTCCTCCGCGGTCTGCTCCTCGGCGCGGCCCTCGTACTCGTTGGCCAGGGCCGGCGCGACCAGGGACAGGCTGCAAGCGGCGATGAATGCGTTGATCAGGGTCTTCATGATGCCCTCCTGTATCGTCGTGAACACAAACTTCGACGCTCGGGCACCGGGAATATTCGAGGTCGGGGGAGGGAAAAACCGGCGATCCGGACTTACCGCGGAACTACCTGCCGAAGCGTGGTTCGAACCCGGCGGGCACCTCGGTCGTGGTTTCACCGCGGCAGTGGTACGGCGACAGGTGGAGCGGCACCTTGCCCGAAGGGCACGGCACCTCGATGCGGTCCACGTAGTGCAGTCCCAGGGGCGTGGCCACCGACTCCCGCTTCGCCTCGGCCGCGGCGAACGGGCTGTCGAACGGGACCTGCGCCGGGTGCCCGTCGGTGGCCGCGCAGCGGAGGCTCGCGAGGTAGGCCTGCTCCTCGAGCACGCCGCACACGCGCACGGGCCGCGCGGCCTTCAGCCCCAGCCCGGCGTGCGCATTGGCGGTCAGCGGGCTCTGCCATGACATGTCGTCCGGGTCGAGGAACCACGGCGGGAGGGTGGCCAGCTCGTCGGTGTCGCCGTCGGTGCGCACGGCCACCCAGTACCCGAGCCAGGCCATGGCCACCCCGCCGAGCAGGACGGTGGCGACGAGCAACAGCAGCAGGGTGCGTCCGGGAGGCACGGAGCAAAAGCGTATCGTCGACCCCGACAGGCAGCAACCATGGTGCTACACTACCCGTCATTCCATCTGCCGAAACGTCACACGATGAGCACACTTTCGACCGAGTACCGTCCAATCGTCTTGCCGCCCGGCAAGACGTTCCACGATCTCACCCCCGAGCAGCGCCTGCGCGTGATCTACGGTCACCTCGACCGGCTGCGGCAGTCGAATGGCGGGTACATCGCCGCGCCCGTGCCGGCGGACGAGGATCACGAGACGCTCGGCTACGACGTGCTGGCGCTGCAGGACCTGCTGTTCGCGTCCACGGCCAACGAGTACCTCGGCGAGGCCGAGCGCCTGCTGGGCACGTACTCGCTGACGCTGCAGCTGCTGGAGAAGTTCCACCACCGCATCATCGACGCCATCCTGCGCTGGCCCGACCCCGACGAGTACAGCTCCCACCTGTTCCCGGACCGCTTCCATCCCCGGTCTCTGGCCGAGATGCTCGACGGCGGCAACGGCCACCGCATCTTCCCGGTGGGCATGCTGCTGTACAAGCTCGGCGACATGATGAAGCACGGCTTCAACCTCGTGGTGCGGCCCGCCGAGATCCACCTGCTCAAGGACCTGGTGCAGTACGCGCACAACAGCCGCTGGGCGACCGAACCGGACGAGGGCTTCTGGCGCGAGGACCTGGCCATGCGGTCCAGCTCGCTGGGCGCGGTCGTGGCCGGCATGACCATGTGGCAGGCGGGCGGCTACTACGACTACCGGTACCCGATCCACCGGGACCTGGACCGGCTGATCCCCGTGCCCGACCGGCTCGTGGCCGAGGGCCGCGCCAACCTGATGGAGCTGCTGCCGGTGGAGTCCGAGGGGCGGGACCGCGACCTGGCCCAGCTGTCGCTGATGTGGCCGTTCAACGTGCTGAAGGACGATCCCGACCTGCAGGACGAGCTCGTGACGCGCATCGAGGGGCTGGTGGGTGACCGGGGCGTGCGCAGGTTCGACGGCGACACCTTCATGGCCACCGAGGACGGCGCCGAGGCCGAGTGGCCGCTGGGGTACGCGTGGCTGGCCACCGTGCTGTCCAAGCAGGTGTACCGCGACATGGAACTGGGTCGCAGCCGCAAGGAGCTCGACGACCTGATCGACCGCGCCGAGTCCTGGGTCGAGAAGCTGGACGCGGTGGTGCTGCCCGACGGCTCCATCCCGGAGCTGTACTCCGGCGACGAGCCCGGACACGCCTCCCCCCACGGCATGGCCCACGGCATGTACATCACCGCGGTGATGTCGATCCGCCAGTCCCGCGGAGAGATCCGCAATCTGAAGAGCTGAGCGCTGTCGGGTTAACTAACCCGAGGGAATCCCTCACCCGCCGCCGGGGCCGCACGACGGTGCGGGCGGGAAGCCGCCCCCGCCACCGCTGCTGACCCTCGCGGGCGCCGACATCCGCCGCTTCGGGCGGGTGGCGCCGCATTCGGGGCAGACCAGGTCGTCCTCGTCCGCGTCGCGGAAGATCAGCTCCTCGAAGACGTGGCCGCAGTACTCGCACTGATAGGTGTGTATCGGCATGGGTCACTTCCAGGTGTACAGAGCCAGCATAGCCCGAGATCGGTTCACTCGAACGACAGACCGAAGCCCTTCACGAGCAGGCGGGCCGAGGGCACGCGCATGGTGTAGGTCTGGTCGCGCCCTGACCGCACCACGTAGTGCTGGTCGTCCCGGACCGGACTCACCGAGACCTTGATCGGCCGCGACTCGATCCGCTCGATGGTGACGTGCAGCGCCTCGGCATCGTCCACTCCGGCCTGGTCCACGGGCACCTCGTCGACCAGGGAGAACGCGCGCATGAAGATCATGGCCTCGATGGAGTAGGTCATCTCCCGCTCGTCGATGGAGAAGCCCCGGGGCTCCACCAGCGTCCAGGCCTTCTCGCCGCGGGGCTCGGCCACGAACCGCCAGGGGCCCTTGCGCACGATCACCCGCTCGATCTCCCGCCAGTCCACGCGGCACACGGTGCGGTCGCGCAGGTCGTGGGGGCCGGTGTCGAAGGTCGCGAACCGGGAGGGCGACACCAGCCACACGCCGCCGTCGCGCCGCACGTAGCGGGATCCGTCCTCGGTGGCCGCGCCGAACTCCAGCCGATGGGTGCCCGCGTCCTGCGCAGTGACGTCGACCATCAACGGGATCTCGTCGAACACGCCCTCGGGGACCTCGTCCACGATCGCCGCGGCCCGCAGCTTGCCCAGGCCGCGGGCCGTGGCCTCGACCAGCCGGGCGTCCAGCATCATCTCGGGCAGCTCGGTGCAGACCCAGGACTCGGTCAGCCGCTCCAGGTGCCACACCTCGTCCCCGCGATGGAACGCCAGCCGGTCGACGCGCCCCTCGGGCAGGTCCAGCACGTGCGGATCACGCCACTGCGCGGGAGGCTTCTCCAGCCGGAAGCGCGAGGGGATCCGGCCCCGCCAGACCGCCTCGCTGCCCATGGGTCGCACGAACGACACCCCGCCGGCGAGCCCGCGGCCGATCTCCAGGGCCACGCGGCGCTCGTCGCCCACGAACAGCTCCACCTCGATCCGCTCGGCGTCGTCGAGGCCGTACAGGGCCGGGTCCCGCACCCGCTCCACCACCTGGATGTCGGGCCGCAGCGGCTCGGCGAACATGTACAGCACCTTGGACATCAGGTCCGGATCGACGGTCCCGCCGTCCTCGAACTGCCAGGCGAAGTCCACACGCTTCGCCGTGATCTCCCCATCCGCGTTGGCCAGCCGCACCCCGTCCACCTCGTCGGGATCGACCCCGGGCCACGCCACCGCCTCGTGCACCGTGGGCCTGTCGTTCACCAGGTCCAGGGCCAGCACGGCGAACAGCACCACGGCTGCGCCCAGCAGCGCGACGTTGGCGCGGGAGAGGGTCACCGGGACCTCCGGCGCTGGCTGCGCATCACGGCGAGCACGACCAGCAACGTGGGCAGCGCCAGCAGGTTGACCAGCCGCACCAGGTGGGTGGTGGCCCGGCCCAGCGGTTTCATCACCGGCGGCAACGACTGGTCCGGCCGCAGCGCCAGCAGGTCGGCGTCCAGGGCCAGCCAGTCCAGGGTGTTGAAGAAGAAGCCCAGGTTCTTCAGCGCGTAGTCCACCGAGGACACCACCAGCAGCCGGGTCCCCGGCGGGCTGTCGGGATCGACCTCCTCGCCGCGGAAGCCTTCGGCGTGGTACGTGCGCAGCGAGCCTTCCAGCGCGGCCGCCACCAGGAACGGGCCGGGCTGCTCGTCGAGCTGCGGTGAGATGTAGTCGGCCGGGTCCAGGGTGCCCACCCGTGCCAGGGCCACGCTGCGCTTGCCCGTGCGGGCCAGCTCCAGCACTTCGCAGTCCGGGCAGCCTCCGGCGTCGTCCACCACGGTCAGCGGGGAACACAGCGGCAGGGCCAGGGTGTCCACGCCCCGGGTGATCACCTGGTCGCGATCCAGGTCCGACGCCAGCGGGATCAGGGGGTGGTTGACCTGGCCGGTGCGGCCACTACGCCCCACCGGGACCGGCATCAGGCCATTGGAGAAGCGGTCGGCCACGACCGTGGTCTCCATGGCGATGCCGTACCAGGCCAGCAGCTCGCCGAGGTTGTCCGAGCTGCGCCGCAGGTCGCGGGTGCGCGCATCGGGCGCCAGGCTGGAGCGGAAGAACGCGGCCGGCCGGCCGCTCATCAGGTACTGATCCAGCGCGAACAGCTCGGGCTCGCCCAGGGGTTCTCGCGGCCCCAGCAGGATCAGCACGTCCACGTCGTCGGGCACCATGGCGCCGCCGGCGAGGCCCACCTTGCGGACCTCGTAGTTCTCCTCGATGCGGCCGCGGATCGACTCCAGCGCGCCCGTGCCCTCGGCCACGTCCGGCTCGCCGTGGCCGTGCAGGAAGCCGACCACCGGCGCGTTGCGGTCGAACAGCACCGCGCGCAGGCGCCGCGTGACCTGGTACTCGAGGTCGTCCAGGGACAGCACCGTGGGCAGGGTCTCGATGCGATCCTGGTAGACGAAGGCCATGCCCATCCAGATCTCGCGCGCCTCGCGTCGGCCCTCGGCCGACACCTCCAGGGTGGCCGGCTCGATACCCAGCCGCCGCGCCTCGTCCTTGAGCCCCGGATCGTCCCCGGGATCGACCCACTCCACGTTGAGGTGGCCCGGATCGCGCGCGCGGTACTCGTCCAGCAGATCGCGCACGATCCGCTCGGCGTTGTGGTACGGCGGCTCGAGGTCAGCGGTGAAGTACACCCGGATGGTCAGCCGGTCGTCCACCTGTTCCAGCAACGACAGGGTGACCGGCTCGAGGGAGAAGTCGCCGTCCCGGGTCAGGTCGAGGCGGACGAAGTGCCGCGCCGACACCGCCAGGGCCAGCACCGCGATCAGCGCCACGAGCAGCGGCGAGGCCACGGTGTTGATCACCACGTCACGGCGAGTCATCGGCGCAGTCGCTCCCAGCGCAGCACGAACACGGCCGCGGCCAGACACAGGGTGATCATCACCAGCATCGCCAGCACGTCCCGCGAGTCGATCACGCCGCGGGCGATGCTGCGAAACCGGCTGTCGATGCTGACGAACTCCAGCACGCGCGCCAGCCACAGGGGCGCGTGGGCCGCGTAGCGCCCGGCGCCCCACCACAGCAGCGTGATCGCCTCGGTGACGAAGAACGCCACGGTCTGGCTCGAGGTCAGGCACGACACCAGCAACCCGGCGCCCACCAGCGTACCCGCCATCAGCGCCATGCCCAGGTACCCGGCGATCACGGGCCCCCACTCCACCGGCCCCAGCAGGGCCACGGTGAGCACGTACGGCACGGTGCCGGCCACCGCGATCAGCAGCACGGCGAGGCCGGCGAGGAACTTTCCTGCCACCAGCTCGCCGCTGCTGATGGGCAGGGCCCGCAGCAGCTCGAGCGTTCCGGCCCGCCGCTCGTCCGCCACCAGCCGCATGGTCACACCCGGCGCGGTCAGGGCCAGGATCAGCGGGGTCCACAGGAACAGCGGGTACAGGTCGGCCACGCCGCGGCCGAGCAGGTCGCGGCCGCCCACGCCCACGTAGAACACGCCCACGCCGAACAGCAGCATCGAGACCACCACCACCACCGGCCCGGTGGCGGTGTCGAAGATCGATACGAACTCCTTGCGGAAGATGGCGCGCACGTTGGTCATCGGCGTAGCCATGGTATGCGGGCCCTTGCAACGGTTTCAACTGCACGACGGACGTGTACGCGTGCGCGTCGGAAAAAGATGTCCGCGCCTGAAATATCCCCAGGGGGTAAGGGGTATGATGACCGACCTGGGAGGCTGGACGGGCGTGCGTCGACACTGGATCGAACTGGGCCTCGTGTGCGTGCTGCTGCTGCCGCTGGCCGTGGGCTGCGGCAGGCTGATGGAGAAATTCGCCGGAGGCGGCGACGACGACAGCGCTGGCGACGACGACAGCGCCGACGAGGGCCCGCAGAGCATCCCGGTGCTCGCCGAGCCCGCGCGCCGCGGCCTGCTGGAGAACACGGTGCGGTCGTCGTCCACGGTCGAGTCCGAGCACCAGGTGGACCTGATGACCGAGGTCTCGGGCACGGTCACCGCGGTCGCGGTCGAGGAGGGTGACACGGTCGGCAGCGGCCAGGTCCTGGCCCGCCTTGACAACCCGCTGCAGACCGGCGAGCGGGACCGCTCGCTCGCGGCGTATCGCAAGGCCGAGGAGGACATCGGCCGGCTGCGGGACCTGCACGACAAGGGCTTCATCAGCGAGAACGAGTGGAGCGAGGCGCTGCACAGCTACGAGCTGGCGCGCACCAACTACGAGCAGGCCCAGGCCGCCCTGGACGAGACGGTGATGCGCGCGCCCTTCCGCGGCACGGTCTCCTTCCGCGACATCGAGGTGGGCGAGAACGTGTCCGTGGGCAAGCGGGTGTTCCAGGTGGTCGACCTGGGCCACCTCGAGGTGGAGGTCCACCTGCCCGAGCGGACCCTGGCGCAGGTGGCGGTCGGCCAGAAGGCGCGCGTCACGTCCGAATTCACCGAGCTGGAGGCGCTGGGCAAGGTGATCCGGATCGCGCCCACCGTGGACGCGGCCACCGGCACGGTCAAGGTCACCGTGGCGCTGCAGGCCGATCAGACCGTGCTGCGGCCCGGCATGTTCGTCAACGTGGATGTGGTCACCGAGACGCGGCAGGATGCCCTGCTGATCCCCAAGCGGGCCGTGGTCTACGAGGACGGCGAGCCCGTGGCGTACCTCGTCCGGGAGGACAGGGCGGCGCGCGTCAAGCTCGGCCCGGGTCAGGAGCAGGGCGACGAGCGCGAGGTGGTCGAGGGCATCGAGGAGGGCGAGCCGGTGATCGTGATGGGTCAGACCGCGCTCAAGGACGGCACCCTGGTCTCGATCGTGCCCGGCAACCACGGCGCCGAGGAGGCGGAGGAACCCGCCAGCGACGAATCCGACCAACCCACGGAGGACTGATCCGTGCCGGATTCGACCCCCCGCCACGAGGGCATCTACGGCGTCGTCGTCTCCCGGCCGGTGGCCATCTCGATGGCCTTCCTGGCCGCGGTCGTGTTCGGCCTGGTGTCGTACTCGCGGCTGCCGCTGAACCTGTTCCCCGACCTCACGTACCCCACCCTGACGGTGCGCACCGAGTACCCCGGTGCCGCGCCCGAGGAGGTCGAGAACCAGGTCTGCCGGCCGGTGGAGGCCGAACTGGCGACCATCCCCTCGCTGATCGAGATCACCTCGATCAGCCGCGCCGAGCTCGGAGACGTGATCCTCGAGTTCGACTGGGACACCGACATGGACGAGGTGTCCCAGATGGTGCGCGAGCGGCTCGCGCGGCTGACCTTCCCCGAGGAGGTGCAGCGGCCGCTGCTGCTGCGCTACGATCCCTCCCTCGATCCGATCCTGCGCATCGGTGTGGCTGGCGACTCCGACCTGTTCCTGCTGCGCCACCTGTCCGAGGACCTGGTACGGCGGCGGCTGGAGGTCATCCCGGGCGTGGCCGCGGTCAAGATCCGTGGCGGCCTGGTGCGCGAGATATCGATCGACGTGGACCAGGGGCGACTGGCGGCCCGTGGTCTGACCATCGACGTGGTCTCCCAGCGGCTCGCCGCCGAGAACGTCAACCTGGCCGGCGGTTCGATCAAGCAGGGCGACACCGAGTACCTGATCCGCACGCTCAACGAGTTCCGCAGCGCCGAGGAGATCGCCGAGGTGCTGATCCCCTGCCCGGACGGCACGCCCACGAAGCTGGGTGACATCGCCACCGTGCAGACCACCCACCGCGAGCGGGAGGTGGTGGGCCACATCGACGGCCACGAGTCGGTCGAGATCCGGATCTACCGCGAGGCCGACGCCAACATCGTCACCGTGTCCCGGGCCGTGAAGGAGACGCTGTTCGGCTCGGCCGAGCAACAGGCCTACGTGCAGGCGTACCAGGAGTACCTCGAGGCCGAGGCCGCGGGCGAGCTCGACGGCGTGGCCGAGGGCGACAAGGACTCCAGGGCCACGGATCGGACCCAGGCGGACAAGGACAAGAAGCGACTGCAGCGCAAGGGCGGTGGCAAGCGCAGGGGCCGCGGCGGCAAGCACGGCGGAGGCGGCGGGGCCGGGGGCGGCGGACTGGACAAGCCGTTCGATCCGGCCAGCGACGAGTTCCGCAAGATGACCGGCTTCCTCGCCTGGCAGATGCCCGAGGGCACCGAGCTGCACACCGTGGCCGATCAGTCGCGGTTCATCGAGGACTCCCTGTCCGACGTGAAGAAGGCGGCCCTGCTCGGCGGCGTGCTCGCCGTGCTGATCATCTTCCTGTTCCTGCGCGACCTGTGGTCCACGCTGATCATCTCCCTTTCGATCCCCCTGTCGGTGGTGATCACGTTCACGCCCATGTACCTCGCCGGGGTCAGCCTCAACCTGATGAGCCTGGGTGGGCTGGCGCTGGGCATCGGCATGCTGGTGGACAGCTCGATCGTGGTGCTGGAGTCCATCTTCCGCTGCCGCGAGGAGGGGGACGGTCCGCGCGCGGCCGCCATCCGCGGGGCGCGCGAGGTGGCTGCAGCCGTGGCCGCGTCCACGTTCACCACGGTGGCGGTGTTCTTCCCGATCGTGTTCGTCAAGGGCGTGGCCGGCCAGCTGTTCGGCAACCTGGCGCTGACCGTGGTGTTCAGCCTGCTGGCGTCGCTGTGCGTGGCCCTGTTCCTGATCCCGATGCTGGCCGCGCGCCGGCTGGACACCGTGCCGCGCCCGGCCACGAAGCTGGGCACGCTCCAGCAGTTCGGGCCGCGGGCTGCGGGCAGGCAGCTGGTGGACTCCCTGCGCGGGCTGAGGGAGCGCTTCCGGGACGCCGGAGGCCTGCGCAAGCTGGGCTGGCTGCTGCTGCTGCCGGCCGGGCTCGGGTACCTGCTGGTGCGATTCGTGGTGATGCTGCCCCTGTCGATCGTGACGCTGCTGCTGAGCTGGATCGTCGGCCTGCTGGGCAAGATCTTCGTGCGCATCGCGCGGCTGTTCGGTGGCGGCGGCGGGATGCTGCTGCGGCCGCTGATCCGGGTGTTCGACGAGTCGTACAACCTGCTGGAGGCCACGTACCTGGCCCTGCTGGACGGCGCGCTGGCCGTTCGCGGCGCGGTGCTGGCCCTGGCCCTGGTGCTGTTCATCGGCGCGGTCGGCCTGGCCGGCGTCCTCGGCCAGGAGCTGATCCCGGCGGTACACCAGGGCGAGTTCGACGTGGAGCTCTCACTGCCGGTCGGCACGCCGCTGGACGAGACGCTGAGGGTGATGGAGGACGTGGAGACACGGGTCGGCGCCATCGAGGGGGTGGAACGCGTGCTGGCCACAGCGGGTACGGAGAAGACCTCCGACGCCGAGCTGGGCAAGGGCGAGCACACCATCGACCTGCACGTGATCGTGGTCAGCCAGGGCCGCCTCGACCAGGTCGAGGAACGGGTCCAGGAGGGCATCCGCGACCGTCTCGGCGAGATCCCGGGCCTGACCGTGCGCATCCGCGAGCCGGCGCTGTTCTCGTTCCGCGCGCCGGTCGAGGTCGCGATCTACGAGCACGATCTGAACTCGCTGCGCAGCCAGGTCGACGGCGTGGTCGACACACTGTCGGGCATCCGCGAGCTACAGGACGTGCGCACCGACCTGCGCCCCGGCTTCCCCGAGTTGCGCATCCGCTACGACCGTGAACAGCTGGTGGCACGCAACCTGGACCTGCTGGCCGTGGCCCAGGCCGTGCGGGACAAGGTCGAGGGCAACGTGGCCACCGACCTGCGCGGCCGCGACGACCGCATCGACGTGCGCGTACGGTTGCGCCAGTCCCAGGTGGCCCGTCTCGACCAGGTCCGCCACCTCAACGTCAACCCGGCCGGCAATCCGCCCATCCAGCTGCAGGACGTGGCCGAGCTGACCATGGACGAGGGCCCCAGCGAGATCCGCCACATCGACCAGCGCCGGGCCGGCCTGGTCACGGCCTCGCTGGAGGACTTCGATCTCGGCGGCGCGTCCGCGAGCATCGATCGCAAGCTCGCGAAGAAGGCGCGCAAGCAGAAGCTGGAGTACGACATCCGCGGCCAGAGCCGTGAGATGGAGGTCAGCCTCGGCTCGCTGCGGTTCGCACTGATGCTGGCGGTGTTCCTGGTGTACGTGATCATGGCGGCCACCTTCGAGAGCTTCCGCCACCCGTTCGTGATCCTGT
>CAZXHG010000299.1:0-11298 GCA_964639985.1 uncultured Rickettsiales bacterium
CCTGTGGGCCATCCGTGCAGGCTTGCGCAGAGACTGGCGGATCGAGTCTGCTTTCCCCTCGACTTGACCCCCTTTCCCCTTTCTTCGCCTCCGATGCACGGCGTGACGCCGGCTGGTATCCTGAGGGTTGCGGCGGGAAAGGAAGAAGCGGCGATGGACAATCGGGAGATCGTGCGGCAGTTCGTTTTGCAGACGCTGGTGCTGGATGGTGGCAGGAGCGAGGTGGGGAACGACGACCTGCTGGTGGAGGAAGGGATCATCGATTCGATGGGGATCCTGACGATGCTGACGTTCCTGGAGGAGCGGTTCGGCATGAGCGTGGACGGCGACGAGCTGACCCCGGACAACTTCCAGTCGATCCAGGCCATCGCCGCCCTCGTCGAGCGCAAGACCGGGCGCGCGGAGCACTGATGGACTTCGAGCTCACGCCGGAGCAGCGGGCGCTGTTCGACTCGCTGGTCCGGTTCGCGCGCAACGAGCTCAACGAGGGCGTGGCCGAGCGCTCGAAGGCCGGCGAGTTCGACCGGGAGGGCTGGCGCAAGTGCGCGGCCATGCAGGTCATGGCCCTGCCCTTCGACGAGGCGCACGGCGGCGTGGGCGCGCACTTCCTGACCACGGTGCACGGGGTCCAGGCCCTGGGCTACGCCTGCACCGACGCAGGCCTGGTACACGCCATCACCACCCAGATCCTGTGCGGGCTGACGCTGAAGATGTTCGGCAACGCCGCGCTGAGGGCTCGCTACCTGCCCCGCGTCTGTGCCGGCGACCAGGTGTTCGCCCAGGCCATCACCGAGCCCGGCTCCGGCTCCGACGCCATGGCCATGCTCACCCGCGCGCGCCGCGACGGCGACGAGTACGTGCTCGACGGGACCAAGACCTTCATCACCAACGGCCCGATCGCGGACGCCGTGATCGTGTTCGCCGTGACCAACCCCGACACCACCCGGCTGATGGGCGTGTCCGCGTTCGTGGTGGAGAAGGACGACCCGGGCTTCGAACGGTGCGGCCCCCTGGCCAAGATGGGCCTGACCACCCTGCTCAACGGCGAGCTGGTGTTCGATGGCTGTCGCATACCCGCGGACCGGCTGGTGGGCAAGGAGGGCCAGGGAGCGTTGCTGTTCAACGAGGGCATGGAGTGGGAACGGGTCCTGCTGCCCGCGGCCCACCTCGGCACCCTGCGGAGGCTGCTGGAGACCTCGGTGCGGTACGCCAGGGACCGGGAGGCATTCGGCAAGCGCATCGCCGACTACCAGGCCGTCTCGCACAAGGTGGCGCAGATGAAGGTCGACCTGGAGCTGGGCCAGCTGATCCTGCACAAGGCGGCCACGCTCAAGGACCGCGGCAAGCGCGCGCCGACCGAGGCCGCCATCTGCAAGCTCTTCGTGTCCGAGGCCCTCAAGCGCGCCTCCCTGGACGCCGTGCAGCTCCACGGTGGCTACGGCTACATGGCCGAGTACGAGGTGGAGCGGGATCTGCGCGATGCCGTGGCCGCCACCCTGTATTCGGGGACCTCCGAGATGCAGCTCAACATCATCGCGAAGCTGACGGGGCTCTGATCGCGGATGCCGGGCCGGCTCGTGCACCACTACCTCGACGCCACCGCGCTGGAGCACCCCGACCGGGTGGCCCTGACCGACGGCGCCCGCCGGATCACCTGGGCGGACATGGCCGCCGCCAGCCGCCGCCTGGCCCGGGCGCTGGTCGACCGCGGGGTTAGCCCGGGGGATCGCGTCCTGCTGGGCATGGAGCGCTCGGTGGACGCGGTGGTGGCCATGACCGCGGTGATGCGGGCTGGCGGGGCCTACGTGCCGGTGGATGGCAAGGCACCCGCCGAGCGCTGGGCCACGGTGGCCGGCGACAGCGCCGCCCGGCTGGCCCTGGTGGATCCCGTGACCGAGGCGCGAGCCGCAGACGCCCTCCCCGGCATACCTCGCCTCGCCCTGTCCGACGCCGACACCGTGCGCGATGCCGACCCGGGCGTGGAGGTGGGGCCGGACGACCCGGCGTACGTGCTGTACACCTCCGGCTCCACGGGCCAGCCCAAGGGCGTGGTGATCTCCCACCGCAACGTGCGCGCCTACATCGACTGGGCCGTGCAGCGCTTCGCGATCACCGCCGACGACGTCATCCTGGGCACGGCGCCCTTCCACTTCGACATGTCGGTGTTCGACCTGTACTGCGCCCAGGCCACCGGCGCGACCCTGGCCGTGGCCAGCGAGCTGCTGGCGATGTTCCCACCCAAGCTGGTGGAGTTCGTGGAATCCGAGGGCGTGACCGTGTGGAAGGGCGTGTCGTCGCTGCTGATGTACCTGGCGCGAGCGCGGGTGCTGGCGCCGGACCGCATGCCGTCCCTGCGTTACGTGCTGTTCGGGGGCGAGAGCCTGTCCACGCAGTACCTGATCCAGTGGATGGAGACCTATCCCCGGCTGGGTTACTGCAACGCCTTCGGTCCCACCGAGGCCACGGGCATCTCCCTGTACCACGAGGTGGGGGCGGTGCCGGCCGGCCCGGCGGAGAAGATCCCGGCGGGACGCCCCTGCGAGGGCAGCACGGCCGCGTGGGTGGTGGACGAACAGCTGCAGGTGCTCCCCACGGGCCAGCAGGGCGAGCTGCTGCTGGGCGGCGACTGCATCAGCAGCGGCTACCTGGGTGACGCCGAACGCACGGCCGCGGTGTTCATCGACGGCTGGACCGACGGCTCGGAGCTGCCGCAGCGGGTGTACCGAACCGGCGACCTGGTGGTGCTGCGCGACGACGGCGTGTACGAGTTCGCCGGTCGCGTGGACGACCAGGTCAAGCTCATGGGCTACCGCATCGAGCTGGGCGAGATCGACCACGCCCTGGCCGCGGTGCCGGGCGTGCGCGCCGGCGCCGCCATCCTGGCCGAGGACACGGCCGGGGACCGCTCGCTGGTGGGGTTCTACGAGGCGGACGCAACCCTGGTGCCGGCCGACGTGCTGGCCCACCTCCGGGGCCTGCTGTCGTCCTACATGCTCCCCAAGCGGCTGGTGCAGGTCGACGCCCTCCCTCGCTCGTCGCGGGGCAAGGTCGACCGCCCGGCCCTGCACGGGCTGCTGTGAGGCGTCCGTGCTGACCGCCGACCAGGTCGACCGCTGCCTCGCGCAGGTGGCCGAGGTCGGCGCCGCGTGCCAGCTCACCGACGCCCACGTGCACCCGCTGGAGGTGCTGCTGGACGCCCAGCGGTTCCAGCCAAGCGCCGAGGTCCAGGGGTTGCACAGCGCCACGGCGACCGCGTACATCCCGCCCGCGCCGGACGCGCTGAGGGCGACCCAGTCGGGACCCCCGCTGGATCCGGCGCTGCAGCGCAAGCTGCTGCAGCTGACCTCGGCGCGGGCCTACGCCCACACCGGCCCGCGACCGCTGGGCGACCACCTCGCCGCGGCGCGGGTGCACCGCTGCCTGCTGCTGCCCGTGGCCGGACCGGACCGCCCGGACCCGCTGCCGCGGGTGGCGGCCATGTTCGGCGACGACCCCCGGTTCGCGCTCGCGTGCTGCCCGGGAAACGACGTGCCCGTGGCCGATCTCGAGGGCGCCGTGCGGGACGCGGTGGCCGCGCATGGCGTGTGCGCGGTCAAGATCCATCCGGCCGTCACCGGCATCGACACGAGCCGCAGCGCGGGCCTCGAGCGGATCGAGACACTGCTGACCGCGGCCGGTCGGTACGGGCTGACCGCGGTGGTGCACGGCGGCATGAGCCGCAACGCCCCGGATCCGTCGGGCGCCGGCTGGGGTGCGCTGGACCGGTGGACCGACGTGGACTGGTCGTGCACGGACCGGCCCGTGGTGATCGCCCACGCGGGCGCCTTCGACGTGGACGAGGCCGACGCGGTGCAGGACGTGCTGCCCGCCATGGCGGCCCTGCTCGAGCGTCACGGCCACCTGCGGGTGGATACCTCGGGCCTGATGCAGCCGGTGCTCGTGGAGCTGCTGCGCCGGGTGCAGCCCGAGCGGGTGGTGTTCGGCAGCGACGCGCTGTACTTTGCGCCATGGCAGGCCATGGTCGGCCTGGTGCGGGCGCTGGAGCTGGCCGGGCAGGACGTGACCGCGGCGCTGGCAACCATCGCCGGGGAGAATCCGTCGCACCTGCTGGGAGAGGAGAGCGGTTCGTGCTTCGCACGCTGAGGATCAAGCAGCTGCAGTTCGCCGAGCACTGGCGGGAGTCGGGGTGGCGCTCGGCCGTGGACCTGGGCCTGATAAAGACCGAGGTGTCCGTGCCGTGCATGAAGGACCTGCATACCCTGCGGCCCATGAAGGAGGACTTCTCGTCCGGGGACCCGGCATTCGTCGAGATCGACACCCCCGACGACCTCGACCCGGCCTGGCGCTACCCGCTGGCCAGCCGAGCGCTGCGCGCGCGCGCATTCTTCGACCGCGGCTGGAGCGCGTTCGCGGTGGTCAAGGACGACCAGGTGATCGGCGACGTGTGGGTGGCGGCGCCCGGGCGCTCGCGCGTTCCGTACGTGCACCCGCACGTGGACTTCTTCGGCTTCCAGCTCGGCGACCACGGGGTGTACATGTTCGACATGTACGTGGTGCCCGACGAGCGGGGCAAGGCCATCTCCACCTCGTTCCTGCTGTGCGCCCTGCACCGACTCGCCGGGCGCGGGTATCACCGGGCCTACGGCTACTTCGCGGCCGACAACGTGCCCGCGCTGTGGGTCCACCGGATGCTCGGGTACGAGGAGCGGCCCCGGGTGACGCTGAAGCGCTACGGACTGTTCGAGAGCGCGGAGTACGAGCAGGCATGAGGTCGGTCACCCCCGCCCTGGCCACGCTGGCGCTGCTGCTGCTGGGCTGGACCGCCACGGCCCAGGAGACCCCGGCGGGCGCCGGCCAGGTGCTGTACGAGCAGCTGTCCCCGTTCGAGCGGGTGTTCGTGGTCGAGGTGGGATCCGTGCGGTTCCTGCGCTTCGGCAATCCCAACGGCGATGACCAGACCGGCATCGACATGCGCGATCCGGCCATGCCGCAGCTGGAGTACATCCCGCTGACCCTGGGCGGGCTGGCCCTGGCGCAGCAGCGACAGCGGGGCCTGGTGATCGGGTTCGGCGGCGGCGCCGTGACCCGCTACTGGCACGGACTGCTGCCGGACATGCCCATCGACTCGGTGGAGATCGACCCGGTGGTGGCCGCGGTGGCCTTCGCCTACTTCGGCTTCCAGTACTCCCCGCTGCTGCCCATCCACCTGATGGACGGTCGGCAGTGGGTCCAGGAGACCCCCCACCGCTACGACGTGGTGCTGCTGGACGCCTACGGTCACGGCGACGCGCCGTACCACCTGACCACCGTGGAGTTCTACCGCGAGGTCCAGGATCGGCTGGCCCCCGGCGGCGTGGTGATGGCCAACATGGTGGCCGAGAGCGGCCGGACCCTGCTGTCCATGATGCGCACCTTCGACGAGGCATTCCCGGTGGTGCTGCGGCTCGACACGCCCAACGACGGCAACATCGTGCTGCTGGGCTGCATGTCGAAGAAGGTGGACGCCGAGGAGTTCGCCCGGCGGCTGGCCGTGTACTCCGCCGAACTGGGCCTGGACGAGCCCCTGGGGCTGGAGCCCGTCCCCCTCCCCGACACGCTGGTCCACGGCGTGGTCCTGCGCGACGAGGACGCCCCTCGATGAGCCCGGACTCGATCACGGTCGAGACCGCGGACGTGACCGCGGGCGAGCTGGCCGCCGGTGGGCGCTGCTTCTGCCGACTGGCGGACGGCACGCCCCTGTTCGCCGCGGGCGCCGCGCCGGGCGAGCGGGTCCGGGTGGTGATCACGCGACGCCGCGCCGGCGTGGCCGAGGGCGAGGTGGCCGAGGTGTTCGAGCGCTCCCCCGACCGGGTCGACCCACCCTGCGCGTGGGCCGATCGCTGCGGCGGGTGTGACTGGATGCACCTGGCCCCGCACGTGCAGCACGACGCCCGGCGCCAGATCGCGGCCGTGGCGGCCCGCCGTCAGGCGGGCGTGGGCCTGGACGAACCACCTACCATCACCGAGGCGTCCCCACCCCTCGGCTACCGTCACCGCGTCCGCCTGCACGTGGACCACGCTGGCCGCATCGGCTACTTCGCGCGCGCCACCCACGACGTGGTCGAGATCGACCGCTGTGCCGTGGCCCAGGACGCCGTCGACCAGGCCCTGCGCACGCTGCAGGTGGCCACCGCCCCCCTGGGTCGGGATTTCGGCGGCCAGGTCTCCGGCGTGGAGCTGCGCACCGGCGACGACCGGGTTCCGTTCGCCGTGCACCTGTTCCCTCGCAAGCGCAAGGCGTGGCCATCGGCCGACCTGCGCGCCGCGCTGCAGCCGCTGGCCGATGTGGGCGCCGCCCTGTGGGTGGGTGGGCGCCTGCTGCACGGGCCGCTGCGGCTGCGCTACGACCTCGGCGACGATCGCTTCGTGCTGGCCGGACCGCTCACCTTCACCCAGGCCAACGCCACGGCCAACCGCGCCCTGATCCGCCGCGTGGTCGAGCGGGTCGGTGAGGGCGATCCCGGCGACTTCTGGGACCTGTACTGCGGGGCGGGCAACTTCACGCTGCCCCTGCTGGCCGCGGGCCTGCGGGGCGCGGGCGTGGAGCTCGCCACCGAGGCCGTGGACGGCGCCCGCGAGGCCGCCAGGCTCCAGGACCTGGACGAAGGCGCCTTCCACCAGGCGCGCGTGGACGGCCGCCTCGCCGGCCGCCTGCCCGGCGTCGACCCCGACGTGGTCCTGCTCGATCCCCCGCGCACCGGCGCGCGCGAGCTGATGCCGCTGCTGGTGAAGCTCCGGCCGAAGCGGGTCGTGTACGTCGGCTGCGACCCGGTCACCCAGGCCCGCGACGTGGGCATGCTGGTCCAGCACGGCTACGCGGTTCGGACGTGGGAGCTGTTCGACCTGTTCCCCCAGACCCACCACACCGAGGGGGTGGTGGTGCTCGAGCCCGAGTAGCGGGAACCTTTCCAGCGCCAGGCTGTCGAAGCCTTCCAGAAGCGCCTGGAATACCCGGTCCGATCCGCGTGTCGGGCCCTCAGCGCCTGGGAGAGGTCCATGAACCACAAGCTGTGTCTCGTCGTCCTGCTGGGACTGGTGCCGGCGTGCGCGCCGACAGCGCCGGTCGAACCCCCGACCTCTGTCGGCCCGGAGCGGTCCGCGGTGGCGCTGACCGTCTACAACGGTGGTCGCGCGCTGGTGAAGGACACGCGCGGCTTCGACCTGGATGCGGGGGCCAACACGGTGCGCTTCGACGAGGTCACCTCCGGGATCATCCCTGGATCGGTACACGTGGAGTCGCCCGACGGGGCCGAGGTGGCCGTGGTCGAGCAGAACTTCGAGTACGACCTGGTGTCCACGGACAGGCTGCTGCAGCGCTACCTCGGCGAGACGGTGCGCGTGACCACCGAGTCGGGCGAGGTGCACGACGGTCGGCTACTGGCCGCGTCCGGTGACGTGATCCTGGAGACCGCGGACGGCGGCGTGACCGTGCTGCGGCTGGGCCAGATCCGGGACTACGCGTTCCCCGAGCTGCCCGAGGGCCTGGCCTCGCGGCCCAGCCTGCTGTGGGCCATGGAGGCGACCGCGACCGGTCAGCAGGACCTGACGGTCACCTACCTGACCACGGGCTTCGGCTGGAAGGCCGACTACATCGTGCAGCTGTCCGACACCGAGGACGCGGTGGACCTGTCCGGGTGGGTGTCGGTGGACAACCACACCGAGGCTGGGTTCGACGGCGCGAAGCTCAAGCTGGTGGCCGGCGACGTGGGTATGGTCCCGGTCGAGGAGCTGGTCATGGCCCAGTCCGAGGTGCTGGGCACGCTGGGCTACGGCCGCGGCGGGGGCGGGTACGCGCCGGTGGAGCGGGCGTTCTTCGACTACCACCTGTACGAGCTGCCGCGGCCGGTGACCCTGCGCGCCAGCGAGACCAAGCAGGTGGAGTTCGTGGACGCGGCCGCCGTGCCCGCGGACGTCACCTACGAGCTGTCGTTCGACGGGTACTGGTACGGCGACACGGTCACCCGCCACCCCACGGTCAGCGTGGAGCTGCTCAACGGTGCGGACGGCGGCCTGGGCGTACCCCTGCCCGCGGGCACGATGCGCGTGTACAAGCGGGACGTGGACGGCGCATCCGAGCTGGTGGGCGAGAGCGTCATCGACCACACGCCGCGGGACGAGGAGGTGACCCTGACCGTGGGCAACGCCTTCGACATCGTGGGCGAGTGGAAGCAGCTGAAGCACCGGCGGATCAGCGACTGGACCGACGACTTCGACTACGAGGCCGTGGTGCGCAACCACAAGCCCGAGGCCGTCACCGTGTCGCTGGTGCACCACCCCTACCACTGGGGGCAGTGGAGCGTGCGGCGGGCCAGCCACGACCACGAGCGTGCCGACAACAACACGCTGCGCTTCGAGGTCGAGGTGCCGGCCGACGGCGAGACCACGCTGACCTACACCGTGCGAAACCGCTGGTAGGGAGGACAGGATGAGAGAGCTGTTGACGGTCGTGTTGCTGGGCTTGTTCGCGATTTCGTGTGACACCGCGGTCGAGGAGGTGGAGGAGGCTCCGCTGGAGCCGGTCCCCGTCGCCTCGGCGGTGACGGTGTACAACGGGGCGGCCACCCGCGGTGGGCGCGCGCTGGTGAAGGACACGCGGCGGTTCCCCCTCGACGAGGGCACCAACGCGGTGCGATTCGACGACGTGACGTCCGGGATCATCCCCGGGTCGGTGCACGTGAACGCCGCGGACGGCGGTGTGCACGTGCGGGAGCAGAACTTCGAGTACGACCTGGTGTCCACGGACAGGCTGCTGCAGCGGTACCTGGGCGAGTCGGTGCAGGTGACCACCGAGTCGGGGGAGGTGCACGCGGGCGTGCTGCTGTCGGGCGCTCGGGACGTGATCCTGGAGGACGCCGACGGCGGGGTGACCGTGCTGCGGCTGGACCAGGTGCGCGACGTGTCCTTCCCCCAGCTGCCCGAGGGGCTGGCCAGCAAGCCGAGCCTGCTGTGGTCCCTGGACGCGGATCAGGGCGGGGATCAGGAGCTGACCGTGACGTATCTCACCGGCGGGTTCGGCTGGAACGCGGACTACATCGTGCGACTCGGGGAACGCGACGACCTCGTGGACGTGTCCGGCTGGGTGTCGGTGACCAACGACAGCGAGGCCACGTTCCACGACGCACACCTCAAGCTGGTGGCGGGCGACGTGAACATGGTGCCGGTGCCGGACGCGAGCGCGGCCGACATGATGGACGCCTCCAAGGCGCGGCGGAGCGCGGAGGCCGAGGCCGCGGGCCCGCGCCAGCGGGACTTCTTCGACTACCACCTGTACGAGATGCCGCGGCCGGTGACCCTGCGCTCCCACGAGACCAAGCAGGTGGAGTTCATGACCGCCGAGGACGTGCCCGCGGAGATCACCTACCGGCTGGAGTACGACGGCTACTGGTACGGGACCACGGTGACGAGGCACCCGGCGGTGAACGTGAAGGTGGTCAACGGTGCCGAGCAGAACCTGGGCGTGCCCCTGCCGATGGGTATCGTGCGCGTGTACAAGCAGGACACCGACGGCGCGTCCGAGCTGGTGGGGGAGAGCCGCATCGAGCATACGCCCGAGGACGAGACCGTGGAGCTGCGCGTGGGCGAGGCGTTCGACATCGTGGGCGAGTGGAGGATGACCCGGCAGCGGGAGATCTCCTGGTCGATCTACGACGTGTCCTACGAGGTCGTGGTGCGCAACCACAAGGACGACGACGTGGTGGTCGAGCTGCTGCAGCACCCCTACGCCTGGGGCGACTGGTCGGTACGCAAGGCCAGCCACGAGTCGAACAAGCGCGACAACAACACGTTGACCTTCGACGTGGCCGTGCCGGCCCACGGCGAGACCACGGTGACCTACACGATCCGCAACCGGTGGTGATTGATGTCCCAGCTCGTGCTCCAGTGGAGTCACTCTCTTGAGAGTGAGGCGAGCATGAACCGCGACGAGATCCCGACCAACGGCAACGACCCGATCTTCGAGACCATCCCCGAGAAGCCCGTGGATCGCACCCAGGACCTGTTGTGGTGGGCAGCCACCAGCGTCTCGGTGCTGATGCTGACCCTGTGGCTGGCGACCAGCCTGCTGGGGTGCGGCGACGCGCTGGTGTCGGTGGGCCCCCCGGGTGCGGGTGACGACGACGCGACCGACGACGACGACACAGCCGACGACGTGGACGCGGACGGGGATGGCTGGACCGTGGGGGACGGTGACTGCGACGACGGCGACGACGCGGTGCACCCGGACGCCGAGGAGGTGCCGTACGACGGCATCGACAACGACTGTGCGGACGGGGACCTGGTCGACGTGGACGGTGACGGGCACGCTGCGACCGAGGCCGGGGGAGAGGACTGCGACGACCACGACGACGCCATCCACCCGGACGCCGAGGAGCAGTGCGACGGCGTGGACCACGACTGTGACGGCACCGAGGTCGACGACGAGGACGGCGACGGCTTCGACACCTGCGAGGACTGCGACGACGACGACCCGGACGTACATCCCGGCGCCACGGAGACCAACGGCGACGGCGTCGACTCCGATTGCGACGGGTCCGACGATCTGAACCTGGGCGAGAACTGCTACGGCGATCCCAACGTCATCGAGGTGCCCCAGCTGCAGGAGTACTCCATCGACTGGGACGATGCCTCGGGCGACGTGGCGGGCAACAACCACTACTACGACGACGTGGAGTTCCTGGCCGTGGCCGGCGACCTCGTCACCATCGCCATGTGGGACTGGGAGTGGGGGCTCGATCCTTACCTGTACCTGCTCGATCCCAGCTGCCAGGTCGTGGCCCAGGACGACAACAGCGCCGCCGCGGACAACGACGACGCGCTGATCGAGTACGAGATCCCGGTGGGCGGCGTGTACACCATCATCGCCACCTCGGCCGGCTCCTGGGAGACGGGGGACTACCAGCTCGAGACGTGGTAGCCGGGAAGAAGCCGATGTCCCGGATCGCGCCCATGTCGCGTCTTTCCAGGTGAAGGAGAGGCGGAGGCATGGACATCAAGGAGTTGGGAATCCCCGACCCGATCATCGACACGAATCCCGCGTTCGAGATCCACCCGGCCGAGCCCATGTCCCGGCACCACGACGTGCTGTGGTGGACCGCCACCGGCATGTCGGTCCTGATGTTGTGTGCGTGGATGGCCGCCAGCCTGGCGGGGTGAACCGGAGCCGCCCTACTCGTCCGGCGTGATCACCATCAAAAGCTGGTTCTCGTCGACCGTGTCGTTCTTCTCGGCGACCATCTCGGTGACCATACCGGCGATGGGGGT
>CAZXHG010000300.1:0-11288 GCA_964639985.1 uncultured Rickettsiales bacterium
CACTCCGCCTCCGTCTACGACGACTCGGGCGACGACGACTCCGCGGACGACGACACCGGCGACGACGACTCCGGCGACGACGACTCGGGCGACGACGACACGGGCGACGACGACACCACCGACGACGTCCCCTACGGCGACGACGACACCAGCATCGATCCGGGCACGGACTGCGAGTGCCACGCCTCGGGCACCCCGTCGCCTGCCCCCTGGGCCCTCGTGCTGCTCGCCCTCGCCTGCCTCTGCCTCCGCCGCCGCCCGTAGGCGGTGGGCCGCCCCGTCGGGTCAAGGAGCGCTGCGACGGACCCGACACCTCCGCAGCGCACTGGCATTCCCGCCCCAACCCGGCGATAGTCTCTGCCGATGGCGACCCTCCGCCCGCTGCTCCTGGTCCTCCTGCTCGCTCCGCTGGCGTGGCTCCAGGGGGCGGCCTGCGACTGTGATCCCGACCCCCGGGACGATGACAGCGCGGTCACCGACGACGACACGACCGACGACGACGACAGCGCCGTGGCCGATGACGACGACACCGTGCTGTACACCGAGGCGTCGGTGGAGTCCGCGCTGGTTCCCTTCTTGCCGCCCTGCGCGGGCAGCATCCACGAGGCGCTCGAGCCCGGGCTGATCGACGCCCCCGGGCCGGACAGCGACGGGTACGCGCTGCCGTCCACCGAGATGCTCGACGGGCTGCGCGCCTCGTTCGGCGCGGCATTCGGCTGGGACGCGGACGGGGCCGTGGCCGCGCTGGAGGACACCGGCTACCAGGTCTGCCGCGGTGTGGACGACGAGATCGGCCTGGTCGCGTGGGTCCCCCTGGAGACTGGCCTCGGCCAGGCGCTGGTCGTGTGGCGCTTCCTCGAGCCCGAGCCCGTGGTCTTCGGCGTGCCGCACGCGTTCCACGAGCTGGGCACGCTGAGCCAGGGCGTGGAGCTGTTCGACAGCGTGGGCGCGCGGGCCCTGGTGATCACCGGGACCCACCGCTGTGCCAACACCGCGGGTTCGGGGTGCGAGGGGGAGACGGCCGTGTGCGCGGGCGCGGACGAGCCGTACCGGGAGTCGGACATGGCCCACGCCGTGGACAGCATCTACCACGCCGCCCACGAGGCCCTGTTCGAGACCTGGCCCGGGGACTGGTTCGTGTCGATCCACGGCATGGACGCCGACGGCATCAGCGTCTCGGATGGTCTGACGGGCGCGGCCGAGGACGACTCGGCCGTCGCCCTGCTCGGCGCGGCGCTGATGGCCGAGTTCCACGAGGAGACCGTGACCTCGTGCAACGACTACACCGGCGCGGTGGTGGACGAGCGCTACTGCGGCGAGTTCGACGTACAGGGCCGCCTGGTCAACGGCGCCGGCTTCCCCTGCCTGGTGGCGCCCGCCTCGGCCAGCGGCACCTTCCTGCACCTCGAACAGTCGATCCTGGTCCGCGCCCAGACCGACCGCGTGGTCGACGCCCTCCGTACCGTCTTCCCCTGATCGGGATCACGGCACCGGGTGCACTCCCGCCATCCGGATCCCCAGCTCCCACCCCTCGTCCCGCGTGGCCGTATGGCACCGCCGGCACACCGGCTCCACCACGCAGTGCTCCGCACTCGCCCCCCGCAGCCCCACCACCGCGGCGGTGCCATCCACCGCGTGCTCCCCGGCTGGCCCGTGACAGGCTGCACAGCCGATCCCCCGCTCGGCCAGCTTCTTGGGCTGCGCGCATGGCGACTCCGGCGCGTGGCAGGCCAGGCAGGCCTCGTCCTTCTGCGAGCCCTCGGCGAACAGCGTGTCCATGGCCCGGCCGTGCGGTCCCGCCTGCCATGCGGCGACCTGGTCCGGGTGGCACTGTGCACAGGCGGCCGGCTCGTCCACGCACTCACCAAGGGGGAACCGCAGCCCGATACGCTCGTGCTGGCCCTCGGCGAGCTGCAGCCGGTGCAGCTCCCAGCGCTCCCGCGCCAGCCGCTCGGACCGGCCGTGATCCAGTCGCTCGACCATGGCCAGGACGTCCAGGGACAGGGCGTGGTCCGGGTCGTGGCACCCCACGCAGGAGGTCGTGGGGTCGATCGGCATCACCCCGGCCGGCGTGTGTCCGCCCGCTGGACCGTGGCACGCCTCGCAGCCCACGTCCCGCAGGTGGCCGGTGGTCACCAGGTCGACGAAGCCGCCGTCCGAGCCGCTGCCGGTGGCGTGGCATCGGAGGCACTCGGGGTCCAGGTGCGTCTCACCGGGCAGCCGCACCGTGGTCACCGAGTGGGACGACAGCAGCCAGGAGTTGTACTCCCGTTCGTGGCACTTGCCGCAGGCCCGGGCGCCGTACCAGCGGCCGGTCTGCCACACCGTGGCCGGGTCCATGCCCCGTTCCTCGGCCACGGCCACCTCCACGGCCAGGGAGGCGCCGCGGTAGTACGGCGCGGCCACGAAGGTCACGTCGCCGCCCTCGCCGAAGTACACCCCGCTCGGCGTGGACTCCATGCGGTAGCTGTCGCGGAACTGGCCGGCGTAGTCGAGGTACAGGGGGCTGGACAGGCCGGTCTGTGCCGCGAAGTCCCGGATCGCGCCGAGGCTGGAGCGGGCGCTCACCACGCCCAGGCACTGCACACCCTGCGTGGCGAGGCGTTCACAGCTGCGCTGGAACTCGTCGGCCACGTTCCAGCAGTGGGGGCAGGTCGTGGAGAAGTACAGCACCAGCGTGGGCGGCGCCGCCACCTCGGACAGGTCCGCCTCGGTCATGTCCGTGGACAGCAGGGGGATGCTGCCCTCGAGGAGCCGGTTGGCCCGCTGGGGTGGGGAGGCCTGGGTCAGGGGGCCGTCCGCCGGTGCGGCGGCCTCGTCCGCGGACGACACGGTCGGGGGAGGGGAGGGCAGCGAGCCGGGCGTCCGGCACGAGGCCGCTGCGAGCAGCAGCGCGATGGCCACGGACGCGGCAGCGATCGGCCTGCTCACTCGCCCGCGCCCTCCTCGGGATCGTCGTGTGCGGGCTCGTCCACCGGCTCGCCGAAGCGCCCACGGCAGGCTCGGATCTCAGCCTCGGTGGGCTGGGGCGGCAGCACCTCGTCGGTGGGCATCGGGATCCCCTCGCGCTTGCGCGCCACCTCCAGGGCCCGGTGCAGGCCGACCACCGCGTGCTGGTTGTTGTCGATGCGGCAGTGGTTGTCCACCAGCCCCATCCGGATGGCGCCGCGCGCCTTGTCCGGGTTGGGCAGGAACCAGCTGTTGGCCGGACGCCACTGGTTCTCCAGCAGGTGGTCGGCCGCGCGCAGCAGCGCGTCCTCGTACGGGGTCGGATCCACGCCGATCTTCCACGCCGTGTGCACGACGCCGCCCATGGCCTCCGAGCGGGAGCAGGCGCGGGTGGTGCGGGGAACGTCGTCGAACCGCCGGTAGCTGCCGAAGTAGTCGCGGAACGGTGGCCAGTGGGGCGGGAACTGCTCGGACGCGTGCTGGTCGCCCATGTCCAGGGCGGCGCGGGCGTAGGCCTCGTCCTCGGTGACCTGGTACAGCACCCACAGCGCCTGCATCACCCAGTGATCCGGGTTGGGGCGGGGCCGGCGCGCGTAGTAGCGGTCCACCTGCCAGTCGGCCACCCGACGCGCGCCCTCCAGCCAGCGCTCGTCGCCGGTCTGCACGTGCAGCCGTACCAGCGCCAGCATGCTCTCGCCCGGGTAGTACAGTGGCTCCTTCTCGCCGTCACAGTACTGGCGGGGGAACTCCGTCACCTCCTCGAGCACCTCGCCGTCCCTGCCCTTGCACGGTCGGTAGCGGTCCCGGTGGTTCTTGAACACCCGACCCTGCTCGTCGATCATGAACAGCAGGAAGGCGCCGAGGCCCTCGACCACCCGCTGGTCGTCCTCCCGCGTCAGCCGTCCGGCCAGCACCGGGTGACTCACCTGGTCGGTGGCGGGCCGCTCCAGCAGGCTCAACAGGGTCAGCGCCGTGGCCCCGCTGCTGGCGCGCCCCTTCTCGTCGATCAGCGCGACCAGGTCCGGATCCTCGGCGTTGCGCGGGGCGTCGAGGTTGTCGTAGACCCAGTCCATCGCGCGGATCCCGGCCTCCAGGTACTCGCTGGCGCCGTCGCGCAGTTCGGGCTCCACCAGGGCGAGGTTGTACATGTGGAACAGGCCGTACACGCACCCGGCGTGGCGCACGATGTTGTAGCCCTTGGAGCCCGAGTCGGTGTTCGGGTAGTACTCGTAGTCGAAGGTGCCGTCCGGCTTGACCGTGTCGAGCAGCCAGCGGCCCGCCTCCTCGATGCCGCCCACGATGGCGTGGCTGTCCACGTCCTCGATGAGCACGTTGCCCCGGTAGTACTCCAGGACCTCTCTGCCCGGCACGGGCCGACCGAAGCTGTAGGCGCGGAACTTGAACAGCTCGGTGTCGCGTTGGGACCAGAGGTCGCGCGAGCCGCGCGCCTCGCGGCACAGGTTGCGCATGATCGTCTCGAGCTTGCCCGAGCGGCCCCGCACCCGCGGCGTGAGCCAGCCCCGGGTGACCGCGTCGCCGGGCAACACCGTGCCGCTCTTGTCCCCGGCGCGCAGGGTCAGCCCGTCCACGCCGGGCTCCACCTCGTAGAACAGCTGGTTGAGGTAGGCGCGCTCGGCGAACGTGTCGGGCGCCTTCTTCATCACCTTGGCGTGGTACCGCGGCGCGAACAGCCTCCAGCACAGCTCCACGATCCGGACCACCCCGTGGTGCACGACACGGCGCTGCAGCCGCACGGGCCGGTCGGCGAGGTCGATCTGGACCCGCACCCGGTCCGCGCCGTTCACCCAGGCCGCGTGCCGGCGGGTCCCGTCAAGGGCCTGGTCCGTGGCGCGGGCCAGGTCCTCGAACAGCTTGCCGCCCGAGGCCCGGCCGCGGATGTGCGAGCGCCGATCGAGCCACAGGCTGACCCAGACCTCCTCGTGACGGGTCTCGCGCAGGGCGTGGGGCAGCGAGCGGGCGTCCGCCTCGATCGACGCGGGCACGGCCGTCTCGCCGTCGCGCTGGTACTCCCGGATGGCCGTCTCCACGACGGACACGGCGCTGTCCATCTCCTGCTGGTTGAGCCGCAGCGCGGGCGGCGCCTCGTACAGGCCGAACAGCATGTCGTCCGTGACCGGGGGCAGGCCGATGCGGCCCGTCAGGCCCATCAGGCTGCTGGCCGTGAGCAGCAGGAACACCAGGGCCGTGATCATCGGCCGCGGCGCCAGCCAGCGGCCCAGCCCGCCCCGGGTCGCCAGGTGACCGACCAGCACCAGCGCGAGCGGCGCCGCGACCAGGAGCACCACCGCGACCCGCTCGTACACGTACAGGTAGGCGCAGGGCACGAACAGCAGCCACGACACCAGCCAGCCAGCCGGGAAGCGCCACAGGCTGGCGCGGTGGATCCGGTGCTGGACCACGGCGGTCAGGGCGCAGACCAGCAGGCCGGGGATCAGCAGCCGACGGGAGACCGACGCGTAGAACGCCAGCACCAGCAGGTACGGCGCGGCCAGCGCGATCGTGACCGAGGTGCGCGGCGCAGCGGGCTTGTCAGCGCTCATGGCGTCTCCTAGCAACTGGAACGGGCGCGCGAGGCGCCCGATTCGTGTAGCAAAGCTGCCCCCCCTTGGCAAGGACGCCGGCTGCGGGGCGCAGTACAATGCGCGCACCATGAAGACCATCGACGTGAGCACATCGCAGCAGGCCGAACTGGTCGAGGTGACCCGGCTCGTGCAGGGCGCCGTGACCGACCTCGGCCTGGAGGACGGCGCGGTGCTGATCTACTCGCCCCACACCACCTGCGCCCCCACCATCAACGAGGGGGCGGATCCGGACGTGCGCGGCGACATCTCCCGCTTCCTGGGCCGGCTCGTGCCCCGCAGCGAACCGGACTTCCGCCACCTCGAGGGCAACAGCGACGCCCACGTGCTCGTCTCGCTCGTCGGCCCGTCCGTGGTTGTCCCGGTCGAGGGCGGGCGCCTGCGCCTGGGCCGCTGGCAGACCCTGTTCCTGGCCGAGTTCGACGGCCCCCGTAGCCGGCGACTGTGGATCACGCCGCTGGCTGTCGCCGGGGGCTGAGCCGTGGCGCAGACCACCCTGCGGCTGGTGGACCGCACCTTCACCCTCGGCCAGTGGGAGGAGGTCTGTCGCCGCTGTGGGCGCTGCTGCTTCGAGAAGGAGCCCCAGGAGGACGGCACCGTCCTGTACCACGACATCCCCTGCGATCAGCTCACCGAAGACAACCTGTGCGCGGCCTACGACCGCCGCTTCGAGGTCGAGCCCCACTGCCACCAGGTCACCCCGGCGGTGGTCCGCGAGGGGCGCATCATCCCGGCGAGCTGTGGGTACGTGAAGCTGTACGAGGAGTTGCTCGACGAGCTCGAGGAGCGGCTGCGCCTCAGTCGGCGCGGATGATCAGCAGGGCCTGGCGGGTGAGGGGTTCGAGGTAGCCGGCGCAGGGGTCGCCCTCGTCGAGCGCCCGGGTCTGGAACGGTAGCTCCGCCTGGGTACAGGCCGCCAGGCGCGAGCGGTGGCCCGCCTCACCGATGGCCTCGTCCAGGTAGTCCAGGCGGGCGCGGTTCCAGCCGTCCGGGTCCGGGTGGGCCCTGTCCGGCTCGGACTGGGCCACCACGCACAGCTCCAGATCGACGCGCGCGTGGCGCACGGCCAGGTCGTCCAGCGCGTCGAGCTCGCGGCGAAAGCCGCTGCCCATGCTGAACGCGCCGCTGCCGTCGAAGGCCACCAGCGGGTCGGACGGCAGCCGCACCACGATGCGCTCCTCCGTGGCGAGCACCACGTCCACGGCCTCGGGCAGCTTGTCGATGTCCGTCAGGGAGCTGGCCGCCAGGGCCAACTCGATGGAGGACTGCAGCCGGTTGCGGTAGGTCGCAGCCAGCGGATCCGGGAACTCGGTTCCGCCTCGCGCGGTAAGCAGGAACCACGCGCGGCTGCCCTCGGACACGGCCGACGCGATGTCGCGGGCGAAGGTCGACATGCGGTATGGACCGCTGGACGAGCCGCGGGAACCGGGCAGGCTCAGGGGCTCGGGGGTGCCAGTCAGCCCGGTGGTCCAGGGGCGGTCGTCGGGGAACAGACCCAGGCAGGACGTGGGCTCGGCATGCACGCCCGCGGGGGCCCAGTAGGACAAGGCCGTGCCCGCGTCCTCGAGGAACCGCGCACACTCGAGGTAGGTGTCGAGCTTGCGGCGAGCGCCGGTGCCGGCAGGCTGGCCGGCGACGCGCCCGGCCAGGGAGGAGTCCTGCAGGCCCGCGTCGAGCAGGCACGCCACGCCGTGGGGGCAGGGCACGTCGTGGCCGACCACGTAGCTGTCGTCGACCACGTCGATCCAGGTGGGCGTGCCGTCGAACGGGACTGCCTGGTCGGCGACCGGCGTGCCAGCACCTGCTCCGCCCCGATCACCCTGGCCGCGGATCACCAGCAGGATCACCACCACGGCGATGCCCGCCAGCACCACGCCCACGAGTCCCAGGGCGGCGACCACGAGCAGGCCCTTCCCCTTGCCCGAACGGCGTTCCTTGCGCGGCCCGGATCGCCCGGTGGGCACGGGTTTCTTCCGAGGTGGTTTCGGCTCCGGCTTCGGCTTCGGCTCCGGCTCCGGCTCCGGCTTCGGCTCCGGCTCCGGCTCCGGCTCCGGCTCCGGCTCCGGCTCCGGCTCCGGTAGCGCCTCGGGGACCAGCGGCAGGTCGGCGGGCATGCCCGCCGGCGGGCCAGTTGCGGCCTCGGGTGGCGGCGCCGGTGGGGCGGCCATCGAGCGGGGCAGGGGCGCCGCGTCCTCGGTCTGGGCCGGCAGCACGGGATCGGTGGGCCGCAGCGTGTCGAGGGCGTCCGACGTCTCGATCGCCTTGGGCAGTGGCGATGTGGCCGGCTTGAGCGACGCCGACGGGCGCGGCGTGGGTCGCTCCGGGGGGCGCGGTGGAGGCTGCGGGCGGCTGATGCCCGGCAGCGTCGGCGCATCGGATGGCTCGGGATCCCGAACGCGCGCCGGCTCCGGCTTCGGCTTCGGCCTCGGCTTCGGCTTCGGCTTCGGCTTCGGTGCTGGCCTCGGCTTCGGCGCCGGCCGCGGCGCTGGCTTCAGCGCCGGCTTCGACTTCGGCTTCGGCTTCGGCTTCGGCTTCGGCCTCGGCCTCGGCTTCGGCGATGGCTCCGGCTTCTGCGCTGGCTTCCGCGGTGGCTGCGGTCTGGACTCGGATCCTGGCGGATCCGGCACAACGGCGGATCCCGGCACAGACCGGGTCGTGGCCCTCTCCGCGGCGGGGCGGGCCGGCGCCGGAGGAACGGGTGGGTGCATCGGCAGCGAGGCCGCGACCTCGGGCGTCCAGACCACGGGATCGGTGTCGGTGACTGGATCCAGTTCGGCGGAGTCGGCGAGGTTGGGCCCCTCGGTGGTCGGCGTCCGTATCGGCTGGGAGGGCGTCAGCTCGGCCCGCGAGCTCGGAGGCGGCGGGATCGTCCCCAGCTCGAGGCTGTCCAGGGCCGTCCGTCCCTCGCCGCTGGACGCGATTGGCATGACGAGGACCCAGGTGGCGTCGTCGGCGCCGGCGCGGCGCTCGACCTCCAGCAGCAGCTGCTCCGAGCCCGAGGCCAGGTCCTCGCTGCAGTCTGCCAGCACGCCTGCCACGTGGTCGTCGGGGACCACGCCCGACAGGCCGTCCGTGCAAAGCACGAGCACATCCCCGGGCGCGAACGGGTATCCGCTGCGGGACAGGGGTGTGATCTCCAGGGGCAGCACCAGGTGTGCGCCCAGGGCCCGGGTCACCGCCGCCCTGCCGCCGGGCCCACCGCTGTCGTACTCCACGTGGTCGCGTGTCAGCAGGGAGTACCCGCCCCCGGCGTACATGTAGGCCCGGCTGTCGCCGAGGTGGCAGATGTGGCAGCTCCGCTCACGGCGGTCGATGACCGCCACCACGGCGGTGGTGGCCATGTTCGCCGATCCCTTTCGATCCGGCCCCGCCGACTCATCGAGGATCCGCTCGTTGGCCTCGGCCAGCATGGCCTCGATCCACTGTAGCGGACGAGGGAGGTGGGTCGCCGCGGCCACCGGCCCCGGCGGCAGTTCGTCCCGCAGCCGGTCCAGGCGGTGGCCCAGGCCGACCACACCCAGGTGCTGCACGAACGTGTCCACCACCAGCCAGCTCGCGCGCTCCCCCTGGCGGCGGCCGCCGACGCCGTCGGCCACCAGCGCGATGACCAGGCCGTCACCGCGCCAGTGCGCGCACCGGTCCTGGTTCACGGACCGGTCCGGACCTGCGCGGCTACCGCTGGCGATGATCTCGGGCTTCACGCACCTCTCCCACTACAGCAGCGAACAGTGTAGGGAATCGCGCGCCGCCAGCCAAATAGGCGGATGGTGGGAGTGGGTGCGAGGGGGAGGCCTGGGGACTGCAGATCGAACCGGAGTCCAGCGCTCTGTCGACCGATGCTCGGCCGTGTCATCCCCCCAGGAAGCCCCGGCGGCCGCCGAGATCGATGATGGCGGTGCTGCCCTCCCAGCGGAGCGGCGTCTCGTAGGGCTCCATCAGCGCCTCCATGACCCGGTGGGCCTCGGCCTCGCCGATGATGGAGGGGCGGAAGCGTACGATCTTGTTGTTGGTGCCGATCAGGTCCAGCTCGATGGACTCGATGGCGCCATCGCACAGCACGTAGCGTGCGATCAGCCCGTAGCCCTGCTCCCCCTTGGGGAAGCGGCCACCGGTGCCGAACGTGAAGTTGCCCAGCGAGTAGAGGATTGGCCTGCCCTTGTAGATCTCCACGCCCTGGGCCACGTGCGGGTGGTGGCCGTTGACCGCGTCGGCGCCGAGGTCGATCACGGTGCGGGCCATGCGCTTCTGGTACTTGGTCTCGTCGCGGTAGTTGCGGCCGAAGTGGCAGTGCACGATGACCACGTCGGCCTGCTCGCGCAGCCGGGCGATGTCCTCCTTGACCACGGCGGCGTCGAGCAGCGCGGCCCCGGGCTGCTCGCCCTCGGCGAACCAGTGCTCCTGGCGGTACTTGCCGTAGGGCTCCATGTACGACAGCAGGCCGACGCGGGTGCCGTTCAGCTCGACGACCAGGCCCTCGCGGGCCGAGTCCTCGTCCCGACCGCCGCCGATCACGTGGATCCCCTCGGCGTCGAGCAGCCGGATCGTGTCCATCATGCCGGTCGGCCCGTAGTCCAGGGTGTGGTTGTTGGCCAGGGTCATCACGTCGAAGCCGGTCTCGGCCAGCGCAGGGGCGACGGGCGGCTCCTGCTTGTACGACCACTTCTTGCTCGGCATGAAGCGCTCGTCATGGGTGGTGATCGGCGCCTCGAGGTTGCCCATCAGCAGGTCGGCCTGGAGCAAGGGCGCCACGCGGGTGAAGGGGTAGGTGTAGCCGTGCCTGTCCAGCCGCTTCTGGGCGCGGTCGCCCAGCAGCATGTCGCCCACGGACGCGATCGTGGTCCGCTGGCCGCTGCACTCGTGGTGGGCCGTCGGGCGGGGACCGCCCATGCCGATGCGGCCCTCCAGGAACCACAGCGCGCCCAGGGTGAGCCCCACCGCGAGCACGCCCTCGATCACGAACCGCTTGTGCACGTCCTTCGCCTCCGCGCCAGGGGGAGGAACAGTAGCCGATCGTGGGTCGGCTGACCACTTGCGAGCGCGGGTGTACAATCCCTCTTGCCCCCTGCACGCTCACGACAAGGGAAGACCATGGCCTCCAAAGACCGCAAGCGAGGTTCCCGCTCCCGCAACACCGGCCGCAGCTGGCGCTCCGAGGAGGAGGACTACCCGGGCTGGGAGGGCGAGGAGAGCGACTGGGACGAGCCGCGGCTGATGGACATGGCCCGCAAGCTGGTCCGGGGCGGCGCCGAGGTGCTGGTGACCACCAAGGACGGCATCCGCGAGCGCACCGGGGAGATCAAGGCCAAGGAGATCCCCAAGGAGGTGGTCGAGTCCGTCGCCCACCTGACCGCCCGGACCAAGGACGAGCTGGTCGGCCTGATGGCCCGCGAGTTCAAGAACTACCTGGAGAAGCTCGACGTCGCGGACGAGATGCGCTCGATGATGGAGCAGTACACACTCGACGTGAACATGAGCATCCGCCTGCGCCCCAACGACGCCTACGTCCGCCCCGCGGACGAAGAGGACGACGAGGCTCCCGAGGACGAGGCCCCCGAGGCTACCACCGAAGAAGAAGCCGAACCCGAGGACGAACCCGCCGGCGACGAATAGCCCTGCCAACCCCCGGTTCACCCCCCGACAAACACCTCCTCGGCCCCGAACCGGCGTGAGCCCCCGGTCCACCCCTCGACAAATGAATAGCGTTGTTCCCGACGGGCCCCCCACGTGAGAGTGCCCGCG
>CAZXHG010000301.1:0-11263 GCA_964639985.1 uncultured Rickettsiales bacterium
CTGCGACGGGGACTGCGACGACGCCGACGCCACCCTGACCCCGCTGGACGCGGACGGGGATGGCTGGTCGACCTGTGAGGGAGACTGCGACGACACGGACGACACCCTCGAGCCGGCGGACGCGGACGGGGACGGGTGGTCGACCTGCGACGGGGACTGCGACGACGATGACGCGGTTGCCAATCTCGATGACGTGGACGTGGACGGCTGGTCGACGTGTGACGGGGACTGCGACGACGAGGACGAGGCGCTCAACCTCGGTGACGTCGACTCCGACGGCTGGTCCACGTGTGACGGGGACTGCGATGACGCGGACGCCTCATCGACCCCGGAGGACCTGGACGGGGACGGGTGGTCGACCTGCGACGGGGACTGTGACGACGCCGACGCCTCCCTGGACCCGGCGGACCCGCCCGGGGCTGGCCCGCCGTCGTGCGACGGGGACTGCGACGACGGGGACGCGGCCCTGGCCGACGGCGACCTCGACGGCGACGGCTGGTCCACCTGCGACGGAGACTGCGACGACGGGGACGCGGCCATGGGGCCGATCGACTACGACTTGGACGGTTCCACCCTGTGCGACGGGGACTGCGACGACAGCGACCCCGGCCTCAACGTCGGTGACTTCGACGGTGACGGGTACACCACCTGTGACGTCGATCCCGACTGCGCGGACGCGGACCCGGACGTGTTCCCCGGGCAGGTCGAGCAGTGCGACGGCATCGACAACGACTGCGACGGCCAGCTCGACGGCCTTCGTGTACCCGCGGGGGGGTACGCCACCATCGGCGACGCCATCGCGGACGCGAGCCACGGTGACCTGGTGTGCGTGGCGTCGGGTACGTACAACGAGCGCATCGACTTCGGCGGCCTGGAGATCCGGGTACGGAGCGAGAGCGGGCCCACGTCCACCACGATCAGCGGGGCCGGCCTGAGCGGCCCGGTGGTGACCTTCGCCAGCGCCGAGGGTAGCGACGCCGTGCTCCGGGGGTTCACCATCTACGACGGCGAGGCCAGCAACGGTGGTGGCCTGTACGTGGACGGAGCGTCGCCCACGCTGTCCACGCTGCTGCTGATGGCGAACTCCGCCAGCGGGGACGGCGGTGGACTGTACGTGACCGGCAACGCCTCGCCGACCCTGGACGCGGTCCACTTCATCAGCAACACCGCGAGCGGCTCGGGTGGGGGCGCGTACGTGACCGATGGATCGATCCTGCTGGCGAACGACGTGTCCTTCAGCGAGGGGCAGGCCGGTGCCCACGGCGGCGGCCTGGCCCTGGTGGACGCGCAGCTGAGCGGGACCGGCGTGGGCTTCGACACCAACGTGGCCCGCGATCCCAGCGGGACCACGGCCCCGCACGGCGGTGGACTGTACGCGCAGGACGCCGAGGTCGAGCTGTCCATGTCGTACTGGATGGCCAACGAGGCGGACGGATCGGGCGGCGGTCTGCACGCCTCGGGCGGCACCAGCCTGCAGATGGTCGGGGTCGGGCTGCTGATGAACGTCGCCGGCGAGGACGGGGGCGGCGCGTGGATCGACGGGGGCTCGTCGACCTGGACCCACGTCTTGTTCGCGCTCAACCAGTCGACCCACGACGGTGGCGGTCTGTACGGCTCCGGAGTCGATCCCGTCATCACCCAGGGGTTGTTCTGGGGCAACAGCGGCTCGGGCGGCGGCGGCCTGTTCCTCGACGCCGGGCACCTCGAGACGGTGAACACCATCGTCTCGGATAACGAGGCTGCCGTGGGTGGCGGCATCCAGCTGGCCGGGGGCGCGACCGCGGACATCACGTACTGCGACTTCTTCGCCAACACCGGCGGCGACGTGCACGGCATGGCCAGCCCGGTTGGTACCTCCGGCAACCTGGGCCTGGACCCGGAGTACCAGGACCTCGACCCCCAGAACGACGGCTTCGACTACCACCTGGCCGTGACGTCACCGTTGATCGACATGGGCGACCCGACGATCCTCGATCCGGACAGCTCGGTGTCGGACATGGGCTGCTACGGCGGCCCGGCCGCGGGCGACATGGACTTCGACGGTGACGGCTACTTCGGCTGGTGGCAACCCGGGCCCTACGACCACGCCACCTATCCGGCCCTGGGCTGGGACTGCGACGACCACGAGGCAAACACCTACCCGGGCAACGGGTGCTGACGACCTACCCCGCCCCGGCCGCCGTCATCTCCTTGTGGAACAGGTACCCCGACGGGTTGATGCCCATCTCCTCGGGATCGAGGGGGCGCACGATCGAGCGCTTGAAGGCGCGGCGGCCCGGGATCTTCGCGTGCAGGTCGGCCAGCCGCGGCGGCTGGACCTCCTTGCCCCGTTCGTCCTGCACCAGCACCACCTTGGGCCGGTCCATGGGCCGGTCGCCGCGGCCGGCCCCGAACACCACGGCCACCTCGCCGGTGCTCAGCTCGACGAGCGATCCCGGCGGGTAGGTGCCCACGGACTGCAGGAACACCTTGCACAGCATGGGATCGAAGCGTGACCCGGAGCCGCGGGCCAGGATCTTCACGGCCTGGTCCGGGGTGAACGCCGAGCGGTGGGGCCGCTCCGACAGCAGCGCGTTGTACGTGTCGCAGATCGCGATCATCCGGCTGAACAGGTGCAGCTCGCTGCGCTTGACCTCGGGGTAGCCGCCCTTGAGGTCGAAGCTGAGGTGGTGCTCCAGGCTGACCAGCGCCCGTTCCAGGGAGTGTGCGTTGAACCCGTACTTGTCCAGCAGGTGGGCGAAGCCCTTGACCGAGTGGGTCTGCATCTCGGCGCGCTCGTCCGCGGTGAAATCCTCGGTCTTCTCCACCAGCTCGTCGGGCAGGTGGGACTCGCCCACGTCCGCGTGCATGGCGCACAGGCCCAGCCGCAGCAGGTGCTTGCGGCTCAGGCCGAGGCTCATGCCCAGGGACAGCGACAGCACGGTGGTCGCCATCACGTGGTTGCTGAACGGATCACCCGCGTCCCGGATCGACGCGAGGTTCATCACGTTGTCCGGGTCCTCCTCGCCCAGCTCGATCAGGTTGCGCACCACCTGGGACTGGCGGCGGCGGCGCACCGCGTCCGGGGCCGCGCTCTTCTTGCCGCCCACGCCCAGGGCCAGCAGCCCGGTGGTATAGGTCTCCACGCACTTCTGCCGCTGCAACGACGCCACCTGGCCGGCGTCATCGGCGTTGGTGGAGGCCACCTTGGGTGGGATCAGGGCCAGGTCGTTGATGCCTCGCGTGGTCAGCGCCTCGGCCAGCTTGGGCCGGGCGTCATCGCCCTCGCCCACCTCGTCGAGCAGCTTGTAGAACGTGGCGATGGACTCCTTGCGCACCCCTTGCAGGAACACGATCCCGCCCAGCCCGTAGCTCGACAGCAGCCTGCCGAAGGCCAGCACCTGGTCGGTGGTGGAGCGGTCCAGCTTGAGCCGCACACCGTTGATGAACGCGTTGACGTCCGCCATCACCAGGGCGACCGCGTCCTCCTCGGACTCCACGCCCGCCAGGCAGTCCACGATCTCCTGCAGCGCCCGGCGGGGCGTCTCGTTGGACGCGTCGTACATCGACTGGATGCGCTGGTAGTGGCCCAGGCGCGGCACCAGCCGCCGGCCGACGTCCTGGATCTTGCGGCGCCGTTCTCGCTCCTCGTGGCGTTCCAGATCCTCGAACCCGGATCCGGGCGCGTCGGGCGACGGCATGCGGCGGACGTCCCGTGTCATTCGTCCTCCCCATCCTCGGTGGGCCGCGCGAGCTCCTCCCGGCGCACGCCCGAATCACGCATCACCCTCTCGGCAGCCCGGTTCAGCGCCGGCCAGAACGACTTGGAGGCGCGCAGCACCATCAGCCGGGCCTCGTCGTTGTTGGTGGCCAGCAGTCCCCACAGGGCGGCCTCGAGGTCGAGTCGCTCCGCGGACGAGAGCTGGGCCAGGCGGCGGTGCTTGAGGATCGCCTCCAGCGTGGGGATCGCCTCGTCGCGACCCGCCGCTCCGTAGCACTGGGCCAGCAGCCGGGCCTCCTCGCGGGACTTGGCCTTGAACGAGGTCGGGGTCATCTCCGGCTGCAGGGCGGGCAGCAGATCGGGCAGGGAGATGCCCTGGAAGGACCGCAGCGCCGTGATCCGGACCCGGGGATCCCGGTCCTGCAGCAGGGGCTCGATCGCCGCGGCGTTGGTCTCGTCCGGCTGGGACAGGACCAGCCCCAGGGCGTGGATCCGTACCTCGGGGGTGGGATGACGCAGCCCCAGCCGCAGGGCCCGCCGGAAGTCCGGGTGCTCGCCCCGCGACAGGCAGGTGTACACCGGCATCAGCTGGTCGGGCTCGAGGTCCCGGATGTCCTGGGCCAGCACCTCGGGGTTGTCGGCCACGGCCTCGTTGAGGGCGTCCATCACGTTGGACAGCTGGATCTCGTCGTCGATGCGGTGCAGCAGGTCGCGCACGGCCAGCGCCCGCTCGGTGCCACCCCCACGGATGAAAGCGGCCAGGCCCCCTTCGTCGGCGTCCTCGTCCCGGGCCGTGGCCAGCACCGCGGACAGCGTCTCGGGAGACGACCACTCCTGCTGCAGCTGGATCAGGGCGCCGCCGCCGTCGTCGAAGTCCTCGGCCGCCACCAGCCGATCCACGGACCCCATGGCCGACACGAACGCGCCCAGCGAGCGGGCCTCCAGGGCGGCAGCGGCGCCGCGGCGGCACAGGTCGGCGGCTTCCTGCTGGGACAGTCCGCGCACGGGCCGGGCGGCGAGCAGCACGCTGGCCTCCAGGGCCGAGGTGAGCATGGAGTCGAAGGTGTCCGCGCCCAGGCTCTTCCAGTACTCGGCCAGCTGCTCGGCGGGCACGTCGATCTCGCCGCGGTAACCCTCGGCCCACTCGATGGTCTCGACCACGGCCGACTGCTGCTCCTTGCTCCAGGCCACGGGCTTGTTCACGCCCGCGAGCTCGGCCGCCTCCTGCAGCGCCTTGGAGAACGGGGACGGCGGTCGCACCTCGTCCTGCTGCGCCTGGGCCTGTTTGACCTTGCGGTGGGCAGCGTCGCGGCGGGCCTGCTCGTACTTCGCCGTGCGCTTCACCCTGGAGCCGGCCTTGCCCGCGTCCGGCGACTGTGTACCCGGCGGGGCCTCGGCCGCGAGCGTGGAGACCTCGTCCTGGGTGGACAGGATGTGGCCCAGCACGTCGCTGAACGTACCCATCTCGCCGGCGGCTGCGGTCTCGGACTGCTCCACCGCCTCGACCAGCCCCTGCACGGCCTCGTACATGATGTGCTTGAGGTCGGCCTGCCACAGCAGGCTGATCAGTGTCTCCTCCTCGTACCCGGGCAGGTTGAGGTTGATCGACAGCAGCCGAACCAGCTCCAGCAGCTCGTCCTGGTCCACCCCGGGTAGGATGGTCAGCTGCTGGATCCCCTCGCGGTACAGGATCTCGGCGAACTCGCCGGCCTCGGCGTCCTCGTAGACCACCTCCTCGCCCATGGACAGGGTGTCGGCGTGGCACTGCAGCTCCAGCCGGCCGAGCTGGTCGAGCACGGGCAGCAACAGGCGGATGAAGCCGCCGGCCGTGCGCTCGGTGTTGGGGTGCTCGCGGCCGTACAGGCGGTAGGTGTTGGTGACCTTGCGCAGGTCCTTGAGGATCTTGCGAACGTCGTCGACCGGGGTGCGAGCCATGGGCTACATCCCCCCCAGCCGCTGGCCGTGCCCCGCGGACGGGGACGACAGCTCCACCAGCCCGGTGACCACCATCTCGTACAGGTTGCAGGCGCGGTCGGGATCCACCTCGCCGTTCGGCCCGGTCAGGGCGACGCCGATCTTGCTGCCCGGCGGCAGATCGCGCTTGACCCGCAGCTTGCCCTTGCCCAGCAGCTTGTCCAGGTCGTCGGGACCCAGCCGCTTCCGCGGCCGGATGCTGCCCTGCAGCATGCCGGGCATCAGCCCCTCGAACCAGTCCATGGAGAACACCCGGCGCGCGGCTCGCTCCAGGGCGGGCTTGAGATCGACTCCGGCCCGCTCCGCCCCCCAGCCGTCCGCGACCTCGGCGATGTGGTTGACCCGCCAGTTGGGCCACACCAGGACCCGCTCGAGCTGCTCCTCGATGGCCTGGCGGGCCTCGTGGTACATGCGCACCGTGCTGAGGATCCCCTGGCGCGCGGCCACCTCGACCACGGAGAGCCCCTCGCTGCGGGCCATCTGCTTGAGCACCTGGTGCTGGGTAGGGCTCAGCGTGCCGCGCGCGGAGAGCTGGGTCAACAGGTCCACCGGGTGCTTGTCCGTCCACACCGCGTGCACCCGGTCGCCCGCGTGGACGAGGCCGATCGCCTGGCGGCCGTCGAACAGCTGCAGCACGCCGTCGCCGCGCTGGCCGCCCAGGGTGCGCATCAGCAGGCTGCCCACGGTGAGGGGGCCGGCCGTGGCGATGGCCGAGCGGGCGTGCACGGCGGTGCGGGGGTTGCCCATGCGGGCCCACTCGTGGAACGGCCGCAGCTCGCCGTGGTCGAACGCCACCAGCTCGTCCGGGTGGGGCGGCGCATCCTCCAGCAGGTCGTCGAAGTCCTCCTCGACCATCGTCCGCGGGCCGAGCCCGTGGTGGAAGTACCGCACCCGGTCCGCGTCGGGCAGGGCCAGCACGTCGCCGGCGTCGAACTCGGACGCGGGGCGGCTGGGCGGCGGGGTCGGGGTCGGGGGCGCGACCGGGGGGCTGGGCTTCGGCGGCTCCGGCGGCTCGACCACGTCCATGGCCGGCAGCGTCTCGGCGCCCTTGACCGAGCGGCCCACCGTGATGTCCATCTCCCGGCTGACCGCGCGCAGCTGATCCGGGTGCGACTCGCCGGTCAGCGTGCTGCTGCCACGCATCAGGGGAGCCATGGATACCAGCGACGCGGTGGAGCCATCCGTGCGCTCCTGGGTCCAGACGCTGGACATCTCGCGTTCACTCACCTCGCTGATGCCCGAGCGGGAGCCCGACACGCTGTCCGACGCGACGATGTACTCCTCGAGCTGCTGCAGGTACTCGGCGAGGTTGGAGCGGGACACGCGCACTCCCTCCTCGTAGATGAAGTCCTCGAGGTGGTCGAGCATGGTGCGCGCCGAGCCGAAGCGGTGGGCCGGGTCCGTGGCCAGGGCCTGGCGGAAGAAATCCTCCAGCGGCGTGGGGATGGAGTAGATACGGTCCAGCCGCTGGTCGATGTCGAACACCTCGAGGTTGGCCACGATCTCGGTGTAGTGCTTGCCCTCGATCAGCGGGTTGCCCGTGAACAGGTCGAACAGCACCGCGCCGAGGGAGAACAGGTCGGACCGGGGCGTGGCCGGCTCCCGACGGGCCACCTCGGGCGCGAAGTAGCGGGCCTTGCCCACCACCGCGCCCGGGCCCTGGGCCTGGCTGGCGATGGTCGCCATGGCCACGCCGAAGTCGCTCAGCTTGACCTCGCCGGTGGTGCTCAGCAGCACGTTGGAGGGGCTGATGTCCCGGTGCACGATGCCCAGCTCGCGGCCGTCGTCGTCCCGGGCATCGTGGGCCGAGGCCAGCCCGGCGAGCAGCTCGCGGGCGATGAACACCGCGAGGTTGAACGGCACCCCGCGCCGCATCTCCACCGACCAGCCGATGAGCTGGCGCAGGTCCGGGCCGTCCACGTACTCCATGCCCAGGTAGGGGCCGTAGTCGCTCATGCCCAGGTCGAACACCTGCACCACGTTGGGGTGGCGCAGGGCCACGGTGATCTTGGCCTCGTCGATGAAGAACTGGCCGTACCGCTCCCACTCGGGCAGGTCGGTGCGGATCATCTTGACCGCGAACAGGCGCTTGAAGTCCGCGATCCCGGACACGGTCGCCAGGTACACGTCGGCCATGCCCCCGCGCCCGAGGAGCTCCAGCAGCTCGTACCTGCCGACCTTGCGGATGCCGTGCATCGAGGTTTTTCTTCGTCCGCGCGCCCGAGCGAGCGGCGGTTTGCTTCCTCCAACCGTCTCTCTAGGATTAAGGGATCTCGCGGTTTTTGACCGGAACGGACAACCCGATGCCCCGACCTCGTGTACTCCACCTGCTGTCCCAGCGCCCCTCGCTCACCGGCAGCGGCGTGACCCTCGACGCCCTGCTGCGCTTCGCGGGCGTGCACTGGCAGCAGCGGGCGGTGGTGGGTGTGCCCGCGGGTGAGGCCCTGCCACCGTTCGGCGGCCTCGATCCCGGCGAGGTGCGTCCCCTGGCCTTCGGTCGGCCCCCGCTGGACTTCCCGGTGCCGGGCATGAGCGACGTGATGCCGTACCGCAGCACCCGCTTCGGTGCCATGGACGACGAGCAGCTGACAGCCTACCGCCGGGCGTGGCGCGAGCACCTGGCCGCGGTGGTGGCCGATTTCCGCCCCCACGTGATCCACACCCACCACATCTGGTTGATGTCCTCGACGCTGGCTGACGTGGCGCCGGGGGTGCCGGTGGTCGACCACTGCCACGCCACCGGCCTGCGCCAGCTGTCGCTGTGCCCCCACCTGGCCGACGAGGTGGTTCGCGGCTGTCGCCGCAACGCCCGGTTCGCCGTGCTGCATGGCGGTCACGCGACCGACCTGGCCAGGGCCCTGGACGTGGTGCCCGGGCGGATCACGGTGGTCGGCGCCGGCTACCGCGACGACCTGTTCTCCCCCGGCGGGGAGCCGCCGGCCGCGAAGAGGCTCGCCTACGTGGGCAAGTACAGCGCGGCCAAGGGCGTGCCGCAGCTGCTCGACGCGGTGGAGCGCCTGGTGCCGCAGCACCCCGGACTGGAGCTGCACGTGGCGGGAGGCGGGGCCGGTGAGGAGGCCGACGCCCTGCGGCGGCGCATGGACCGGCTCGCACCGCACGTGGTGCAGCACGGCATGCTGCCCCAGCCGCAGCTCGCCGACCTGCTGCGGCAGTGCTCGGTGGCGGTGCTGCCGTCGTTCTACGAGGGCGTACCCCTGGTGCTGGTCGAGGCGCTGGCCTGCGGCTGCCGGCTGGTGTCCAGCGACCTCGAGGGCGTGCGCCGGGAGCTCGCACCGCACCTCGGTGAGGCGCTCCAGCGCGTGACCTTGCCCCGGCTGGCGGGTGTGGACGTGCCCGTGGCCGAGGACCTCCCGGTGTTCGTGGGTGGCCTGACCTCGGCGCTGGCCGAGGCAGTGCGCCGTCCCCCCCTGGAGGCCGAGGCGATCCGGGCGGCCGTGGGGCCGTTCGGCTGGGGCGGCGTGTTCGAGCGGGTCGAGGGCATCTGGAATGCGCTGATTGCCTGAGCAGCCGGCATCTGGTATTACCAGTTTTCGGAGGCCGTGCATGGACGTCAAGCTCGAGCCGCTGCAGACTCGCAGCCTCAAGGACCTGTTCGTCGACCGCTTCGAGCGCCTGATCCTGTCCGGGGAGCTGGCCATCGGCCAGAAGCTGCCCTCGGAGCGGGAGCTGGCGCTGCAGCTGGGGGTCAGCCGGCCGGTGGTGCACGGCGGCCTGGCACAGCTGGAGGCGCGGGGGCTGGTCCAGCTCAAGCCGCGCTCGGGCGCGGTGGTCACCGACTACCGGCGTTCCGGCTCCCTGGCCCTGCTCAACTCCCTGATCAGCTACCACCACGGCGTGCTCGAACCGTCGCTGCTGCTGGGCATGCTGGACATGCGCCAGCTCGTGGAGGTGGAGGCGGTGCGGCTGGCCACCCGCCACCGCACCGACGACGACCTCGTCCACCTGGCGGCCCTGGTGGACGAGGAGGCCGCGGCCGATCCCGCCGACTGGCAGCACGTCACCGACCTGGACTTCGACGTGCACCACGGCGTGGCCCTGGCCTCGGGCAACCCCATCTACCCCCTGTTCATCAAGTCGTGCGAGCCGGCGTACAAGAACCTGTCCGGCCAGTTCTTCACCGAGCCGGCCGTGCTGCCGGTGGTGGTGGGCTACCACCGCGAGCTGCTGGCAGCGCTGGGCGATCGGGACGCGGACGCCGCGGTCGACGTGATGGTGCGGTTGCTGCGGCACGGCCGCGACGTGCTGCACCAGGTGCTGTCCGCGGCCGCGAACGAGGCGAGGAGGACCCATGACCCGGCGTGACACGCAGCGATCGGCGATCAAGCAGCCCCACGGCATGTCGGACCGGATCCAGTGGCTGCGGGACCACTTCTTCCAGGGGGTCGAGCGTGCCTGGAACAACGAGTTCACCTGCTGGACCACGGGCACGCCATGGGACGTGGTCTACGACGAGATCACGTACTACATCGTTCCCGAGACGTATGCCTTCCTGCAGCCGTTCCGCTCCTCCACGCTGCAGGCCGCGCGGCCCGTGCCCCTGCCCGCGAGGTTCTGGCACTGGACCCTGCCCGAGCGGCGGGCGTGGATGATCCGCGAGGTGATGGTCGAGCACGTGCCCCAGGAGGTCCTGCCCGGGGACCTGGTGGCCGGGGCGCGGTTCAACATCCTGGCGTCACGGTGCTGGACGAAGCCCGAGGCCCGCGCCCGGGATCGCCGCATCCTGGGCCGCAAGGGTGCGCGGGCGGCGGTCAAGGCGTTCCACGAGCACGGGTACGGCAACGCCGGCGCCACCAGCGGGCACCTGATCCCGGACCACGCCCGGGCGCTGAAGCTGGGCTGGCGCGGGATCCACGACGACGTCGAGGCCCGGTACGCCGAGCTGTCGTCCCGGGAGCGCAGCGGGCCTCGCGGTGGCCAGCTGCGCGCGATGATGACCGCAGCCACCATGGCCCGGGAGCTGGCCGCCAGGTACGCCGAGCTGTGCGACGAGCTCGCCGCGGCCGAGGCCGACGAGGCGCGCCGCGACGAGCTGCGGCAGATGGCGCGCAACCTGCGCAGGGTCCCGTGGGAGCCGGCCGAGACGTTCTGGGAGGCGGTACAGGCGCTGTGGATCAACCACATGCTGATCATGGCCGACGAGAACTACCCGGGCCCCGGGGTCAGCTTCGGCCGGCTGGACCAGCTGCTGACGCCGTTCTGGACCCTGTCGCTGCACAACGGCATGGAGCGGGAGTTCGGCAAGGAGATCCTGCGGTGCTTCTGGATCCACGCCAACCACGCCTACGACGCCATGATCCGGGTGGGCGGCAACCAGGGCATCACCGCGGGCTTCGGCCAGCTGCTGAGCCTCTCCGGCCTCGGACCGGACGGCCGGGACATGACCAACGACCTGACCATGGCCATCCTCGAGGTGATCGACGAGCTGTCGCCGATCCTGGAGCCCAAGCCCAACGTGCGGCTGCATCGGGACTCGCCCGACGAGCTGCTCGACCGGGTGGTGGACATGATCGGGTCGAGCCAGGGGGCGCCCTTCCTGCTCAACTTCGACGAGCGCTCCATGGCGGGCAT
>CAZXHG010000302.1:0-11258 GCA_964639985.1 uncultured Rickettsiales bacterium
ACGGCCCAGGACACCCTCGACTTCACCGGCCCGGCGATGAACACGGGCAGCCGCCTGATCCTGCTGGCCATGGACAGGCCGGAGGGGCCGCTGCGCGATGCGCCGCCACGCGAGCCGCCACCCGCACGGCAGGTACACCGCCAGATCGCGGGCCTGGCCAGGCTGGGCGAGGCCTTCCTCGTCGCCCAGGTGGCCGACGGCGGAGATCCGGCAGCGGTCCGCGAGGCCCTGGCCGAGCACCCGGTGACCGCGCAGTACCTGTTCCACGTGCTGGTATCGGCCGACGTGCCGCTGGACGACCCGATGCTGGTGCTGTGGGGCTGGTTCACGCGGTTCGATCCACTGGCGGACCTGCACCCGGCCCGGCGGGAACAGGCCGGCAACCGCCTGTTGCTGGTCCCCCCCATCGCCATCGACGCCACCTGGAAAGAGGGGTACCGTCGCCCAGTGGCATTCGATCCCGACGTGGAGAGCGCGGTGGAGTCGAACTGGGAGCGCTACGGCATCCATCTACCCGGGGGCGACGCATGACGAGAGCGTTGCACGACAGGGCCCTGGAGCGGGGCGCAGCTGGCCAGCGCCTCGCGCCGGACGAGGCCCTGGCGCTGGCCGATCCCCTCTCGCCCGACGAGGTGCACCGCCTCGGTCGGGCGGCCCTGGCCAACCGCTGTCAGCGGTTCGGCGACCGTGCGACCTACGTCTTCAACCTGGTCGTCAATCCATCGAACGTCTGCCACGGCGAGTGCCGCTTCTGCCGCTACTCCGCCCGCCCCGGTGACGAGCACGCCTACGAGCTCGATGCCGACACGATCCTCGCGCAGGTCGAGCGAGTCCGGCCGGTGGAGGTCCACGTCGTCGGCGGGATGAACCGTACGTGGGACCTGGAGCGGAGCGTGGGCCTGGTCAGGGAGATCCGGCGGCGGCACCCCGGGATCCACATCAAGGCGTTCACCGCCGTGGAGATGGACTGGTTCGCTCGCAGCGAGGCCCTGGCGGTCCGAGACGTGCTGTCGGCCTTCCGCGACGCCGGGCTGGACGCCATGCCCGGTGGTGGGGCCGAGCTGTTCTCGGCGCGCATGCGGGAGGCGTACTGTCCGGACAAGCTCTCCCCGAGCGGGTGGTTCGAGATCCACCGGGCGGCCCACGGCATGGGCATCTCGACCAACGCGACCATGCTCTACGGGCTGGACGAGTCGCCTGCCGAGCGGGTCGAGCACCTGCTGGCACTGCGCCGCGCCCAGGACGAGAGCGGCGGCTTCAGCTGCTTCATCCCACTGGCGTACCAGCCCGGCGGGGACGAGACGCAGGGAGAGGAGGTGCCACCGCAGGTCAACCTGACCGTGGTGGCGCTGGCGCGGCTGGTGCTGGACAACATCCCGCACGTCAAGGCCTACTGGCCGATGATCGGGCTGGAGACCGCGGCCGCGGCCCTGTCCTGGGGCGCGGACGACCTCGACGGCACGCTCGGTCACGAGCGCATCGCCCACGCTGCTGGCGCCCGGACGCCGCGGTCCGTGACCCGGAACCAGATGGAGGAGACCATCCGGCTGGGGGGATTCCAGCCCGTCGAGCGCGACGGCCAGTTCCGCGAGGCGAACCGTGCCGACTGACGCCGTGTCGATGATCCCGTACGCGAACATGGCGCCCTGCCGCCAGCTCGGGCCGCCCGACGGCTGCGACTGGGTGGAACTCACGCCCAGGCAGTCTTCGATCGCCCTGCGAGAGGGGCGGGTGCTGGCGGCACCGGCCCCGGTGGGGGATCTGCCCGCGCTGGCCGATACCGTGGACTATCTCGGCGCATTCGGAGTGGCGGCCACCGGTAGCGTACGCAGCGTGCTGCTGTTCTCGGACCGGCCCCTGGTCGAGCTGGCCGCGCCGGTCCGGCTCGAGGTCACCGACCATTCGGCCACCTCGGTTCGACTGTTGTACCTGCTGCTGGGGCACCGCCTCGGTTTCGACCGGCTCCCGCTTCTCGCCCGACCGGGCGAACGGGCCAACGCGACCCTGGTGATCGGCGACCAGGCCCTGCGGCGAGCGAGGCGGGATCCCGGCGCGTACGTCACCGATCTGGCCACGGAGTGGTTCGACGTGCACGGGCTCCCCACGGTCTTCGCCCGCTGGGTGATCCGCAAGGACGCCCCGGTCGCGGTCCACGACGCGATGGTCCGCTGGCTGGACCAGCTGCGCGAGCGAGATGACGAACTGCTCGTGGCATCGGCTCCGGCCGAGGCCACGCGGCTGGGGATCCCGACCACGGAGGTGGTCCAGTACCTGCGCGGCATGAAGCGGGTGCTGGGCCCGGAGGAGCTGCACGGCCAGGAGGTCTTCGAAGACGAGTTCGCCCGCCTCGGCAGGTGGCCGCTGTTCGCGACGGCGGGCGGGGAGGAACGGTGAGCGCGGGCAGCGAGGCCCGACGCCTGGGCGAGGAGGATGGTCTGCGCCTGCTCCGCGACGCCCCCATGGGCGAGCTGATGCGGATGGCTCACGAGGTCCGCATGCGCCGCCATCCGGGGGATCGGGTGACGTTCGTGGTCGACACCAACCCCAACTACGGCAACGTCTGCGTGACCCGCTGCCGGTTCTGCGCGTTCTGTCGCCGGGAGGGCGATGCCGACGCGTACCGGCTGACGCCCGCGGAGCTGGCCGAACGCGTGCGCCCGGCCGCCGAGATGGGGGCGGACACGGTCCTGCTGCAGGGTGCGCACGATCCCCACGTCTCCCTGGACGACTGGATCGGCTACATCCGGGCGCTGAAGGGCATCCGGCCGGGCCTGCACGTGCACCCGTTCAGCCCGCCCGAGATCCAGTTCATGGCCCGGCAGCAGAAGGCCACAGTCGCCGAGGTGCTGCAGGCCCTGCGCAGCGAGGGGATCGACACCCTCCCCGGCGGCGGGGCCGAGGTCCTGGTCGACCGGGTCCGCGCGGCCATCGCTCCGAACAAGTGCTCGGCGGACGAGTGGCTCTCGGTGATGGAGCAGGCCCACGGGCTGGGCATGAGGACGACCGCGACGCTGATGTTCGGACACGTGGAGACCGACCGCGAAATCGTGCAGCACCTGCTCCGCCTGCGGGATCTGCAGGACCGCACCGGCGGTTTCAGCTCGTTCATTCCCTGGTCGTTCAAGCCCGGCAACTCCCCGCTCAGCCGCGAGGTACCTCGCGGGGCCCACCCGGCGCGCTACGTCCGCATCATCGCCCTGGCCCGGCTCCTGCTGGACAACGTCCCGCACGTGCAGTCGTCATGGTTCAGCGAGAGCGTCACCGCGGGCATGCTGGGCCTGATGGCTGGCGCGGACGACTTCGGCGGCGTCCTGCTGGAGGAGAACGTGCTGCGCAAGACCGGGTACCAGCGGCGCACGAACCTCGACAGGGTGCTCGCGATCATCCGACGAGCGGGATTCACGCCCGCGCGAAGGGACTCGCACTACGAGGTCCTGTAGGAGTGGTGTCGGACACTGACACTTCCCCCCGTCTGCATGATCCTCATCCTCATGGCGAGCCCGGCGGTCGAGCGGAGCTGACGCAATGGACTTCGACCTGCGCCAGCTCGAGGTGTTCTGTGCGGCCGTGGAGTTGCTCGAGCACAACCGGATCGACGGCGCGATCGTGCCCTCGCGCGCGGTCTATCCTCACCAGTGGCTGTGGGACGCGTGCTTCCACGCCATGGCCCTGGCCCATCACGACGTCGAGGCTGCCCAGCGCGAGCTGGAGTCCCTGCTGCTGGGGCAGTGGCCCGACGGCATGCTTCCCCACGTGCGGTTCCTGGAGCACCCCTCGGTCGAGTACCGGCCGGGCGCGGCCCAGTGGGCCACGGGCCACCCGACCACGGGCATCACCCAGCCGCCGCTGGTGGCCACCGCCCTGCGTCACCTCCAGCAGCTCGGCTGCGATCGCGCGTGGCTCGATTCCATGGTCCACGCCACGCTGCGCCATCACCGCTGGTTGCGCCGGTTCCGGGATCCGCAGGATTCGGGCCTGATCGGCATCGTGCACCCGTGGGAGTCGGGCACGGACAACAGCCCCGTGTTCGACCGGATCCGGGACGACTACCTCGCCGAGTTCCCCGACGCCCCCCTGCCCCAGCGCGCCGACCGGGCCGTGGTCGACGGCAGCCAGCGGCCGCGCGACCGGGACTACCGCTTCTACTGGGGACTGATCACCACCTTCCAGGGACTGGGCTGGCAGCCCGGAGCCATGGCCGATCGGTCCCCGTCGTGGATCGCGGACCTGACCATCAACAGCATCTGGGCCCGGGCCAACGCCGACCTGGCCCGGCTCGCGCAGCAGACGGGCCGGACCGACGAGGCGCGCCAGCTGCGGACCTGGAGCCAGCGCACCCGCCGTGCCCTGCTGCAGCGCTGCTGGAGCCCACAGCACGGCCTGTTCCTGCCCCTGGACCTGCGCTGCGATCGCCTCATCCCGGTCAAGACCTGCGGCGGTCTGCTGCCGCTGATCACCGGCCCTCTCGAGCCCGCCGTGGTCGAGCGGCTCGCCGACCACCTGGCCGACGAGCGCACGTTCTCGGCCCGGTTCGGCGTGCCGTCGGTCGCGCTGGACGAGCCGGAGTTCGATGCGCGCAGCTACTGGCGGGGTCCGGTGTGGCTGCACATCCACTGGCTGCTGGCCCTGGGGTTGCGCGAACACGGCCGGGCAGACCTGGCCAGCCGGCTCGCCGCGTGCAGCCGCGAGTGCGTCTCGCGCTCCGGGTACCGCGAGTACTACCACCCGATCAACGGCGAGGGGCTCGGTGCGCCGGAGTTCTCGTGGAGCGTGTTGGCGGATGTGATGGAGTAGGTAGATCAGTCCCGGGACCGCTCCTCGAGCGCCCCGTGCCACATCTCGACCTCCCGCTTCGCGCGCTCCTCGGCCGCCCGCTGCTGGGGCGTGAGCATCACCTCGCGGATGTGATCGGCCACCTTCTCCAGCTCCCGCCGTTCCACCGCGAACGGGCCCCACACCAGGCTGTCCTCGGCCGTACCGATCAGCAGCACGTGGTCGCGGGCCACGCACGTCAGGATCTCGCCCACCGGGACGTGGGTGTCTCCGTACCGCACGCGGTGCTGATCCACCTCGATCACCACGCCGGGGTGGAAACGCCAGGTCCGGAAGGCCGCGATCCCGCAGGCCACGAGCAGGAGCAGCGCGCCGGCCCATCGACCTGTCGCGCCCGCAGGCGGCGGGATCGGCGCTCGCTGCTCGCGCTCGGCGTCAGCGAGTGAACGGCGCGCGGCCTTCTCGGCTTCTTCCTCGGCGGTCCCCTTCCAGGGAACCAGGATGGGCATCATGTCCGTGATGGGCAGCGCGCCGTGCTCGTGGGCCGCCACCATGATCGCGGCCTCGGCCTTGGTCAGGCTCTCCTCCCCGCGCTCGCAGGTCCTCCCCGGGCCATCCCACTGATCACACCACCGCGCGAATTCCAGCTTCTCCGCCGGAAAAGGGGGTGGCGCCAGCTCGCGGGCATACACCCGCAACTCCACCAGGTCGAAGCGCTCGGGCCGCTCGTTCCACATGTGCACGACGTGCGGCGGGTTCACGGCCTGCGCGACCGCCTCCTCGGCCCGCTGCAGCTCGCTCCGCGCCTGTTCCACGGCCACGGTCCGCTCCTCGAGCACGGTCTGCTGGTGCCGCGACCGTACCGACCACGGCCACAGCAGCGGCAGCGCACCCGCCAGCAGCAGGCCCACGGCCACCACACCCGGCCAGGGGCGCTGGCGGCGGAGGGTCGTACGTATCGAGAATCCGTCCATGCTCGAGCGGCTCCGGCGCTGGGAAGTTGACGTGTCCGGGACGTGACCTGCCCGGCCGTCACCACAGCGCGACAGGCCCATCCTATCGCGACCGGTGAGCGAAGAAGGGAGAAGGTGATAGCCTCGACATCTGACCTCGAGGATGTCCATGCACACCGAGCTCCTGCTCCCGATCTGCGCCAGCCTCCTGCTCCTGCTCGGTTGCCCTTCCGGGGACGACGACGACACCACTGCAGGCGACGACGACGTGGTCGATGACGACGACTCCTCGGCCGACGACGACACCGGTGACGACGACTCGGGCGACGACGACACGGCCGAGCCCCCTGACCCCATGGCGCTGGCCGAGCTGCTCGTGGTCTGCGACGGCGAGGACCCGGACGTGGCCGTGGACGACGACGGGCACCTGCACGTGGTGTACGAGCGCGGCGGTGAGACCTGGTACCGGGAGGTCGTGTACCCCGACCGCGCCGGCGCCTGTGTGGCCTGGGGAGACTCCCAGGTGATCGTGCGGTGCGTGGGGCTGTGAAGAATCGTTCGAAGATCAGGACCTCCCCTGCGAAGCGCCTTCCAGCGGTCCCGGGGTGAGCCACTCGCCGATACAGGGATACACGTCCTCCTCGGCGTGCCCGCCGATGACCAGATCGAAGTGCCCGTAGTGTGTAGCGTGTCCGTGGCACTTCCCGAAGTGGCGCACGGCGTGCTGGTCGCCCACCAGCAGGCGGCGGGTCTTCTCGGGTACCTCCGGGGAGCACTGCTTGTCCCGGTCGCCGGAGATCAGCAGCACCGGCGTCGTGATGTCGCCCGCCATCTGCGAGTAGCAGGTCAGCCCGTCCACGGACCGTAGACCGCCCGGCATGAACAGGCCGGACAGCTGGTAGAGGGCCTCGCCGGACACGTCCTGGGTGCCCGCCCGGTAGATCGCCTGCTGGGCCACCCGGGCGGTGCTGCCCGGGTAGGTGTTGAACGACTCGATGGTGTTGGCGAACCGCCCCACGATCGGGGACATGACCTTGGACAGCATGCCCGAAGGGACCCGCCGCAGCTGCAGGCCGAGCCCCTTCAGCGGCTCGATGAAGCGGTAGTTGGTCGGCGTACCCGAGTAGTCGAGGCCCGCGGAGATGACCGTGCCCGAGGCCACCTCGGGCGAGCCGTGCAGGCCGCAGTGGCACAGCATCAGGATCCCGCCGAGGCTGTGCCCGACCCAGTGCAGGCGCGCGCTGTTCGTCTGCCGCAGGATGTAGGCGACCAGGGCCGGGCAGTCGAGGTGGATCATGTCGTCCACCGTCCAGTCCCACTGCTTCGCACGATCCGGCCCGGGGCGTTCGCTGTGCCCCGATCCCCGCAGGTCCGCGACCCAGACGTCGTGGCCGCGCCGCCGCAACCAGCGCGCGAGCGAGGGCACGGGCATGGGATCGTCGAACTCGCCGAGATCGAACAGGGTGTGGTTGCCGCCGAGGCCATGCAGCAGCATCACCGGCTCCCCTCGACTCGACGGTCCCGCGCCCTCGTCCTCCCGCGGGCGGTACCGCTGCAGCCCCAGCTGCCAGCCGTCCGCCGCGTGGGTGAAGTGGATCTCGTCCGGCCCGGGCCCCGGGTGGGGCCCCGGGAACGGAAGGGCCCGAGAGAGCAGCGCGGCGGTCGATGGGGGTCGGGCGTCAGTCGTCGTCATGATCCTGCTCCTCCTCGGGGTCCGCCGCCGGAGGCGGCTCCTCGACCTGCCGGGACGTGGGCTCCAGGGTCGCCTGCAGCTCCTCGGCGAGGTCGAGCCAGGCCCGGTACAGCGGGGTGTCGCCGTAGCGGTCCTCGGTCGTGGGGAACGGGCCGCGCGCGGCCTCGGCCATGGTGCCGGGGCTCTCGGGGATCACCGTCTCGAACGCCGCGATCGGCCCCTTGCCCAGCTTCTTGCGCAGCTTCGCGTGGCCGGGATCCGCCTCGTCGAAGCGGTTGAGCAGCACGCCCAGGGGTTCGATCGTCTCGCAGATCTCCGCGGAGAACGCCGCGATCCGCGTCGCGATCCGCTTCAACCCGTACGTGGTCATGGGATCCGGCGTCACCGGCACGATGTAGCCGGTGGCCATGCGCAGGCCGTTCAGCGTGACCAGGCCCAGGTCGGGCGGACAGTCGATGATCACCGTGTCGTACTCGTCCAGCCGGTCGCCGAGGGCGCCCCGCAGCAGGGCCGTCGGATCGGCCAGGTGATGCGGCCCAGCCGGCGCGCGGAGCCAACGCTCCTGCACCTCGAGCAGGTCGAGGCTCGAGGGCACCAGGTCCAGGGTGGGCGCCTGTTCGACGCGCGAGGCCCCCCGGACGATAAGCGCGTCCGGCTTGAGCGGCCGGCGGCCCTTCTTCCATTCCAGGGCGTGCTCGAACAGCCGCACCAGGGTCTTGCCGCGGCTGTTGAGCTTCTTCCAGCGCTCGGGCCCGGTCAGCATCACGGTGCTGCTGGTCTGCGGATCCAGGTCGATCAGCAGCACCCGCTGACGGAAGTCCGCGGCCAGCACCTCGGCCAGGGCCACGGCCGCCGTGGAGGCACCGGCGCCGCGCTTGAGGTTGAGCATCGCGATGACCCGCGCCACGCCGCCGCGGCGCTTGCCCAGCCAGCGCCGGACGTGGGCCCGGCGGAAGACCGGACCGGAGCGCAGCTCCGCGGCAGGGGGTGGGAAGTCGCGGAAGCGCTTGCGCCAGTTGGCCACGGCGGCCCGGGTCACGCCCGCCATCTCCGCGATCTCGTAGATGCCTATCAGGTCCTCGCGCTCGGCCATGCCCGTCCTCCGGTGTGAACGACGTACACAGTGTTAACGCTGTTCACAGCCCTGTCAAGTCAGGGTCCCGGATTGCTGCAGGCGGCCGCTGGTGGGGTGGAGCTACCCGACGTCGCGCTGGATCACTCGCACATGCCGTGCGGGTCCAGATCCCCCACGCGGTCGAGGGTCATCGGCACCTCCATGCCGCAGGGGGTGGAGGGATCGTTGAAGAACAGCTCGATCAGGTCGTTGCACTGGGGCTGGTCCACGGCGAGGGTGTAGGCCAGATCCCACTGCAAGGTCTGTGGGGCGCTGGCGTAGTCCAGCACCGCGTTGACGTCTATCGCCATCCAGCAGTCCCACTCCGGCTGGGTGGTGACCGCGTAGCCGGCGATCAGCGACAGGATGGTGGCCGTGAGGTTGAACTGGATGTCCTCGGCCACGCACGTGACCACGTCACCGTTGGCCACGCAGTCCAGGGTGAAGGTGCCGTACCCGACCACGTTGCCCTGGGGGTCGAGCTCGTAGTCCAGCGGGTTGGGCAGCACCAGGTGGAAGGTCTCCGCCTGGTAGTCCTCCACGCTGATGCGCTCCACCGGGAAGGACGGCATCAGGTCCTCGAGCAGCATCTCGAGCCGGTCCTCCACGCGGGCACTGACGTCGATCGGGTTGCTCAGCGTGGGCTGCCCGGCCGCGGACAGCACCGCGTTGATCGCGGCGAGCACCAGCGTCGGGATCTCGGCCGAGTCGCTGAAGCAGGTGTCGTCGACCGGCGCGTCGATGATGTCGTAGCAGCCGCCGTCGAACCAGTACTCGTCGCCGGTGTCGTCGTCGTCGTCATCGGTCACGTCGTCGTCGTCGTCGTCGGTCACGTCGTCGTCGTCGTCGGTCACGTCATCGTCGTCGTCCACGGTCACGTCGTCGTCGTCATCCGCGGGTGGCCCGCTGTCGTCGTCGTCGTCCGCGGGATCCGGGCAACCGAGCCCGAGGGTGAGCAGTGGCAGGCAGACGAGCAGCAGGATCCAGAATCTGTGGTTCGGCATGGAATCTCCCTTCCCCTGTGGGATGGCGGCCATGGTATCGCGATCCCATGCCATTCGTCTCGCCCCGGGCCCTCAATCACAGGGGTAGGCGCTGCCGTTGCCGGAGGTGTAGACGGTGCCACCCGAGGTCAGGGTGGCGACGAAGGCGTCGACCTCCTCCTGGCTCAGGCAGGTGTTGTCGGCGATGGTCAGGTCCTCGGCCACGGTCGTCAGGCTGGACAGGCCTTCCAGGCCGCTCAGGGAGGCGTTGCCTGTGATCACCAGGTCCTCCCCCACGACCTCGAGGCTCGCCAGGCCCTCCAGGCCCGCCAGTGACGCGTTGTCCACGATCCGGACATCGTCGACCGACGCGGTCAGCGCGGAGAGGTCGAACGAGGTCAGCGACGGGTTGTCCTGGATCTCCAGGTCGTTGCCCACCTCGGTCATGCTCGCCAGGTCGACGCTGGTCAGGGCGGCGTTACGGTTGATGCGCAGGTCGTCGCAGAAGGTCGCGGCCATCTCGAAGGTGGTCAGCGCGGCATTGTCCTCGACGTCGATGTCGCAGCCGACGTCCGAGACGCCGGCCAGGGACACCGAGATCAGGGACGGGTTGGCCCAGATGCGCAGGTCGTCGTTCACGAACGGAACGCCCGACAGGTCGACCTCGGTCAGCGCGGTGTTGCCGCCGATGCGCACGTCGCCGCCCACGTAGGTCAGGCCGGCCAGCTCCAGCGCGGTCAGCGCGGCGTTGTCCAGGTAGTCCAGGTCCTCGTACACGATCGTCAGACCGGACAGGTCCACGGCGGTCAGCGAGGCATTGTCCTGCACGAGCAGATCGTCACCGACCTTGTCGAGGCCGGACAGGGAGTCCAGGCTGGCCAGCGAGGCGATGTCGCGGATGGTCAGGTCGACCTCCACGGTCTCGAGACACGGCACCTCGAACTCGGCCAGCGCCTCCCCGTCGTCGAGCCACAGGTCACCGTCGATGGTGTCGCAGTCCAGGGCCTCCGCGAGGTCCGCGCCGTCCGGGCCGCCGAAGCTCCCCTCGCACGCCACGCAGCCGTCGTCCGTGTCGTCGTCATCGTCCACGTGTACGTCGTCGTCCACGTCCACCTCGCCGGAGGGGCAACCGCCCCCCACGACGAGCACGGCGGTCATCAGGATCATCCGTACGACCATCCCGCCCTCCTCGGGAGCGAGGATAGCACCCGGGTCGGGGGGAACGGGCGAGCGCGCACGATCAGCGTCATCCAGCGGGCACGGATTCCAGCCAGGCGCCTGGGCCCTCACACCTCGCCGAGGTGCTGCCGGTACCACATCACGTACAGCAGCTGCAGGTTGCACCCGGAGCAGACCAGGACCGTGTCCTCGGGCCGGGCCGCGCGGCCGTCGATCCAGTGGTGGAGCACGCCGGGCTGGCAGGAGTCGTCGAAGCAGGTCTCCTCGATGCAGACGTCGCCGTCGTCGCAGGGCTCGGCGCAGCCCGCGGTGTGGAAGTGCGACAGGCACCACTCGCCGACCATGGGGCCCTCGAGGAAGTCGAGGATGGCGTCCACCTCGAGCAGGTAGGCGGCGTCGCCGGTGACCTCGTGCAGCAGCATCAGCGCCATCATCAGGTAGTTCTGGCTCGACAAGGTGGTGTAGTCGTCGGTCTGGGCGCCCTCGATGTCGGCGCTGTAGGGCGACCGGTAGCGGCCGGGGCCGACCAGGCCGCTGTCCTCGGCCACGCGCAGGGGCTGGAT
>CAZXHG010000303.1:0-11162 GCA_964639985.1 uncultured Rickettsiales bacterium
CATGCTGCAGAACAACTTGCGCGGGCTACTGCAAGGAAGCGTGCGCGGCGACAACTCGTCCGGCACGCCGCTGCTGTCACAGTCCGTGGAGAAGCCCGATGCCAGGTCCTCGTCGTCGGGGACGCCGTTGCCATTGCAATCCCCTTCGTACTCGTCGGGTGCTCCGTCAATGCGCAGGTCGACACAAGGATCCGCCAGGATCGGCGGCTGGTCCGTGGGGGGCTCCTCCGTGGGGGGCTCCTCCGTGGGGGGAGCCGTATCACACGCTGCGATGGCCAGCATCGCCACGGCGATCACTCGCGCGGTGCCGTGTCGTATCGCAGGAGATCCGCCGTTGATCGTCATGTCCCCAACCTAGCAGGAAGACGGGAGGGGAATGAGGAGCAGTGTTGGTCTGGAATGGCACGCCAGGTCAGTCCATACACAGAACCTGGAGCATACGGGCGCTCGTTCCGGCAGGGTATCGACGACCATGACACGCGAGAAACATCAGTCGCAGGACCCTTGCTCCTGCGCCCCGATGGGAAATTTCGTTGCGAGCATGTCGGCCACCCTTGCCGGGCGATCCCGCACCCAAGCTCTCAAGTCCTCCACAGCCTCGTCGTAGTCCTCGTCGGGTTCCTGCGCTGAGCTGATCTGCTCCTCCATGCGGTCGATACTCTGCAACAGGGCCTGCTCGTCCCAGACCTCGTCCATTAACCGGGCGAGCTCGTCCTCGAGCTGATTACGCGTCTCGGGAAGCCGCGAAAGTCTCCTGGGCAGCTCCGCGATCACGAACTCGTCAATCTCGTCGACTTGGAAAGCATCGTCGACCCCCCAGGGGACGAACACCGCGCGATGGCCGTCACTGGGATCGAAGTAGACATAGAAGTTGTTGCGTCCGGCGGCATATCCATCCATGTGAAGGACGAGGATCTCCAGCGCCCAGAACGTGATGAAGCGGTCGACGTTCAGTACAGGCTCGAGGGCGGCGAGCAGCTGGTCGTCGGAGGCCTGAAGCGCCTCGGCGACCCCGAGCAGCGGTGCGTAGCTGGGATCGGTGTCGTCGGTCTTGATCTCCCAGCGCGGCAGCCACTCCTCGACGAAGTCAGTCATGGCGCCCTCGTAGAGCGAGCCGCTGTCGTCCCCAAACGCCCGCAGCAGGAAGCGCTTCTTGATGGCCTCCACATGGGTATAGGGGCCGAGGGCTTGGTCGTTGACCATCACGCTGGCCATGTTGCACTGCGGCGCCGGGTACCCCGCCGCGTCGAAGATCTGGTAGACGAGGCAGGTGACCATGTAGGTCGGATCGCCGGCGTTGTTGTTGAGCGTGATGCGCTCGGTGTCGCCCAGGAACTGGCCGTCCTCGTACTTGTCGGTCTTGACCTTGAGTGCCGGCACCGGAGCAAAGCTCGAACCGACGAACCCCTTCTTGCGAATCCCCACCTGGTCGAGGGAGACGCCGTCTACGGTCAAGTCAGCCTCGAACCAGGTGTACTCGTTGGGCCACGGATCGTCGCATTCCAGATGCAATTCCTCCCAACCTGTCTCGCCCCAGCGGCTGTCCTCCTTCAGGGCTGCCCAGTCGTCGGGGGTCATCTGGAGGTCGACGCAGGGCATGTGGTCGGAATCGAACGATACCCCGGCCGTGGGATCGAGGTTCGCCGGTGGATCCATGTCACATGGGAGCCCGGGCGGACGGCCTTCGCCGCAGTACATCGCGATGCACGCGAAGAGCCCACCGCAGGGCACCGAGCCGTCGAAGCAGCCCAGGCAGGCTTCGGAGAGCCCGTCATACTCCCTGCACCCCGCCTTGCATTGCTTCTGGTTCTCTCCGAAGACTCCGCTGAATTCCTCCCGGGTCATCTCCGTGACGAGCTCATCCTCGCATTCCCAGACGCGGCCGCAGACCTCTTCGCACTCTTCGTCGCCACATCCACACTGTATGGATAGAAGGCCAGCTGTCAGAATCAGAAACAGGGTGTTTCTGGATTTCATTTCATCTCCGCGACGCCGGGAGCAGGACATCGATCCCGGCGGTCCCGCCGACCCACGGGATCACCGCCGCATCATCCCCGACCGGGTCGCTGAACACCATCGCCTGGCCGGTCAGGGTGCCCATGGAAAGGTCGCGCGTCGTTAGATGGAGGTACGGCAGGGGTCCGGGATATTGGGCAGGTTTGTTTTGATCGGATACCGTCACCGGCCAACTGGATGGAGTCAACAGGAGGCGCCACCGACTACCAGCGCCGCTGGTCTAGCACTCGTCGATGCACTCCTCGTACGCACGCTCGGCCTCCTCGCTGCACTCCTCCTCGGTACCTCCCGCGTCGATGCACTCCTCGTACGCACGCTCGGAAGCCCCTTCGCAGCCCTCCTCGCACTCGGACAGCTCGCCGGCGTCCTCGCAGTCGTCCATGCACTCGTCGTACGCCCCCTCATATCGCTCGCGGCACTCCTCCTCGGCGCCGCCGTCGTCGATGCACTCGTCGTAGGCGATCTCTGCGTACTCCTCGCAGCGGTCCTCGCATTCGCCGCCCTCTCCGCCGGCGCAATCCTCGTACGCCGCCGCGGCTCGCTCGCGGCACTCCTCTTCGGTGCCGCCGGCGTCGATGCACTCGTCATAGGCGTCCTCGGAAAGCTGGTCACAGTCGTCGCGGTCGTCATCATCGTCGCTACGGTCGTCGTCATCGTCGCCGTGGCCCTGCTCGGCGGACGCGTCTGACGACGCGAGCTCGTCGTCGCAGGCAGACAGCGCGAAGACCAGGACCAGGGACATCATCAGGTACGGAAACAGGCGAGCCATCGTGACCTCCTCAGGGCGCGTCCATCAGCGCCGTGTTCGTTCGTTCACCTACTTGGACGACGACCTCTGCAGATTCTGGACTGAAAAAATCACTCCGGCGGCGACGGGAGCAGGACGTCGATCCCGACGGTCCCGCCGATCCGAGGAATCACCACTGTTTCCTCCCGGATCGGTTCGCGGAAGAACAACACCTGGCCGGTCAGGGATGCCCGGAAGGCCAGCGGGCTCCTGCGGCGGTCGCCCAGCACGAGACCGAGCCGTCCGCCGAAGGTGGGCAGGACCACGGCACCTTCGGGCAGCGAGGCCTCCAACACTCTCGTCTCTTCCGGTCTCAATCCCGTCAGCCCTTCCAGATAGGTGTCCCAGTACGTCTCGTCCAGGATGCGGACACCCCCGACGCCCGAGACGCTGACCCGCAGATCCGGCTGTGGCCGGAACGCGACTCCCGCCTCCCCGTCCAGGGCCAGCGTGCCCAGCGGGAGAGCACCCGTCAGCCCGGCGTCCAGGTTGGCCGCCAGCAGGGGTGCCGCGCGGACCGGGCCGGGTCCCAGCAGCTCCAGGCCGACGGTGCCCGCGAGGTCGCCCATGCTGCCGCCCGGGAATGCGGCGCCGCCGCCGTCGAGGCCGATCCGCAGGTGTCCCTCCGCCGGCTGAAGCCCCTCCTCGACCCGGCGATTCGTCGGGACGACCTCCGCCGACGCGGTGCCGTTCATGAGTGGGTCCGGCTCCACGCTCTCGGGGGAGGGTGGCAGGCGCGGCGGCGGCGGCGCGTAGTCGTCTTCCGGCTCCCCGATCCAGTCGTCGTCCGCGGCGCCATCGTCGGCATCGTCCAGGCCGCCGAGAGCACTGGGTAGGACATCCGCGGCATCGCCGGTGGCGACGGGGACCTCGATGTAGCGCGTCACGTAGACCACCTGGGGTGACGCCGGCTCGGCATCGGCGCACACGATGCCATCGTCCGCGGCCCCCTCCTCGACCACGGCTGGCTCCATCTCGTCCAACAGCTCTTCACATTGCTCGATGCTCGGCGTGGATTCGCCACCCGTTGCCAGCTCGACCATCGCGAGGGATTCAGCGGTCTGCGGGCCATCCCCGCGGACCAGTTCGGTGATCACGACGCCACCGCCGAGCCCGACCGCCAGGGTCGCGACGAGCAGGCCGTAGAGCTTGGCGCCGGCCAGCCCGACAACGACCGGCGCCGCGACCGCGGCCTTGGACAGCAGTGCAGCCGCCGTCGCCGAAGGCGCCCCTCCGGCCGGCACACCGAGCTGGCCGAGCTTGACCAGCAACGGATCGCTCGACGGATCCAGTGGATCGTGGCTCATGTTCGGCCTCGCTTCCTTCCCGCCTCGGCTCCTTCGTCCAGGAGGCGAGCCAGCCGCTTGCGGGCGTACGACAGCTGGCTGTGGACCTGGCCCTCCTCGATTCCGAGCACGGCGGCGGTCTCGGCCCCCGACAGCCCGTGGATCGCCCTGAGCAGCAACACCTCCCGGTGGCTCTCGGGCAGCCGGCCCAGCGCCTCCTCCAGGCGCCGCGCCTCCTCGCCCAGGGCGGCGCGGGCCTCCGGGGAGGGCTCGACGCGCCGCCGCGCCGCCATCGCCACCAGCTTGGGCTGCGCCCGGGTCTCCACCTGCCGCCTGCGCAGGATGTCGACGCACATCCGGTGGGCGACGGTGAACAGCCAGGTGCGGAGCTGGGCCCGCCCCTCCCAGCGCCCCTCGTCGCGGACCAGCCGGATGAAGGTCTCCTCGAAGACCTCCTCGGCCTCCTCGGGGCTGCACAGCAGTCGCAGGGCGTACGACTTCACCGCCGCCCCGTGGCGGTTCACGATGACCTCGAAGGCCTCCTCGTCGCCGCGGGCGAAGGCCTCGACCAGCTGGGCGTCCGTTCGTGGGTCCACTATCTGATTAGACGGGACGAAGCCGCGGATCTGGACTGTGACGTGCGAAAAAAAGCGCGGGCCTCGCGCTCATGGCGTCAGCTCGGTTCCCTCGCGCAGGTGGTCGAGGTACTCCGCGAACGCCACCGCCCGGTTCTTCCTGCGGTCGTCGAGCGCGTGGAGGATCTCCGCCGCCTCGAGCACGCGTAGCGCCTTGGCGGCCGCCGGGCGCGAGCAGTCGAGCAGCCCGACGGCGCGGTTGGTCGTCACGACCGGGTGCTGCGGCAGGAACTCGAACAGGCGCAGGGCGAAGACGGTCGCGTCGTCACGGGCGAGCAACCGTTCGCGGCACTCCCCGACGACGGCGTGCAGGCGGCGTGCCGTCGCGACGGCCTCCTCGGCGACCACCGCGACCCCTTCGAAGAAATACGCGAGCCAGCCCTCCCAGTCGCCCTCGGTGCGGACCGCGCCGAGGCGCTGGTAGTACTCCTGGCGATGCGTCTTGAGAAAGAGGCTCAGGTAGAGCAGCGGGCGAGAGAGCAGGCCCCAGTGCCGCAGCAGCAGCGTGATCAGCAGGCGCCCCAGCCGACCGTTGCCGTCCAGGTACGGATGCAGCGTCTCGAACTGCACGTGGAGCAGCCCGATCCGAACCAGCGGCGGCAAGTCGCTCTGGTCGTGGACGGCGTGTTCGAAATCGCTCAACACGTCCCCAATCCGGTGCGGCGGCGGTGGGACGAACCTGGCGTTGCCCGGACGGGTTCCCCCGATCCAGTTCTGGGATCGCCGTACCTCGCCTGGCTGCTTCTGGCCGCCGCGTGCTCCGCTGAGCAGCCGTCGGTGCGCTTCCGAGAGCAGGCGCGTCGAGAAGGGCAGCCCGGTGTCGCTTCCCAGCTCCTCCCACGCGTAGTTCAGCGCATCGACGTAGCCGCACACCTCCTCGACGTCCGCGTCGGCCGGCGCCTCTCCCGAGGCCTCGACCTCCAGCAGGTCCATCAGGGTCGCCTGGGTGCCTTCGATCTGTGCCGAGAGCACGGCCTCCTTGCGGACGAACGCGTAGACGAACCAGTCGACCGAGGGCACCAGATCTCCGGCGAGATCCAGGAGCCGGACCTGCTGCTGTGCGCGGTCGAGCTGTGGAGCCAGCTCGCCGCCGAGGTCCAGCGGTGGGTCTCGGGGTGGCAGCGGATATGGGATGAAGGCCTGCACCTCCTCGCCCGCGACCGTGCTGCGTTCGTACTCTCCGGTCTGCCTCTTCATCGTCCACCTATCAGAAGCGATCACGCCATGCCCATGGCGATAGTAAACGATCGCTTCTTTCTGGCCCACCAAAATAAGCGATCGCTTTGTTTGTGCGGTCCGTGCGAAGCGTTCGCTTCGAGGCGTCGAGCCCAGACGGTGCCGCAGTGAGGCTACGACTCTCGGCCGACCTTCACCAACTCGAGGGCGGACGTGCTTCCGTTCCTCTTCATGGGGGGATCGGTGGTACAGCGGAATTTGGCACGCCAGGCAGGACTTGAACCCGCCGGTCTCCCGGGAGGTTGGAGAATGGCACGCCAGGCAGGAATCGAACCTGCGACCAGCGGCTTAGAAGGCCGCTGCTCTATCCACTGAGCTACTGGCGCGCAGTGAGGTGATCCCGGGATATATCGTCCAGCGGCGGGGGGGGCAAGGGAACTTGTTTTCTTGTGAGCGTCCCCTTTTCCTTCAATCGCCGGTCACGTCCTGTTCGGACCGCGGCGGCACGCCGATGCCCTTGCGCTCGTTGGGGCACTCGTCCTTCCACAGGTCGTCGTTGTCCGGGCCGCTGAGGGTGTGCACGTGCACCAGGAAGTCGTCCAGCGGGATGTCGGCACGGGGAACGGTGACCGTGAGCGTGGTCTCGTCCCGCGCGTAGGCGGCGCCGCCGAGGCGCTCCTCGAAGATGTTGCGGCCGGACGGGCCGAACAGGCCCCACTCGGCGTCTTCGCCCTCCGGTAGGTAGGCGGCGTAGCGGAAGTTCATGTCGCCCTCGGCCAGCAGGAACACCAGCAGGCCGCCCGGGTCGGGCTCGAGGGCCTCGAACAGCTCGACCTCGACGACCAGCGGGTCCGCGTCGGTCACGGTCACGGCCTTGATGTCGAGGAAACCCTCCCGGCCGTAGGCCTGCTTGTCCGCCGCCGACTCACCCTCGAGGGCCGTGTACGGCGTGCGCTTCTTCTTGCGCAGCATCTGCGAGGCGGACTCGGTCTCGTCCATCTTGGGCGGGGGATGGGCCGTGGCCGGCAGGACCCAGATCAGGGTCAGCAGCAGCGCGAGCGCGGATCTCATCGGGCGCCCCTCATCCGATTGGCACGGGGCTCGAGCCTGACCACGAGGTCCCGCAACGCCTCGTCGTCGGACCATGCTTCGGGCACCTCGGAGACGTCCTCGGCCTGGGCCGCGTCGCCCAGGGCCGTGAGGTTGGACTCGGTCACCTTCCAGGCCAGGCCGGACTTGACCCAGGCCGAGAAGTAGCACGGCACGCCCGCGAACGCCTCGTTGTCGATCTCGAGCTTGCCCCCCTGCGGCGGCAGCGCGCCCGGCATGTCCGCGGTCACGAAGTAGTAGAAGAACCGCTCGTCGGCGCGCCCGTTGATCGGGCTGTCGGCCGCACGGAAGGTCGTGGGCACGGGCTGTCCGTTGATCGCCACGGCCAGGCCCTCGCCGATGCGGCCGATCTGGAATTCGAAGAACTCCCGGTCCTCCTTCTCCCCCACGGCCTCGAGGTCGGGGTAGCGCTGCTGGTATTCGGCGAGCACGAGCTGCGTGGGGATCTCCACGGCCACGGTGACCTGCACGCGCGCGCCGTCCACGTCGACAACCGTGCGGAAGGAGTAGTATTCGGGACCGTAGGGGTGGGCACCGGCCACCGCAGCGATCGCCAGGGCTGTAACGGCGAGGGAGACGAAGAAGACCCGACGGGGCATGGAACGCTCCTGGAATGACGACCTGATGGACTCGAACACGGCATCCGATCCTCGCTCCCTCAGACCGCTGGCGCGCGCGGCCCGTTACACCGCGCTGCTCCTGCTGGGGATCGGGGGCTGCGGCGAGGCCGCGCCAGAGTTCTCCGACGCTGAAATCCTAGCGCTTTTCAGGGACCTGCATACGGCCATCTACGACGTGTACGGCGTGGAGTTCGACCGCGACGCCGTGTACGACCTGCTCGCGGGCAGCTTCGCGGACGAGGCGCTCACCCACGAGTACGTGGAACACTACACCACCAAGTGGCGCATGCTGCACGACGACACCAACGTCACCATCTTGCGCGTGGACTACGCCGACACGACAGTGGTGCAGCGCCTCGGCGAGGGTGCGGTGGTGGAGGCGGACTGGAACGTGGGCGGGGTGGTGTACCACCAGGGCCACTCCCACGCGCGCATCAACCGCTACCAGGCGGCGTACACGCTGCAGCCGAGGGCGCAGGGGTTCCGCATCGTGCACACGAGGATGAAGGACATGGAGCGGGTACGGCTGGACATGATGAGCGGCGGCAACCTCGGCATCGACGAGCCGCTGCCGACCAGCGGCCAGGGCATGCTGTCGCCGTCCGACCTGCTCAGGGCGGGCATGGTGCCCGAGGATCCCGCGCCCGCGGACGACGAGGAGACCCCGTGAGCTCGGCGGTGACGGTCGAGGGCCTGCGCTTCGCCTACGGCGACGGCGGCGCGTTCCAGCTGCGCGTACCCGAGCTGGCCCTGTCTGCGGGCAGCCGGGCCGCGTTCCACGGGCCGTCCGGGTGCGGCAAGACCACGGCCCTTCATCTGATTGCCGGGATCCTGAAGCCCACGACCGGCACGATCCGCATCGGCGACGCGGACATCACGGCCATGAGCGAGGCCGAGGCGCGGGCGTTCCGCATCGGCAACGTCGGGTTCGTGTTCCAGGACTTCGCACTGATCGACTACCTGGACGTGGAGCACAACGTGCTCTACCCCTACTTCCTCAACCCGGCCCTGCGGCTGGACGGCGCGGCCCGGCAACGGGCGCGAGACCTGCTGACCACCCTGGACCTGGGCGCCAAGGGCAGGCGGAGGCCCACGCAGCTGTCCCAGGGGGAGCGGCAACGGGTGGCGATCTGCCGTGCGCTGGTCACGCAGCCGCAGATCCTGATGGCGGACGAGCCCACCGGCGGGCTGGACCACCTGCGGTCCGACGCTGTCATGGACCTGATCGACCGCCTGGTGGCGGAGCGGGGCATCACCCTGCTGATGGTGACCCACGACCGCTCCCTGTTCCCGCGCTTCGACCAGCTATGGGACGCGACCACCTGGGGTGAGGGAGGGCAGGCCTGATGCGCGCGCTGTCCAACGCCTTCTACCTGGCCTGGCACTACCTGCGCTCCAGCCGCTTCCGCACGGGCGTGCTGGTGTTCTGCGTGTCCCTGTGCATCTTCCTGCCGTCGTTCACCTTCGTCGGCGCGTCTCGTATCGAGGGCGAGCTGTCCGCGCGCGGGGACGCTTCGCCCGTGCTGATCGGCTACAAGGGCAACGAGTTCGACCTGACCATGAGCTCGCTGTACTTCCGCGGCACGGTGGACGACACGGTGCCGTACGCGCTGGTGGCCGAGATCCGGGACGCGGGCTACGGCACGGCCATCCCCCTGTTCGTACGCTTCACCGCCCTGGGCGTGCCCATCGTGGGCACGTCGCTGACCTACTTCGACCGCCGCGGCCTGGCCGTGGCCGAGGGCGGGCGGCTGCCGGCCATGCTCGGCGAGGTGGTGGTGGGCGCGGAGGTGGCGGCCGAGTACGGCATCGAGGTCGGCGACAAGCGCATGTCCGACCACACCAACCTGTACAACATCGCCGACGCCTACCCGCTGGTGCTCAACGTGGTGGGGGTGTTCGAGCCCACCGGCACGGTGGACGACCACGCCATCTTCGCGGACGTGAAGACCACGTGGGTGCTGCAGGGCATGTTCCACGGTCACGCGCAGGTGGAGGAGCGGGACGCGCTCAACGCCGGCGAGGAGGACGAGAACCTCGAGGCCAGCGCAGCGCTGTTCATCTTCAACGAAATCGACGAGGACAACGTGGGCACGTACCACGTGCACGGCGACCTGGGCGACGCGCCCCTGTCGGCCGTGCTGGCGTTCCCCACGGACCACCGCGCGCTGAGCCAGCTGCTGGGCGACCACGCCCTGAGCGAGACCCACCAGGCGCTGCAGCCGTCCACGGTCATCGAGACGATCCTGGATATCGTGATGCGAGTGCGCGCGGCCGTGCAGGCCTACTTCGCGCTGATCCTGGTGTCGACCGTGGCCTTCTTCGTGCTGGTGATGGTGCTGTCGCTGCGGTTACGTGCAAGCGAGATCGCGCTGGCACAGCGCATCGGTTGCTCCCGCGGCGCGATCGCTGCGATCGTGGGGGCAGAGATCACGCTTATCATGGCTGCCTCCGTGGTCACGGCCGTGGCGTTGACCGCGGTCGGACTGCTGGTGCTGGACCGTATGCTGGCCCTGTGAGCGGGGCCCGGGAGAGGGACATGAAGACTGGACGGATCGTGATGTTCGCCCTGCTGGCGGCCGCGCTGGGCCTGGCGATCGGGGCGTGCAGGAAGCCCGGCGGCGAGATCGCGGACACCACCGGGCCGACGCTCGCCGAGGGCGAGAGGCTGACGGTGTACACGTCGTGCTTCCCCGTGGACTGGCTGACCCGGCAGGTGGCCGGCGACCTCGCCGACGTGACCAACATCCTGCCCGTGGGCGAGGATCCACCCGAGTGGACCCCGCCCACCGAGGTGATCACGGCCATGCAGGGCGCGCACCTGGTGGTGGTCAACGGCGCCACCTTCGAGGGGTGGCTGTCCGCGGTGACCCTGCCCGACGGCGCGCTGGTGGACACCTCGTCCGGCCTGGGCGAGCAGCTGATCCAGATGCAGGCCTCGACCCACTCCCACGGCCGGGACGGGGCCCACACCCACGAGGGCACGGACCCGCACACCTGGTCCGACCCCAAGGTGGCGGCCGCCCAGGCCGCGGTGATCCGCGACGCGCTGAGCAAGGCCGACCCGGCCAACGCGGCCATGTACGAGACGAACTACACCTCGCTGGCAGGCAAGCTCGAGGGCCTGGACATGGACTACAAGGCCGCCCTGGCCGGGTACGCCGACGAGGTGATGTCCACCTCCCACCCGGCGTTCAACTACCTGGGCCGGCGCTACGGGCTGCACCTGATCAACTTCGGGTTCGAACCGGACGAGGAGCCCGCGGCAGCGGACTTCCAGCGCCTGCGCGACACGATCGAGGACGAGGGCCTGACCGTGATGCTGTGGGAGTCCCACCCCACCGAACCGATCGCCGCCCAGTTCACCGAACTGGGCCTCAGCATCATCTTCCTCGACCCCCTGGAGCAGCCCCCGGAGAACGGCACCTACGACTACCTGGCCCAGGCCCAGGCCAACGTCACCACACTCAAGGGATTGTTCCCCGGCGACGAGGCCGAAGCCACGCCGGCAGAGCCGACACAGTAGGAACGG
>CAZXHG010000304.1:0-10939 GCA_964639985.1 uncultured Rickettsiales bacterium
CTTGTCCAGGTAGGCCTCCAGGGCGGTGTCGTAGCCGCGGGAGCGGGCCAGGGCCACGTCGAACTCGGCCTGGCCGCCGAGGGTGGCGGCGAACACGTGCTGGTACCGGCGCATCACCCCCAGGAAGCCGGCCACGGCCTCCTGGCGCACCTCGCGGTTCGGGTCGCGGCGGAGCCGGGCGTAGTTGGACACGCTGATCGGCACCTCGTCGCCGTCCCCGTCGGTCACCGTCGGCCAGGGGATGTCGGTCATCAGGCCGAAGTAGGCGCTCTCCACCGACGACGGGATCTCGTTGAGGTCGATCTCGGCCCACTGGTTGTCGCCCAGCAGGGACAGCACGCGCTCGGCCTCGTCGCCCAGGACCCGCGCCTGCCGGCGACGCAGGCCGTCGATGTAGCGGCGGTAGACCTCAAGGCCGGGGGCCTTCTTGAACGCCTTGTCCATGTCCTTGGCGGACAGGGCCAGCACCTCGCCGCGGATGAACGCCGACTCGGCCATCAACGTGTCCATCGCGCCCAGGGCGCGCTTGGACATGGCCTGGTACTCCTCGTTGGTCACGTCGGTGTCGGCCAGCAGCGAGGCGTACAGCGTGAGGTGGTTGGCCTCGTCGTGCATGCGGAAGTACTCCGACAGGCAGGTCTCGAGGGTGGCCGGATCGCGCAGGTTGCCGCGGTAGGAGGCCAGCGAGCCGAGCTCGCCCTCCAGGGTGTTGAGGCGGGTCTCCCAGATGTCGGGGGAGAACACCACGCCGGAGATGTCCCACTTGTACTCGTCGGGGACGTCCGCGCGGGCGCCGTCCGCGTCCGGCGTGTGCAGGGGCAGCTCCTTGGCCGTTGCGGGCAGGGCCAGCAGCAGCAAGGCGAACAGGGTGACGAGACGGGTCATGGTCGAGCCTCCGGTCTGGGCCCCTCCGGGGCCGGTTCGGTGCAGCAGAGGGCGAGGTTACCCGAGCGTGGGGATGGTTGGGAAGGGGTCAGAAGTCCACGTGGATGAAGCCGTCGGTGTACGAGATCCACTCGGCGCAGCCGAGGTTGGTCTCGACCGCGGTGCGGGTGTAGCGCACGAGGTCGCCGTTCTCCGGGTGGGCGCCGGTGCCGAACAGGGCGTCGGTGATGGACGCAGGAACGGTGACCTGGCCGTCGGCGTCGGGCACGTCGCAGCGCGCGTAGCCCCCGATCAGGGCGTGGTGATCGATGGAGAAGCCGACCTCCATGCGCGCGTCGGACGGAACCTCGGCCGGGGTCCACTCCACGAGCAGATCCTCGCCCGGGACCATGAACACCGTCAGGTGGCGCGGGTCCATCGGGCCGACCACGCCGGACACGGTCAGCTCGAAGGGATCGACCGCGTCCGATCCAGGGGCGGACAGGGTGAGCTCGGCGCCGGCCTCGTACAGGTACGGCATGGCCGCGCCCGTGGAGTAGTCAGGGCCGGTATCCGGCTCGATCTCCAGGGGTGGATCCGTGCCGGTGACCGTGAGGGTGCCGGCCGAGACGAGATCGGGGTAGGGGAGGCACTCGTCGTCGAGGGTGCAGTACTCGGGGGACTCGCATGGGGGATCACAGTTGGGGATGTGATCCCAGCCGTAGAACGCGCACGACCCGTCCTCGACCACGGCCGCGAGCTCGAACGGGTTGGGGCCGTCCTGGTACTGCCCGCGCACGTTGCCGTCCGTGTCGTCGGTCTCGATGGTGAACGTGCCCCAGGTGTTGAACCGGTTGCACGTGCCGGGATCGGGCGTGGTGTCGTCGTCGGCTGCGTCGTCGTCGGCCGGTGTGGTCGTGTCGTCGTCGTCCGGGTCGCGCTGGCAGCCCGCGAGCGCCAGCAGGGCCAGTGAAGACAACGCTGCGATCATCGGACCGGTCGTGCGCATCGTCGCCCCTCTCGACGACGGTAGTCTACATCATGGGATCAGGGTCACGGCTCCCCGTGCATCGGCCCGATCGCCAGCCCCAGCTCCACGACCACCCCGGAGTGCGTCGCGCAGGCCGTGGACTGCCGGTCCTCGGAGCAGTCGGGCTGCAAGGGCACGTAGAGCTGCGCCTCGATCTCGAAGAACGACGACACGTTCCCGTTTGACGCACCGCACAAAGTGCGTGTGCGGTATCGTGCCAGTCGACTGGATGGCGATGTGGGAGCCAGGCCGGCTGGGACACACGACAGATGACCGAGACCATTCACGAGCGGGTCGACACCGGGGCCACGGACCTTCAATTCGATCCGGATCCGCTACAGCGGCGCGACTCGCTCTCGGATCCCCTGTCCGATCCGCTCGTGGATCCGTTGACGCAACCCCTGCAGTTCGACGAACCCGAAGGTGAGCCCGAGCCCGAGGACGAGCCCGATCCCCTCGGACCGGTCCTGGAGGCCGTGGAGGCGTTCGGCGACGACAGCAAGGTCCGCGGCTCCAAACGCAGCAAGGACAAGGACCTCGTGGCGATCGACCGCTGGTGCGAGGCCGTGCTGTCCTCCGAGGGGGAGCAACAGGAGGACAACCTGCGCGAGCTCGCCGACGCGGTCGAGCACTGGCTCGGGACCAACGCCGGGATCGTGAAGGGAACCCGCGGCAAGCGCCGCCAGGCCGTGTTGAGGCTGCTGACCGCCCTGCAGGTGGCCGAACTGGTCGACCCGGACGTGTACGAGCCCGTCGACGATTTCGAACCCGAACCCGAGAACATCGAGGTGGAGAGCACCACCGACGAGGTCGACGAGACCCTGATCGAGGCGCTGGACATCAGCGGCGGCACGTCGGGCATGACCGGCGACCTGTCCGACCTGCATTCCCATACCCTGGGCAAGCTGACCGACCCGCAGATCGAGGATCTCGACCCCATGGAGGGCAAGGGCGGTGGCGGCACGCTGAACAACGAGTTCGCCGATCTGGGCGAGGGCTCGAACGTGCTGTCGGGCGTGCTGGGCATGCGCCTGGCCCTGCGCCGCTTCAAGAGCGAGGAGTCGACCGGCTGGGACAAGGTCGAGTCCATCGGCGACCTGGGCTCTGGCCTGGGCAAGACCACCCACGGGGTGACCAAGACGGTCAAGGGCGGGGGACTGCTGCACGGCGGCGGCAAGAACGCCAAGGAGTGGACCCAGGTCGGGGACAGCGGCGCGTCCGTGGCCGACGGGCTGGGCTTCGTGGCCAACCTGATCTCGACCCTGCGATCGGGAAAGGAGCTGGGGGAGAGCGGCCAGACCACCGGCCAGGAGGTCGAGGCCCTCACCGAGTTCACCTCCAACCTCACGCACACCGGCGAGTCGGGCACGCGCACGGCGCTGGACATCGTCAAGTCCGTCTCCAAGTGCGGCGAGACCGAGTTGATGTCCGAGCTGGCCACCGGCGTCGGCGCGCTGGGCGTGGTCGCCGGCTCGATCGAGATCATCTCCGGCACGGTCAAGCTGCTGCGCGCGCGCCACACCGACCGGTCGCTGGACGACCTCGAGGAGCTGCAGCAACGGGTCGTCGACGACGTGAACCAGGCCATGGAAGAGCTCGACGAGCTCGACCTGTGGGAGCTCCCCTACGAGGAGTCGCGCGAGCTGAGACACAAGCTGATCGAGCTGGAGAGCCTGATGGAGGAGCTCCAGCGATTCCAGGAGATGCTGGAGCCCGCGTTCGACGGCCTGCGCCAGCTGTCCAACCGCCGCATGTCCGAGGGCAAGATGAAGATGGCCAAGGGCGTGCTGGCCGTGACCGGTGGCGCGCTGCTGCTGTCGGGCGTGGGTGCACCGGTGGCGCTGACGCTGGCCGCGATCGGCGGGGTCCTGGCGCTGGGCGGGGCCACGGTGAAGTGGCGGCGCAACAAGGCGGGCAACCGGCTGACCCGGTTGGCCCAGCGGCTGGACGAGGACGGCGACCCCCAGGGCACACCCGACGAGGAGATGGACTACCGCGAGATGGAACGGCGGGTGCGGTCGGCGTATTTCGAGCACCTGTCGAAGGTGATGACCGGCGGAGCCCCCGAGGGGATGGATGGGGGCGACTTCTCGGACGTGAAGAACTTCGTGTGGGAGGACAAACTCAAGCAGGTCGACAAGAGCGAGGTGCGCAGCGTCGAGGAACCGCAGCAGGCCGACTGGCAGCCTCGTAGTGCTCGCGAGGAGGCATGGTGGCAGACCGAGGACGAGCAGTACAAGGAGCGGCCGTCGGGCAGCCGTCGCGTCAAGCTGAAGCTGACGCCTTCCGGGCACAAGAGCAAGCAGGCCCGCGAGGCCACAGCCTTCGAGGTCGCCGAGGCGATCTACAAGCTGGCCGCACCCAACTACGATCCGGTGGAGAAGACGTTCGTCACGGTCGACATCTCGGTCCTGGACGACCTGGACGAGCAGGGCGAGGACATGGACACCGGCGAGGTCTTCGAGCAGTTCAAGACCGCCACCATGCACGGCCTGCTCGCGGCCGCCGGCATCACGACCACGCGCTGGGACGGCTGGTGGCGGAAGGCCGGGGGCGGGCTCAACGAGGCCGGTGACGACGTGAAGAGGCCGGCCCAGGGTGACAAGCTGTTCGAACTGGTCAAGAAGCACGTGAGCAAGTGAGCGCGGCCCCATACGGCCGGGGAGAGCGTCGATGAGCGAGCTGCTGCAGTGCCTGGAGGCGTTCTATGCGAGGGCCGGGTGGGCCATGGTGCAGGTCCAGGGCGAGCCGATCCTGTCCACGCTGCACGAGGGCACGAACGGCCGGTGGGTAATCGTGGCCGCGGCCCACGACGACACCGAGGTGGTCACGTTGTTCTGCCGCGCGCCCCTGACCTGCCCACCGGACCGCCTGGCCGAGACCTCGGCGTTCATCGAGCGGTTCAACTTCGGCCTGACCCACGGCGCGTGGGTGATCGACTGGCGGGACGGCGAGATCCGCTTCCGCGTGGGCATCGATTGCGTCACGGGGGTGCCGGCCGACAAGCTGCTGCAGCGGGCGACCGTGCTGTGCGTCACGGCCATGGACACCCTGCTGCCCGCGCTGCGCAGCGTGGTCGAGGGCGGGGAGTCGGCCGAGGCGGTGTTCGCCCGGCTGTTCCCGGGTGAAGTCGGCCGGGGAACGGAGTGAGATGCGAACAACCCTGCTCACGGCATTCCCCCTCCTCTGCGTGGTGGCCCTGGCCGCCCGCGCCGACGAGCCGCTGGACGAAGAAGCTGCGCCGCCCGAGATCGTGCAGCCGCCGCCCATCGAGCCGGACGAGTTCGGGCTGATCACCGAGACCCTGGACAACGGCTTCCACGTCATCGTGCTGCCCGATCCGGACCTGCCCGTGGTGGCCACGCAGGTGTGGTACGGCGTGGGCGCCGTGCACGAGCCGCCCGGCCAGTTCGGCATGGCCCACCTGTTCGAGCACATGATGTTCCACGCCACCGAGCAGCACACGCCCGACGCCCTGTGGCGCTGGCACCACGATCACGGCGGCCGCAACAACGGCTACACCAGCGACGATCGCACGGTGTACACGTCGGAGATCGCGCCCGAGTTCCACGACCAGGTGCTGGTGTTCGAGGCCGACCGGATGGCCAACCTCACCCTGACGGCCGAGGGTCTGGACAACGAGCGCAAGGTGGTGGCCGAGGAGCTGCGCGTGAGGACCCTCAACGACCCCTACGCGCGGGTGATGACCGCGGCGCGCGAGGCCGTGCTGGGGGACCACCCCTACGGGCACGAGATCGTGGGCACGCTGCAGGACGTGCAGGCCGCGACCCTGGAGTCCTGCCTGGCCTGGTACGACCGCTACTACCGGGCGGACAACGCCTTCATCGTGGTGGTCGGGCCGGTGGACGGAGCCGTGACCCTGCACCGGATTCGCGAACTCTACGGGCAGTTGCCGGGCGGCAGCGAGGCGCCTCCGCCCGTACCCTCGCTGGTGGGCTGGCCCACGCCGGCCGAGGTGGAGGTGCGCGAGGACCTGCCGCCCGTGGAGGACATCATCACCGCCTACCCCCTGCCCGGCGTGCGCTCGGAGGACAGCTGGGCACTGCAGGTGATGATCCGGATCCTGGCCCGCAGCCGCGTGCAGCCGTTCGAGGACGTGTACACCGCCGCCCACCCGGCCGCGCTCGACGCCAGCATCTACACCATCGGCGGCGCCGCCGGCTCGTACCTGTGCTTCAACACCACCCACCTGCGTGGCCTGCCCAAGCGCACGATGCAGCGCTGGCAGGACGCGGCGCGCGAGAAGCTGGGCGATCTGCACTGGTTGACCGCCGAGCGGCTGGCCGCAGCGCAGCGCAAGATGACGCGGGACGATCTCGACCGCTCGTTCTACGCCGCGCGCATCGCCCGCTCGCTGGGCCATGCGCGCCTGACCCGAAGTGACGAGCGCATGGCGTTCGAGCGCGTCGCGCGGATCGAGGCGGTCACGCTCGAGGACGTGGCCCGGGTGTACCGAACCTACGTGGAGCAGGGGACCCCCGTCCGCGTGCGGATCATCCCGGAGTGACCATGAGCCGAACCACGCTGAGCTGTCTCGGGCTGCTGATCCTGGTCGCCGCGGGCGCGAATCGCGCGCGCGGCGACGAGGCCGTGCAGTCGTGGTTCCTCGACGACGGTACCGAGGTGCTGCTGGTGGAGGACCACCGCTCGCCCATGGTCACCTTGCGCCTCGTGTTCCCGGCGGGCGTGCGCGGCGACTGGGCCTGGCACAACCACGCGGGCACGGCCATGTCGATCCAGTCCCGCGACCCGGACGGCGCCCTGCGCGCCCGGGCAGACGACCTGGCCGCGGACGTGTCCTCGTCCATGGGCGGGCGGTGGGCCGAGATGAGGGCAACCTGCCGCAAGCAGGACCTGCCCGCCGTGGTCGAGCTGCTGCGCGACACCATGCACAACCGCGAATTCGACCGCGCCGAGCTGCGGCGGTGGCGCAAGAGCCGCAAGGTGCACTGGTCGTCCCGGGAGAAGGACGCCCGCTACAGCCAGCGGCTGGCCGTGGCCCGGCTGCTGTACGGGCCGGACGATCCCAGGCGGCGGGGCGCCGAGCAGATGCACCTGCCGTCCACGGATTCGGCCCGACTGGCCGAGGTGAGGGACGTGGTGATCCGGTTGCCGGGCCGGCGGATCGGGATCGCCGGAGACCTGACCCGTGCCGAGGCCGAGGCGCTTGTCGCAGGGTTGCTGCCCGCACCGCTGGAGGAGGTCCCCGAGGGGGTCGCCCCGGCGTTCGGGCCGGTGGCCGTGGTCGGCCCGGAGGACGACGTCGAGGTGGCCGTGCCGAGGCTGACGCAGGTCTACTTCGGGTACGTGCGTGAGTCCATGCTGTACGACGATCCCGACTACCCCGCGTTCTGGATCGCGAACCACGTGCTGGGCGGGCACTTCTACTCGCGGCTGTCCGTGGCGCTGCGCCACGAGGGCGGCGAGACCTACGGGACCCGGGCCTCGGGGGTGGGGTTCGAGACCACCTGGAGCTACGGGCTGGGCACGTTCACCAACGCGGGCAACGTCGACGTGGTCGACGCCAAGCTGCGCGACGTGCTGCGCACCCTGTGGGAGCACGGCATCACCGACGAGGAGCGGGTCGCGGCCCTGGCCTACCTGCGGGGCTCCTACCCGTTCTCGCGCCAGTCACCCTCCCAGATCCTGAGCCACGCCCTGCTCACGCGCCACGTGGGCCTCCCCCTGGACATCGGTCTGCAGCACATGGACCAGGCCGAGCAGCTGAGCCTGGACGAGATCAACGCCTTCATCCGCGAGTTCTTCGACCCCGAGCGCTTCGCCATGGTGCACGTCGTGCCGGAGTGAGCGGATCGGGGGGAGCTAGCAGGGATCGTTGGGCCAGCCAGGCGAGCCCAGGTCGCCTGCGCCGTAGGGGACGCTGGCCTCGCACCAGTTCGTGCCGTCGTCGTTGTCCGTGGCGTCGAGGTGGGTCGGGTCGAGGTTCATGGCCGCGCCCGTTGGATCGGGCCAGTCCGTGCCGCCGTCCCACTCGATGGCGTCGATCACGCCGCCGCAGTCCAGGTACAGCTCGTCGTCGCCGTTGCCCAGGGCGATGTCGCCGCCGTACTCGTAGTCCACGGTCACGCCGCCGTTGGCCGCGGCGTCGGCGTTGGTGCCGAACACGGCCCGGCCGCCCGCGGTCACGGTCACGGACAGGGCGATGGTGTGGGCGTTGCTGCCCAGGTCGTAGATCTCGCAGCCCATCAGGTCGATGTCCGCGCCGGTGGTGTTGTACACCTCGAAGTACTCGCCGTCGCTGTCGCCGACCGCGGCCGGGTCCTGCATCACCTCGGTGAAGATGACGTCGCCGGCGACCAGCACCGGGGTGACCTCGTCGACCATGCCGTCGCAGTCGTCGTCGATGCCGTTGGTCGGGTCCTCGATCGCGCCGGGGTTGACCGCTGCGTCGTTGTCGTCGCAGTCGACCGTCTCGTCGAAGCCGTCGCCGTCCGCGTCCGTGGGCAGCACGCAGGCGTCGTTGGCCGCGCCCGGGGTGCCCAGGTCGCCGCTGCCGTACGGGGTGCTGGCCTCGCACCAGTGGGTGCCCAGGTCGTTGCCCGCGGCGTCGAAGAATGACGGGTCGAGGTTCATGGCCGCGCCCGTGGGATCGGGCCAGGTGGTGCCGCCGTCCCACTCGATGGCGTCGATCACGCCACCGCAGTCCAGGACCAGCTCGTCGTCGCCGTTGCCCAGGGAGATGGCGCCGCCGTACTCGTAGTCCACGGTCACGCCGCCGTTGGCCGTGGGGTCGGCGTTGGTGCCGAACACGGCGTAACCGCCCGCGGGCACGGTCACGGACAGGGCGATGGTGTGGGCGTTGCTGCCCAGGTCGTAGATCTCGCAGCCCATCAGGTCGATGTCCGCGCCGGTGGTGTTGAACACCTCGAAGTACTCGCCGTCGCCGTCGCCGACCGCGTCCGGGTTCTGCATCACCTCGGTGAAGATGACGTCGCCCGCGGCCACGGTCGGGCCGCCCTCGTCGACCAGGCCGTCGCAGTCGTCGTCGATGCCGTTGGTCGGGTCCTCGGCGGCGCCGGGATTGACGGCCGGATCGTTGTCGTCGCAGTCGATCGTGTCGTCGTAGCCGTCGCCGTCCGCGTCCACGGGCGCGGTCTCGTCGACCTGGCCGTCGCAGTCGTCGTCGATGCCGTTGGTCGGATCCTCGATGGCCCCGGGATTCACGGCCGGGTCGTTGTCGTCGCAGTCGACCGTGTCGTCGTAGCCGTCGCCGTCCGCGTCCACCGGCGCCAGGCAGGGATCGTTGGCCGCGCCGGGCGTGCCCAGGTCGCCGCTGCCGTACGGCGTGGTCGCGTCGCACCAGTTGAGGCCGTCGTCGTTGGCCACGGCGTCGAGGGTCGCCGGATCGAGGTTCATGGCCGCGCCGGTCGGGTCGGGCCAGACCGGGCCGCCGTCCCACTCGACAGCGTCGATCACGCCGCCACAGTCCAGGTACAGCTCGTCATCGCCGTTGCCCAGGCTGTGGTCGCCGCCGTACTCGTAGTCCACGGTGACGCCGCCGTTGACCGTGGGGTCGGCATTCGTGCCCAGCACGGCGTAGCCGCCCGCGGCGATGACCAGCGAGGTGGCGATGGTGTGGGTGTTGGTGCCCAGGTCGTAGATCGAGCAGCCCACCAGGTCGAGCACGCCGCCGCTGGCGTTGTAGACCTCGAAGTACTCGCCCTCGCCGTCGGTGACCGCGTCGGGGTTCTGCATCACCTCGGTGATGACCACCGCGCCGGCCACCAGCTCGCCCTCGTCGGCCACGCCGTCGCAGTCGTCGTCGATGCCGTTGTCCGCGATCTCGGTGGCGCCGGGGTTGACCGCGTCGTCGGCGTCGTCGCAGTCCTCGCAGGCCATGTAGCCGTCACCGTCGTCGTCCGTGGTCTCGTCGGCCGCGGGCGCGCCGTCGCAGTCGTTGTCCACGCCGTCACAAAGCTCGGGCGCGCCCGGATAGCTGTCCGGGTCGTTGTCGTCGCAGTCCACGGTCTCGTCGTGTCCGTCGCCGTCCGCGTCGTCGGGCATGGTGCAGGGATCGTTGTCCGTACCGGGCGTGCCCAGCGAGCCCGTGCCCCAGTCGGTGGTGGCCTCGCACCAGTTGGCGCCGTCGTCGTTGGCCAGCGCGTCGATCAGCTCGGGATCCAGCGTCATCGAGGCGCCGTCCGGGCTGGGGAAGGCGGCGCCGTCGTCCCAGATCACCTCGTCGATCACCACGTCGATGGCCAGCAGCAGCTCGTCCTCGCCGTTGCCGAGGTTGACCGCGGTGCCGTACTCGTAGTCCACGGCCACGTCGCCGTTGAGGCCGGTGTCCGCGCTCCAGCCCATCACCAGGGTGCCACCGGCGAAGACGATCAGGTCGTCGTCCGGGCTGATCACGTGGTCGTCGTTGTCCAGGTCGTAGACCGACCAGTTCCTCAGGTTGATGTCGTGATCGGCCACGTTGACGATCTCGAACCACTCCCGGTCGTCGTCCGCGCCGTCCGCGTTGTTGAAGATCTCGGTGATGACCAGTTCACCGGGGGCGATCAGGCCCTCGTCCGCCCAGCCGTCGCAGTTCTGATCCACGGTGTCGAGCACCTCGACCGCGTCGGGGTGGATGGTGTCGTCGTTGTCGTTGCAGTCGTCGTGGATGTCGTAGCCGTCGCCGTCCGCGTCCACTGCGGTGGTGTCGTCGTCGTCCGCGGTGTCGTCGTCGTCCGTGGTGTCGTCATCGTCCGGGACTCCGGTGGTGTCGTCGTCGTCGCCGGTGTCGTCGTCGCCGGTGTCGTCGTCCTCGACGACCGGATCCGGGCAGCCCAGCACGAGCAGGCAGCTGACGGCGCAGCACAGGACGATTCCCCAGGGTGTGATCTTGCTCATGACGGTCCCTTCGATGGTTGGTCTGGATGAGCGACAAGGGTGCACCTGTCATCCGCGCAGGGCAACCTCAGCCGGGCCCCGCACTTCCTTTGCGGCACGTACGCACGGGGAACAGACTCGATCCGGAATACGGTAGGCGTAGGCGCCCGCAGGCCCCGTGACTCG
>CAZXHG010000305.1:0-10868 GCA_964639985.1 uncultured Rickettsiales bacterium
CATCGGAGTCGGTTGGACGCCCCGTGTAGCGGGCTGACCCCAGCGGAGGCGGTTCTGGACTTGGGTTGGGGCGATCAGTGTTGCTTACGGCGGTTGCGTGTCGCCCGCTCCTCCTTGACCCGCGCGCGCTCGAAGTGCTCGCGTAGCCAGGAGTAGAGCTCGTCCAGCCAGCGGTCCTGATCCGCTGGATCGGCGATGCCGAGCAGGTCCAGGACGGCCCTGTCCAGGTCGCGGCGGTCGGGCTGGTCGAGCTCGCAGCGGCGGTCGGAGGGCAGGAAGGGTAGGGGAGGACGGGTGGACATGCGCTGGAAGGCGATGGCGATGGCGGCGCGCTGGTCTGCGGTGCCGGTGGCCGGATCGGGCACGGGCATGATGCGCAGGTCCGCGGCCATGGTGCTGTGGTTGGCCTCCACCCCCATGGGGCGGCCGTACTGCAGGGACGCCAGCAGGGCCCAGGTGGAGTTGAGCAGGCCGGCCCACAGGAGGGTGTCGTGCGCGGGCGGGTGGAGTTCGTAGAACCGGCAGCTCGCGGGCAGGCCCTCGGGATTGAGGGGGACCACGTGGCGGTATTGCCGCTCCTTGGGCCACAGCAGCGCGCCCGGGCGGTGGCCGGTGAGGTCGTACCAGGGGCGCCCGGTGCGGGCGCGTCCCGCGCAGGTGGCGCCGCGGTGGAGGTCTGCGGCCTCGGCCGCCTGGATGTAGTCGAACACCTCGGTGCCCTCGAGGGAGTCAGCAGGCTGACCGACCATCAGCACGGACCTCGAGCAATCCGCGGATCGGATCGAGAAGCGATCCACCTCCATCACGCTGTGGATCTCCGGCTGCAGGAACCGGGGCTCCAGCGGACGCTTATCGCCGTCGAAGCCCCGGAAGGCCGGGCCGGCGCCGGGGCGTACGAAGAAGAAGCGGTCGCATCCGGTGGTCAGGCCCCGTCGCAGCCGCACGCGGTCGCCCAGCGCGCACCAGTGGGACGCGGTCTGCCGTCGCAGGGCAAACCACACCCGCGGTCCGCGCAGGTGGCGGCCCCACTTGCCCTCGGTGCGACCCGCAGCGGGCGCGAGGTCGGCCTGGCGCACGGTGCGCAGCGCGAAGCGCTCGACCCGGACGTCGCCGCTGGCGGCCATCAGGTCGTCCCGCAGCTCCGAGGCCGCGGCCGTGGCCTGCTCGTCGCCGCCCGGGACCAGCTCGGCGAGGGGCTGCCGCAGCTGCACGAACCGGACGAGGTTCTCTCGCCGCAGGACCTCACAGGGCTCCGGCCGCAGCACGGTCAGCGAGGTGATCACGCGAGCGTCGGTGAACCACGGCTCGTCCGCGCTCTCGATCACGGCCTCGACCGCGAACCCCTCGAGCATCCAGCGCCGGAGGCCAGCGCCATAGCCGGCGTCCAGCCAGGGGCTGGAGGTGACCAGCGCGATGCGGCCACCCGGCCGCAGGAAGCGGGCGGCCTGGGGCCAGAAGAACCCGTGCAGGTCGCTGCGCCCGGACAGGGCCGCGCCGGTCTCCCGCCGCACCCGATCGCGGATCCACACCTTGGAGCCGGGGCCCGTGCCGGGCAGGTCCTCCTGCTGCACGTACGGCGGGTTGCCCACGATCGAGTCCACCTGCGGCGGTGATCCGCCCGGATCCAGGGCGAAGAAGTCCGCTGCGTGCAGGGCGCCGTCCAGGTCCACGCCTCGAGCGGCGAGGTTGACCGCGGCGAGCCACAGGGCGATCGGGGACACGTCGACGCCGTGCACGTGGCGGGTCCGGGTCCGATCCGGGTCGAGGAGGTGCAGCCGGGCCAGTGCGCGCAGCAGGAACGCCCCCGATCCGCAGGACGGATCCAGCACGCGGCAGTCCGCGCGGCGGATGGCGAACGCGCAGGCCAGGTCGGCCACGGTCGCGGGCGTGTAGAACTGCCCGCTGGCCTGGCGGTCGCTCCGGGCCAGGCGCGCCTGGAAGGGCCCGCCGAGGCGATCGTGGTACGAGCCGAACAGGCCGTCGGCGCCCTCGCGAGCGAGGTGGTCGAGCAGCGGCTGCACCGCGCCGGCCGAGGGGGAAGCGGTCCCGCTCATGGGTCCTCGGCGGCGACCTCCAGGGTGAACGTGACCGTCTCGCCCGCGCTCACCACCACGTCGTCGAAGCGCACGGCCTGCTCGCCGCCGGGCAGGGTGGTCAGCGTGCCGGGGACCGGCCCGTCGAAGCTGGCCACCGCGGCTGCGTCCAGCGGCACGGGCAGGTCGAACCGCGCGTCGAAGGGGGCACCCGCCTCGGAGGCGAACGTCGCGGTCAGCACAGCGCCATCGCGGGACACCGCCAGTGTGCCGGCCGCGTCGCCGGCCACCAGGTGCGCGATCTCCATGGACGGCAGACTGTTGGGCAAGTGCGGCCGCAGCAGCAGCGCGTCCTCGCCGGGCAGCCGCAGCGGGCCGGCCAGGTACACGAGCATGGCGTCGAGGTTGATGCCCCCCTCCCAGGGGCGGTGCCGGGCCGTGTAGTCGCCGATGCCGCCGGCCGCGTCGTAGATGGGCTGGAACGCCGACAGGTCGTCGTACAGCATGTACTCGCCGTACTGGCCGGCGCTGTCCGCGTAGGCGTGCAGCGCGTCGAAGGCCGCGGCTCCGTCCGGGTCGCCGATCACGGCCAGGTTGTACAGGTAGTACCCGGGCACCATGCCGGTGCAGATGCCCTCCTCGACCGGGTAGCCGAGCACGTCCTCGTACTGGGGATCCAGCGGGGTCTGGACCGTGCCGTCGTCGCGGCCGGCCGCCTCTTCGAGCGCGGCCAGGTTGGACAGCGCCAGCGGATCGTCCGGCGCCAGCGCCCCGGTCCACAGCGCCTTGAGGTTCACGTCCTCGTAGGGCCGCTCCTCGGCCAGCTCGCCCTCGCGGAAGATGAACGGCGCGTAGTGGGAACCGTCCTGCAGGAAGTGATCCGCCAGCGCGGTGCGCGCCTCGCCGGCGAGGTCGTCGAACGTGGCCACGTCCTCCACGTGTCCGGCAGGGGTCGCGGTCAGCGCCATCCAGTCCGCGGCCGCGGCCAGCAGGAACGCGGAGTTGGCCGACCAGGTGAGGTCCTCGTAGGCCAGGGACAGGTCGTGACCGAGCCCCGCGCTCATGGCCACGCGGAAGGTCTCGTCCCCGGAGAACGGCTGCAGCCCGTCCTCCTCCACCACCTGCGAGGTCATGGCGTGGCGCAGGTAGGGCCACCGCTGCTCGACCGGCTCGAGGTCGCCGGTGAATGCCACGAACTCCCGGTACATCAGCGGCACGTACGAGGGTCCCTCGGCGGCCAGCCGGCCGCTGAACTCGCCCAGCGAGTCCCAGTCCGGCTCCTCCACCAGGTCGTCGGGGTGCAGGCCACTGCCGCACGCGTTGGACAGGCCTCCCTCGACCGCAGCGCACAGGAACAGGTAGTCCAGGGCGGCGCGGGCCTCGTCGTGCAGGCCGGCGCGCAGGTAGAAGCGCACCGGACCGATGGTATCGCGCAGCCACATCAGCGTGTACTGGGACATGGGGCACACCGCGCCCGCGGCCGACTGCTGCACGCGGATGCCCACGCGCATGCCGTCGTACAGGTCCTCCACGCGCGGATCGCCCAGGGTCAGCTGCACGCCCTTGCCGCTGTACGCCGCCCACCAGGCCAGGGTGTCGGCCAGCCAGCCCTCGGCCGAGGCACCGTCCAGCAGGGCTTCGGTCTCGCGGAGCTGGTCCACCGAGTCGCCCGTGGCCAGCACGAGCGCGGCGCGCACGTCGTCGCCGGTACCCACCGTGCCCAGGGGGATGGACCAGCCGTTCCCGTCGGCCTGCAGCTCGCACCCCCAGGGCAGGAAGCCCCGGTAGCGGGAGTCCGACTCGATGCTCTCCACCACCATGCCGTCGATCTCGTCCGGGTCCCGGTTGGCGTCGAGCTCGACCGTGACGTCCCCGGACGCGCCCTCGAGCCCGGTCACCAGCATCAGCCGCACCAGCGCAGGCGGCACGTCCAGGTCGGCGGTGCCGGCCGGGTGAGGGGCGTGGTCAACGGTGTACAGCGAGTGGGTGGCCGTGTCCGCGCGGGTGATCACCACGGCCGTGCCTCGCACACGCGCGATCCACTCCTCCTGGAACGCCACGGGCTGACCGTCGACCTGCAGGGTCATGGCCAGGTCACCGAAGAAGAACCCGTCCCGCTCGTACACCGGCCCCACCATCGAGTGCAGGGTGTTCACGGGATCGGCCGTGCCCAGCAGGGAGAACGCCAGGCCGTTGCCCACCGCGAATGCACCCCGGTGCTGGTGGTCGGGCCGGTCCTCGACCGGGCCGCTGACGTGGGTGGCGTACAGGGAGAGGTCGTCCAGGCCCTCGACGTGGTCGAAGAACGGGTGTTCGAGGGAGGGGCGCTGGTCCTCCCCAGACCAGGGCGTCGGCTGCCCTGGGTCGGGCACCGGCGGATCGAGCTGCGGTTCTTCGGAGCAGCCGACCGCCCGCGCCAGCCCCACGGCGAACAGGGTCTGCCGGATCGTCGTCATCGTGGTTCCGCCTCCCATCCCCTCCATACCACCGGCGGCAGCCGACGGACAGGAATTGGGCGTGCCGGCAAGTGGTCGTCGCGGGTCGAGAGTTCCGGTAGGATGGGCGAACTGCCGTCAGAGGGTTGGGAGGTCCAGATGCAGTCCACTCGTCACCACATCGTGGTTTCCGCCATCGTGTTCTCCACCATCGTGCTGCTGCCCTCGGGCAACGCGCGGGGCGACACGTTGACCGTGTCCCAGTGGGGGGTGGGCTACTCCACGATCAACGCTGCCATCGACGACGCGGTCGACGGCGACGTGATCGAGGTGGAGATGGGCATCTACAACGAGGACGTGGACTACGACGGCAAGAACGTCTGGATCGTGTCCACGTCCGGACCGGAGGTGACCACCATCCTCGGCAGCAACACCGGGGTCCGCTTCGACAGCGGCGAGACCGACGAGGCCATCCTCGACGGGTTCACCGTCACCGCTGGCAGCCACGGCGTGTACATCCAGGAGGCCACTCCGCTGATCCGTGACTGCATCCTCGCGGACAACACGAGCTACGCCGCCTACGTGTACTACCTGTCCAATCCCTCCTTCGAGGACTGCATCTTCGAGGACAACAGCGGCAGCTACCCGACGTACATCTACTACTACGCGGCCGCGTCGTTCGTCGGCTGCACCTTCCGCAACAACACGGCCACCCACGGCGGCGGGTTGTACGTCAGCACGGCCAGCGCGGCCGTGGTCGACGAGTGCGAGTTCACGGACAACGTCGCGTCGACCTGGGGCGGCGCGATCCACTCGTACACCTCGACCCTGGAGATCACGAACTGCACCTTCTCCGGCAACCAGGGTGGCAACGGCACCGTCGTGGCCTACGAGGCGTCCGGGACGTACGTGGTCCGCGACAACACCTTCTTCGACAACCTGGCCAACTACGGCGGCGGCATGTACCTGTACAACACGCCCGCCTACGTGGCCGACAACCTGTTCGTGGAGAACGAGGCCACCAACGCGGGCGGCGTGTTCTATCTCGACAGCTCGACCCGGGCCACGATCGTCAACAACACGCTGGTCGGCAACATCACCTACGGCACCGGCGCCGGTATCCACGCCCAGTCCAGCGTCAACTGCCTGGTGGCCAACAACATCATCGCCCACGCCACCAACGGCGAGGGGATCTACACCACCTCGACCAGCTCGCGGCTGCAGCTGGTGCACAACGACATCTACGACCACTCGGACGGCGCTTACGGCGGCTCGTTCCCCGATCCCACCGGTGAGCACGGCAACCTGGCCGTGGACCCGCTGTTCGTCGCCTACACCCTCAACGGCGACATCACCGACGACGACCTCTCCCTGGCCGCGGGCTCGCCGCTGATCGACGCGGGCGCCCCCGACTTCCTCGACGGCGACGGCTCGGTGTCGGACATGGGCGCCGACGGCGGCGACGACCTGCTGTCGATCCCCGCCGGATACGACTGGGTGGTCAGCCGGCTGGGCAACGGCGACTACACGACCATCGCCGAGGCCCTGGCCGTGGCCGGCCACGGCGACCGCATCCTGGTCTACCCGGGCATGTACTATGAGAACGTCGATTTCGACGGCGTGGACGCCGAGCTGGAGTCCCTGGCAGGCCCGGAGGTCACCGCGATCGTCGGGACCACGTACAGCGTGCGCGCCAACTCGGGCGAGACCGCGGCCCTGGTCGACGGCCTCACGATGTGGGCGGGCAGCTACGGGGCCTATGTGCAGGAGGCGGCGATCGAGTTCAGCGACTGCTGGTTCCGCTACAACTACAGCTACTCGTCGTACGTGTACTACCTGGCCGACGCCACCTTCAGCGACTGCCTGTTCGAGAACAACTCCGGGTCCTACCCCAACTACGTGTACTACTACGCGGCCGCCACCTATGACGGCTGCACCTTCCGCGACAACACCGCCACTCACGGCGGCGGCATCTACGTGTCCACCGCCAGCGAGCTGGACGTGGTCGACTCGGTGTTCGACGGCAACTACGCCTCGAACTGGGGTGGCGCGATCCACGACTACCAGTCGCGGCTGTACGTCACCGACAGCACGTTCTCGGACAACTACGGCTACTACGGCATCGTGTCGGTGTACCAGGCGTCCCAGCCGGTGCTGATCGACGGCAACACGTTCAGCGGCAACGAGGGCTACCTCGGCGGCGCACTGCACGACTACGACAGCAGCGGCTGGTTCACCCACAACGTGGTCAACGGCAACGCCGCGGAGTACGGCGGCGGGCTGTACTTCGACGGTGGCAGCCACCTGCTGGTCGCGAACAACACGCTGGTGGCCAACGAGGCGTCGACCTCGGGTGGCGGCATCTACGCCGGCAGCGGCACCGGCCTGGTCGTGGTCAACAACGTGATCGCCTACGGGGCGGATGGCGAGGGTGTGTACTCGGCGTACGCGGCGGCCTCCACCCGGATGTGGCTGGCCCACAACGACGTGTACGACAACTACAACGGCAACTACGGCGGCGGCCTGGACGATCCCACGGGGACGCGAGGCAACCTCAGCGTGTCGCCCCAGTTCGACGGCTTCGTGGATGACGGCGACCCCAACAACGACGACCTGAGCCTGTCGCTGGTGAGCGACCTGGTCGACGCCGGCGTGCCGGACGTCTTCGACGACGACGGCAGCGCCAGCGACATCGGCGCCTATGGCGGTGATCTCGACGGCGACGTGGCCGGCGCGGACCATGTGGTCTCCCAGACCGGCGACGGTGACACGCTGACCATCAGCGACGCCATCGCGCTGGCCGGCAACGGTGACGTGATCGTGGTGCAGCCCGGCGTGTACGAGGAGACGGTCGACTACGACGGCAACGACCTGACCTTGCGCTCCACGCTGGGGATCGACGTGACCTTCATCGGCGGGGCGTCCGGCGGCGTGCGCTGGACCAGCGGCGAGGACGAGGACGCGACTCTCGAGGAGATGAGCGTGTGGACGTCGAGCTCCCACGGCCTGTACGTGCAGGAGGCCACGCCCACCATCTCCGACAGTCGCATCCTGTACTGCTCCAGCCACGCGGCCTACGTGTACTACTACGGCGATCCGCTGTTCCAGGACACGGAATTCTTCCGCAACAGCGGCTCGTACCCGACCTATGTCTACTACTACGCCTCGGCCACCTTCGACGGCTGTACGTTCCGCGAGAACACCGCCCAGCACGGGGGCGGGTTCTACGTGTCCACCGCGTCGTCGGCCACGGTCGAGGACTGTCGCTTCGTGGACAACTACGCGTCCAACTACGGCGGCGCGATCCACGCCTACTCGTCCGAGCTGAGCGTGAGCGACAGCACCTTCACCGGCAACGACGGCTACTACGGCACGGTGTCGCTGCACACCATGAGCGGCAGCGACTCGTTCATGCGCAACACCTTCTGCGGCAACGACGCCGAGTACGGCGGCGCGGTGTACCTGTACGACGTGGACTCCGGCTACTTCGGCAACAACATCTTCCAGGACAACGTGGCCGACTCCAACGGCGGTGCGGTCTACGCCAACGCCTCGGATCCGTCGTTCATCAACAACACCTTCGTCGAGAACGAGGCCGCCAACGACGGCGGCGGCCACATGTTCCTCGCGGGTACGATCAACATCAACTCGACCAACAACATCTTCGCCTGGGCCCAGGACGGCGACGGGATGTACCTCGACGGCGGGGTCACCTACACCATCCTGTACTCGGACTTCTGGGAGAACGTCGACGACGACGTGGACGGCCAGATCACGGCCGTGCCGGCCAACAACTACGCGGTCGATCCGCTGTTCGTTGTCTACACCGACGACGGCGACTGCGGCAACGACGACCTGACCCTGGACGCGGGCAGCCCGTTGATCGACGCGGGCGCGCCCACGATCCTCGACGATGACGGCAGCCAGTCCGACGTGGGCGCCTACGGCGGCGGCGGTCCGCCCAACCCGGACTACGACCACGACGGCTGGGGTGTGCTCGACGGCGACTGCGACAACCTCGACGACGACGTCTACCCGGGCGCGCCCGAGCTGCCCGACGGCATCGACAACGACTGCGACGGAGACATCGACGAGGATACCTACGCCTGGGACGACGACGGCGACGGCTACGCCGAGGTGGACGGCGACTGCGACGACGCGGACGCGGCCGTCAACCCGGGCGCGACCGAGGTCTGCGACGGCGTGGACAACGACTGCGACGGAGACGTGGACGAGGGCGTGATCGACACCTTCTACCTCGACGACGACGGCGACGGCTTCGGCCTCGACGGCGTCATCGCCCAGGGCTGCACCGCGCCCGCGGGCTACGCCGCCCAGGGCGGCGACTGCGACGACGCGGACGCGGCCGTCAATCCTGGCGCCTCCGAGGTCTGCAACAGCGTGGACGACGACTGCGACGGCGTGGTCGACGACGGCCTCGTGGTCTACACCTTCTGGGAGGACGGCGACGGGGACGGCTACGGCGACCCGGCCGGCGCCACCCAGACCGGGTGCGCGGCGCCCGCGGGCTATGCACAGAACAACGACGACTGCGACGACGCCAACGCGGCCGTCAGCCCAGCGGCCACCGAGGTGGCCTGCGACGGCATCGACAACGACTGCAACGGGATCCAGCACGAGCAGGACGACGACGACGACGGTGACGGCTTCAGCGAGTGCGTCGGCGACTGCGACGACGCGGACGCGGCCACCTATCCCGGCGCGGCCGAGGTCTGCGACGGCGAGGACAACGACTGCGACGGCGTGGCCGACGACGGCGTGGCCACGTACACCTACTACGAGGACGCGGACGGCGACGGCCACGGCAACGTCTCAGGCGCCACGGTGGTCGACTGCGCGCCGCCCGCGGGCTACGTCGAGTCCACGGACGACTGCGACGACACGGACGCGTCCATCCATCCGGGCGCGGCCGAGCTGTGCGACGGCGAGGACAACGACTGCGACGGCACGCCCGACGACGGCGTGACCTATGCCGACTACTACCCGGACGCGGACGGGGACGGCTACGGCAACCCGAACGGGACCGTGGTCAACGACTGCACGTCGCCCGCGGGCCACACCCTCGACGCCACGGACTGTGACGACGCCAACGCCGCGGTCCATCCGGGCGCGGCCGAGGTGGCCTGCGACGGCATCGACAACGACTGCGACGGCGCGCTGCCGGGCGAGGACCTCGACGACGACGGCGACGGTTTCACCGAGTGCGACGGCGACTGCGACGACACCGACGCCACCGTGGACCCGGTCGACGACGACGGCGACGGCGCCTCCGAGTGTGCAGGCGACTGCGACGACACCGACGCCGACCTCAACCTCCTCGACGACGACCTCGACGGGTACGCCACCTGCGCTGGCGACTGCGACGACGCGGACGCGGACGTCAACCCGGACGCGGCCGAGGACTGCGACGGCGTCGACGACGACTGTGACGGCAGCATCCCGTCGTGGGAGTTCGACCTCGACGGGGACGGTGTGATCGGCTGCGGCGGAGACTGTGACGACGGTGACGCGCTGACCTACCCGGGCGCGCCCGAGCAGTGCGACGGCGTGGACAACGACTGCGATGGGGTCGTGGACGAGGACACGACGGTGGACGCGGACGGCGACGGGTACACGGCCTGCGACGGCGACTGTGACGACACCGAGCCGCTGGTCAACCCCGGCGCCAGCGAGGACTGCGACGGTGTGGATACCGACTGCGATGGCACGCTGCCTGCGGACGAGGCGGACGACGACGCGGACGGCTGGCTGGTCTGCGACGGCGACTGCGACGACGCGGACGCGGCCGTCAACCCTGGCGCGGCCGAGGTCTGCAACGGCATCGACGACGACTGCGATCCGGCCACGGACGAGAACCTCGACGGGGACGGCGACGGCCAGTCCGCGTGCGCAGGCGACTGCGACGATGCGGACGCCACCACCCATGACGGCGCGGCCGAGCTGTGCGACGGCCTGGACAACGACTGCGACGGCGACCTGTCCGAGCTGGAGCAGGACGCGGACGCGGACGGCTGGATGGGCTGCCAGGGCGACTGCGACGACTCCGAGGCCACGGTCCACCCGGGCGCGGCCGAGCTGTGCGACGGCCTGGACAACGACTGCGACGGCGTGGCCGACGACGGCGTGGACACGGACGACGACGGCGACGGCTACACCGAGTGCGACGACGACTGCGACGACATGGACGCGGCCACGTACCCCGGCGCCACCGAGCAGTGCGACGGCGTGGACAACGACTGCGACGGCGCGCTCGGCGCGGGCGAGGTGGACGCGGACGGGGACGGCTGGATGGTCTGCGAGAACGACTGTGACGACGCCGAGATCCTGGCCAACCCCGGCCTGGTCGAGGAGTGCACCGACGGCATCGACAACGACTGCG
>CAZXHG010000306.1:0-10864 GCA_964639985.1 uncultured Rickettsiales bacterium
ACACTGGCCCCGTGATCCCGTGCTCCACCGCATCCTCGACGAGCTGGACTGGACGACGATGCTGGTCCGGCGTCCCGGCTGGGGGTGGGACGCCGGACGAGGTGAGCTGAGCTGCGAAGACGGACGCGGCCTGACGCTCACGACAGTACGTCCGCGGGAACACGCCCCGGGCAGGACGAACATCATCCTGCTGCGGCCGGTGCGCGGCTGCGAGGACTGCTCGCCGCGGCCACGCTGCTTGCGGTCGGAACGACCCCAGGCGAGCAAGCACGTCGAGATCCCGATCCCGACCCCGGTCGCCGAACGGCTTCGAGATCGGCTCACCCGCGTCGGCAGGCCATCCCACCCCCCGGCCATCCAACCGATCCGGGATGAACCCGGACCCTGCGACGCCCTGGACACGCTCTTCCTGCCAGCCGAGGCACGTCACGCCTTCGAGCAGGTCTTCCAGGGGGCCACGCTGCGAGTCCACGTGGACGTGCCGCCGCAGAACAGACAGCGACCCCGACTCCTGGCCATCGACGTGGCCGACCGACAGCGGCGACGAAAGACCTGGGCGCAGAACGTCGAACGAAACGAGCTGCCCTACGATGCGACGGTCCAGGTCGAGGTCGCCGGGTCGAGGTCGATCAGGACGATGCTCGGCGGGAGTGACCAAGCGACGGCGGCGGCGCGGGCGGGATGACGGAGTCAGCCGTGGCGGATTCAGACGTGATTCCAGTGAGTTTCATGGAACCGGTTCGAGTGGGTCATTCCAGCCCACATATCGCCCACACGCTCCACGCCGCTCCACGCCGCTCCGTGCGTCTCCAAGCAGCTCCATGCCGATCCCGTCCGCGATGTTCTCCCAACGTTCCCGCACGCCTTCCTCGCAGTCACCTTCCAACCCGGATCCGTGGCTGCGCCCCATGCGTCTCCGCCACATCCCTAACGCACCCAGAGCATGCGCTCCGCGGAGCGGCCCTAGGGGGAACCGGAAGTACAGGACACGGGTTCCCCAGTTGGCGAGGTAGAGATGCGCATCGAACAGCTCGTCCATCAGATCGTGGGGGTTGCCACCGAACTCACCCCAGTCGTAGTGGTTGACGAAGGACGTTGGAGAGATCTCCGCGCGGCTCGACAGTCGCCGCAGCGAGTCCTGTTCGGCGACGGTGAGGGCGCGGTCGACAGCCTGGAAATCGTAGTACTGGTATTCGGTCATCTCTCGGCTCCCGCGGCTGCGCGACAGGAGCACTCCACCACGCCGGGACGTCAGCTTCTGTCGCCGGACTTGCTCGCGAGCGAGTCACCGCGCAGGTCACCGGGGAAGTCGACGGACTTGTTCGCGAACATGTAACCGAACAAGTCGTCGGGCAGCGCCGCACACCAGACTCACCCCGCAAGTCACCCCGCAAGGTCCCGACAGGTCAGGGCACGTCCACGGCCATCACGTCCTCCCCAGGATCGCCTCCAGCTTCCGGATCCGCCCGTACAGCCTCGGCTCCTGCTCCGCGTGGCGCTCGTACGCGGCGAGCAGCTCCTGCTGCCGGTCGCACAGCCGCGCGGCCCGGCCCAGGGAGTTGTGGAACTTGTTGTCGCGCAAGTTGCGGGGCATGGCCTGCACGAACAGGTCGAAGGCCAGGTCCAGCTCGCTGGCCTTGTAGGTCACCCAGGCCAGCCGCGTGGTCAGGCCAAGATCCAGCGGGCCGGTCTCGGCCAGCAGCTCCCGCACGCGCGCGGCCTCGCCCCGCGCCAGCAGGGTCTCCACGTAGCTGGGCAGCATCTCGGTGGGCACGGCCTCGCCCAGATCCCGCAGCGTGTCCACCTCCCCGACCACCTCGTCGGCGTCGGCCGTGCGGGCCATCAACCGGGTCCGCTGCTGCCGGGCGAACTCGTTGTCCGGCATGTGCTGCAGGTACTGCTCGACCACCTCCAGTGCGCGGTCCAGCTCACCCATGCGCTCGTGCAGCCAGGCCAGGTCCGTGCCGCACGTGGGGTGCTCGGCGACCAGCGGCGCGAGCAGGCGTTCGGCTTCCTCGTACCCGCCTAGCTGGGTCAACGCCTTTCCGAGCCAGCGGCGGGTGGTCCAGCGGTCCGCGATCCTGCGGCTCTCGCGGAACAGGCGCTGGGCGTTGCGGTAGTCACGCCGACGGTACGCTGCCCGCCCGGACCAGAACAGGATCCCCGCGGAATCCGGGAACTGGGGGACCAGCTGCTGGGCCAGCTGCCACGCCTCGCCGAGCCGGTCGCAGCGGACGAGGAACTGCAGCTCCATGCCCCGCGTACGCGCGGACAGGGGCTCGGCGTCGCGCAGTCGCTCCAGGACCAGCTCGGCCTGCTCGATATCTCCCCGGCCGAGGGCCTCGCGCAGGTTCCTCACCAGGATGCTCGCCACGTCGGGTGCCATGGTCGCCAGCTGGTATGGTACGAGAACCCGTCGACGCGAGGGAGACCGTGACAAAGATCCGCGATCTGGTCGAGGTGCAGGCACACCCCACCGTGGTGCGCCTCGAGGAGTCGCTGGACGAGGCGTGGATCTCGACCAGCTACTACCTGACCGAGGACGTGCGCGTGCACGTGGAGGCCCTGGGGCGGGCGTTGACCGCCGACACGGGGACAGGTTCATTCCTCATCGGGCCCTATGGCAGTGGCAAGTCCCACTTCCTGGCCTGGCTGACCCAGCAGTTGCGCGCGGGCGAGCTGGTGGAGGGAGCCACGCCGGACGTGGTGGCCGTGTCCTTGCTCAACTACAGCGCCCAGACCCGGCTCGAGGACGTGGTCTGCGCGGCCCTGGGCATCGAAACCGGCACGGACGACCGCCGCACGGGCTGGGACGCGGCCGTGGCGCGCCACCCGGGCGGCCTGCTGCTGGTGATCGACGAGCTGTCGGAGTTCCTGCGCTCCAAGCCCGACGCGCAGCGCTTCACCGAGGACATCCGCTTCCTGCAGTTCATGGGCGAGTGGGCCATGGGCCACCGCTTCGTGGTGGTCGCGGCCATGCAGGAGGCCATCGAGCACACCGGCGACCTCGAGCACTCCCTGTACCGCAAGATCAAGGACCGCTACGGCCTGCGCCTGCGGCTCACCCCCGCCCACGTGCACGACCTGATCGCCAACCACGTGCTGGTCAAGCAGCCCGGGTACGAGGCCGCCACCGAGCAGCTGGCGCGGCACCTGGCCTCGGCCGTGCCCGACGCGCCGGTCCCGTTCGACCAGCTGTGCCGCATCTACCCCCTGCATCCGGCCACGCTCGAGCTGCTGGACGAGGTCCGCGACCGCTTCTCCCAGACCCGGGGCGTGGTGGACTTCGTGTGCACCCAGCTCGGCGGCCACCCCCAGCGGGAGGTGGCGCCGTTCCTCGACCGGGAGTGGGGCGAGCTGGTCACGCCCGACGCGATCGTGGACCACTTCGAGGACGTGCTGCAGCTGCAGCCGGAGTTCCTGCCGATCGCGCAACGGCTACTGCCCTGGTACGAGCGCCACCTGCCAGAGCTGTTCGACAAGCCGGGCCAGCGGAGGCTGGCCGAGCGGCTGCTGCGGCTGCTGGTGGTGGTCCACCTGTCGCCGTCGCGGGACGGCATGGACGCGGACGAGGCATCGGGCTGGCTGCTGTTCGCGGCCACCCGCATCGACCCCACTCGCAACCGCGCGATCGTGGAGCGGGTGCTGCAGCGCCTGGCCCGGGAGGGCCGGTACGTGCGCCAGGTGCGCGGCCGGTTCGCGCTGGACCTGCAGGACGACGGCGCGGCCGTGCTCGACCGCCTGCTGCAGCGGGAGCTGGCCGAGCTGCCGGGCCCGGATGCCCTGTTCGAGCAGCTGGGCAGGACCCTGGGCCGAGGAGGCCGAAACGACTTCAACCCCCTGGCCGCGCCACGGGATCGCTGGCAGCCGCGCACGGTCAAGTGGAGCTTCCACGACCGCGACTACGCGGTGTTCGTGGGCAACGGCGAGCCCCCGCCCGCGGACGGGCCGGCCCTGTGCGTGCGCCTGCCCTGGGGCGACGCGCCGCCCGCGGACGGTTGCCACACGGTCCGGCCGAAACCGGCGGAGATGACGCCGGCGTTGCGCGAACTCGCCGCCCTGGTCCGGCTCCGGGAGCGCCCGCTCAACCCGGAAGTGGCGCGCCTGCTTGCCAGCCGGGTGGAGCAGCGTCTGCCCCTGTTCGCCATGCAGCTGCGGCAGTCCTATGCCGAGGCTGCCCTGGTGCGGCCCGACCGCGCGGGCGAGCGCGGCCTGCCGCTGGGGCCGACCGACGGCCTGGAGCCGTGGTTCGACGCCCACGCGCTGTGGATGCTGCGCCGGCAGTACCCCGCGTTCGAGAAACACGGCCCGGGCCACGGGCCCCTGCCCAGGGAGGCCTACCGGGAGTTCGTCCGCCATGCCATGCGCGAGGACGTGGGCGCTGCACGTGCGCCCCGCTGGGTGCAGACCATCCGCGAGGCCTACCTGGTGCCCATGCGGCTGCTGTCCCGGCAGGGCAACCGCTACACGGTCCCGGCCCGGCTCGACCGCAACGACCTGGTTCGGCGGCTGCTACCCCTGGTGGAGCAGGGCGCGACCATGGACGTGGTGTACGAGCACATGGCCGCGCCGGTGTTCGGGCTGGTGGAGGACCAGATCCACCTGCTTCTGGTCTTGCTACTGGTCACCGGCGAGCTGGACATCCTCCAGGGGCAGCGTTCCTATCGCGAGCTGTTCGAGACCCAGCCCAAGCCGCGGGCCTACGACCGGATCGCGCCGGGCACGGCCCTGGGCGAGGACCAGCTGCAGTCCCTGGACCGCCTCTGCGAGGGGCTGCGCGTGTCCCGGCCCGACACCTGGACGGTCAACACGCAGCGGCGCGCCGTGCGCGCGATCCGCGGCGCGCTCGACGCATCGGCCGCTGATTTGCGCAAGTTGCAGGCCCGGCTGGGCGCGGGCAGCGAGCTGACGGACGCGATCGAACGATACGCCCGCCAGGTCGCGGCCCTGCGACACGATCGGAGCGACCTGGAGGGATTCGAGCAGTTCCTCTACCAGGCCGGCTCGGCCACCGGGTTCCTCGCGAGGCACGCCGACCTGGTCCAGCTGCCAGCGCGCGTGGACCGGCAGCTGCCGGAGCTGCGGCGCTACGCGCACCTGTTCAAGCAGCCCGGGCTGGCCGACCTGGCCGGTGAGCTGGGCACGGCCCCGGGCCTCGAGCAGGGAGCGGCCGTGGACGACTGGCTGCGGCGCGCCAGGGAAACCCACGAGGCGTACAAGACGAAGTACGCGGCCGCGCACGAGGCGTGGTGGAGCGAGCGCCGCGAATCCCCGGTGTGGACCTGGCAGCCGCCGCGCATCGCCCCATGCCGTCACGTGGGCCTCGGCCCGCGGCTGCTCGAGCTGGAGACGCTGCGCCGCCAGGCCCAGCAGCAGCGGTGCGCCCGCCTGGTCGATCTGGAGTTCCAGACCCGGTGCAGCTGCGGGTTCGACGGCGAGACCTCCCCGGCTGCCGGGTTGCTCGCCACCCTGGACCGCATGCGCGGCGAGGTCGAGCACGAGCTGGAGCTGTTCTTCGGCCAGTCCGACGTGCGCGCCAGGGTCCGCGACTGGGCCCGGCAGGGGGTGGAGGTCACGGACGGGCTGCAGGCGTATCTGGACGGCGAACAGGCCTGGCCTGACGTGGAGGATCTGAGTGCCTTCGACGACCACTTGGCCGGTGTGGACGTGGTCACCACCGTGGACCTCGGCGGTCTGACCACCCTGCTCACGGAACGGACCTGGGATCGCGCTGCGCTGCGCAAGGCCCTGGACGAATACCTGGGCCGGCTCGACGGTGAGCGTATCCGGTTCGATTCGAAGAAGACGGCCGCAGGCCCGGACGTCGTGCCGTGGTGCCTGGAGCAGGCGCTGCGCCACGGTGTACCGCTGCCCCGCGAGGTCGACGGAGCCGGGCACGCCGTGGACTCGATCAGCGCCGACTGGGTCGGCGCCGGTGCGCTGCAGCGGCTGGACCGCCTGGGTCTCGACGCTGCCTGCGAAGACCGCGTACTCGAGATGGTGTTGCGCGCCGACCTGCCACCGGTCGAACACCCCTCGCCACTCGTCGCCGCAGCCACCGAACTGATCGCACCCACGAAGCCGGCCTCAGCCCACGAACTGGCCGTGCTGGCCGAGTTGCTGTACCGCCATCACCCCCGGTTGACGTCGCTGGCTCCCGGCAGGTGGCTCGCTCGTCTGGACGAGCTGGCCGGAACCGACATGGACCCGCGACCACCGCTGCTCGCGGGTCTGCTCGACACGAGCCGTGACGCCGCCTGGATCGTGATCGACGCCTTCGGGCTCCCCCTGCTTGGCCCGATCACGGGCTGGCTGGACGACCTGCTGCCCGCCTGGCGCGTCGCGCAGACGACGTTTGCGCGGGTCGACGGTCCCACCACCACGGAGGGCTTCTACCGGCAGCTGGCCGACGCCGGCCTGGACCACGCGCTGGAGAAGGTCGACGCAGTGGACGAGCTGCTCCACGAGCGGACGCCCGCGTTCGAGGACCTGTGTCGACTGGCCCGCGCGGAGCTCGAGGTCGCGTTCGGGCGCATGCGAAAGATCCTCGGTCCAGGTGGTCGCCTGCTCCTGTTCGGCGACCACGGCTTCCGCCTGACCCCGGACGGCAAGGGATGGCAGCACGGCGGTGACAGTTCGCTGGAACGGATCGTGCCCGTGATCGAGCTGGTCGCACGAACGAATGCGACGAGAGGATAGAATGAGGCCCCGTGCCCCGAGCACGGCGAGGTGAGTCCCGATGCGGTTGCAGAGGTTGGACATCGAACGACTGCTGTCGTTCAGCGACGTCGAGGTCGAGCTCGGCGACGTGAACGTGCTGATCGGCGCCAACGGCGCGGGCAAGTCGAACCTCGTCACCTGCCTGGAGATGCTCTCGTTCCTCGGCACCGAGGGCTTTGCCAGCTTTGCCACCTCCAGGGGCGGGGCCGCGTCCATGCTCCACGGCGGGCTCAAGGCCACGAGGCAGGGGCGCCTGCTGGCGGCCTTCGAGGATGGAGAAGAGACCTTCGACTACGGCGTCGCGCTGGGCGCAGGGCCGGGTGGCGTGTTGATCATCGACCACGAGGCCATCGGCAGGACCTCGCCCGAAGGCGATGTCCCGCTCGACTCGGTCAAGGGCGGTCTCTCGGAGTCGCAGTTGCCGCGGGCGGCGGACAGCGGAAACCTGCTCGCAGCTTCGCTGCAGGGGTATCTCCGGCAGATCCACGTCTACCACTTCGACGACACCTCTCAGTTCGCACCCATCCGGCAGCCGGTGTACATCGAGGACACTCGCCACCTCCGGCGGGACGGCCACAACCTCGCGGCCTACCTCCACCGGCTCCAGCGCAAGACCCCAGAGATCTACGACCGGATCGTCAACACGATCCGACAGGTGGCCCCGTTCTTCGACCGGTTCGAGCTCGAGGAGAGCCAGCACCGCGAGAACAAGATCTTCCTCAACTAGCGGCAGAAGGGGAACGATCAGCTGGCACAACCAACCATGCCCGCAGTACGAGGTCGAGATCAGCGCCCCTGACGTACAGCAACCGAGGGGGTACGTCCCGGTGAGTGAGCCGCGGTTGAAGCCGAAGCATGCTCGGACCGTGAAGGGCCGGCCGATCGGCGAACGTGCCCGGCGTTGGCGGCGGATGATGGACGAGGGGGGGTACGCGAGCATGTCCGCGCTGGCGCTGGACGAGGGGGTGACGCCGGCGGCGGTGAGCAAGGCGCTACTTCGGCTACGAGCTATCGAAGATGCTTCACCTGAAACCGGGTAGCCGGCCGCAAAAGGGAGGGGCATAGGCCCCTCTCACGGGGCCATTATTCTTCCACCGCTCCAACTCTGCGGTGCTTCATTCCAAAGAGCACATGGCCGTCGTTGGAGGCTTCCATCCCCGTTGCCTGAGTCTGAGGCAACGGTAATGCTGGCCAATCCTCATAGACCCAGAGTTCGGGATTCACTGATTTGGCAAACCGCTCATCCACGAACTCGATCTCGATGTTGTGCTGCTCACGGATGCGGACCCCGCAGATCCTGTCGTCCTCAGTGAGGAAAAGGTCACCATCCCCCTCGACCCATACCACTACTCCGCGCTTCTTGAGGTTCATCACGAGGGGAATGCGGAGGTAGATGGGCTCGGAGCGCGGCCATTCGCCCTGCGCGGGACAGGCCTCCTCGAAGACGAACCCAGGCATTAGGCGGTACAAGGGGATGTCCTTGATCGATAGGGCTTCCAGACAGCCGAGAGCACCGCCGAACTCCTCGTCGGAAAAGTCGACAAGCGAGAACTCTTCGAGGTCGAGGCCATGCTTCTCGCACACCGCGACCAGCGCCTCGATGCCCGGTCCGATGACCAGCGCGTCCGACCACTGCTCGACGGGCATCGCCGCGCCCGTTCCGAAGCGTACCTCTGCGCCTGGCCTGAGTCCCTGCAATAGACTCATGAGCGCCAGATCACCACCGAGCCGGAAGTCCGGAGCGGCGTACACATCGAAGCGGAGATGATGCACTGGCAGGTCGTCGACCCAGCGAATACCGGACAGCGAAAAACACAGACCACAAGCATGGGTAAACGCGATCTCATCGTCTAACGTGCGTCTTGTCACGGCCACCGTCTCACTCATCCCGTTGCCCGATACGGTCAGCGTCGTCTCGTCCTCGACGCCTCCTCCGAGAAACAGGTGGCTCTCCGCAAGATCGAGTAGCGGAGCAAGGTGCTGGCTCAGCCGTGCTCCCGGAAGACCTGGGTGTGGCGGTTCTCCCTGTCCGAAGACGCGCGCGCGAGCGTCCTCTCGTTCGTCGTCGTCGAACTCGAGTGCTCTGCCGAGCCACGGTAGCAGCACGACCGCATCGCTGCCAGAGGTGGTCTGGTGTAGCTCGACGTGTGCGACACCGAGCCCGAGTTGAAGCTGCAACTCGGCTCGGAGCAACTGTAGTCTGCCTTGCACGGCTGGACGGAGGTACTTCGCGAGCAACCTGTCGAATTCCTCCGGGACGGTCGCTAAATCCTCCAGAAGAAGTGATTTGGTCGCCACGGAGCCCCCGAGGAATGCCATCAGATCCTCGATGGCACTCTCGGTGCGAAAGTAGAACCGGATCTCTTGGGTGGCGGTGTTGACGCCGAACAAACAGGCGGGAAGGTCGGACTCCACCATTCGGGCCGCATCGTCTTTGTCGATCAGAATCCTGGGGCGCGTCTTCCCCTTTGTGCTCCTGACGAACGCCGCCAGCACAGCGCCTGTCGCTCGCTCGACATGGCCTGATTCGGGGGCCAGATGCTCGCAGAGGAAGTCGATACCGTAGTCTTCGTCAACCTTGTTGGCGCTGAGTCCACGGTCCACAGCCCAGGCCTTGAAGATGGCCTCGCCCTTGACTCCGATGCGGTTTGCGATACTTCGACGTTTGCCCGGTTGTCGGTCGGCCACCATTCCTCCAACGGACTCACGATACACTTTGGCGCTTGCGCCGGCATGTCGAGCTTCCGGAGCTTCAACAAGCAACGTGACCCGCGTGCCCGAGCGCCCATATCGCATCGAGCACGGCTAAGAGGTACGCTGGATCCATGATCCGATTCAGCGACTATCGCCGCAAGATGGAGAGGGCTGCCGCAGCATGGTTCAAGGGCCGGGGCTTGCCAGTCCAGCAGCGACGCGCGTACATCCTCCGCGAGTGGAAGGACTGGCCGAATAACTTGATCGATCCCGCTCTTGCGGTGGTTGTCCAGCGGGAGAAGCAGCGTCGTCGCTCCCTAAACGAGGGATTCCCCCTGCACAAGTACTTGCACCACGGGCTAAGCAGCCAGGCGATGCTGTTCAACCTTGTGCTTCCCTTGCTCGACGACCTCGATGCTCTGGCCGACGCCTTCTCGGACGCTGGCGCACCATGGCCCGTCGCGGGTGCAGTTGGTCGCCTCGAGGTCGAGGATCGAGATGTCTTCAACGAAGTAAAAGGGCAACCAACGAGCTTCGACCTCTGCATCGAGGGGGACGCTGGCCCGCCCTTGTTCATCGAGGCGAAGCTCGTCGAACAGGAGTTCGGGGGATGCTCGGTGTTCGATGGGGGGGACTGCGACGGTACGAACCCGGCTGGCGGTCCGGACGTTTGTCCTCTTCATCGCTGGGGGCGAACGTACTGGACCAAGCTAGACGAGTTCGGATTCCTGTCCGGTGATATGGCCAGCAGCCCCGTCTGTCTACTCGGGCCGTACTACCAGTTCTTCCGCGAGGTGATTTACGCGCTGTCGAAAGGCGGTCACTACGTCCTGCTCGTTCACGGCGACAACCCGGCCTTTCAGCGTCCCGACAAGGACGGCCACGGGTTGTGGCCTACGTTGTCCCGATTCGTGCCGGACAGGTACCGGTGTCGGCTTCATCGGGTGACGCTTCAGAGCGCAGCTGATGCCGTCGAGGCAACGAACCGGCATCGCGACTGGATCTACGATTTCCAGCAACGCTACGCACTTGTACCCGAGCCGACAGCTGTTGAAATGGACGTCGATGCCGACCAGGTGCTCTCGACGCTTCCTGCATCGACGTCGCAGGAGATCCGGCACCTCTGGGTCACCCGTGTTCGCGGTGGACGAGCGCGTGGCGATGGCACGGGACGTGCTGCCCAACAGCGAATCTCGTGTCGCCGCGCACGCTTTCTTGCAGTAACTCGCGCAAGTTGTTCTGCAGCCTGAGCTGACAGGAGTGCTCGGATGCACTTCTCCCTCCCGCCATCCTGGATCAGAAGGGGACGGAGTCGTCGCCGTCGACGGTATGCGCGACGTAGTTCTCGACGAGGTCGGCCAGTTCAGCGAGTTGACCGACCAGTTGGAGGACGTCGGAGTCGTTTCCGGCGACCTGGCACTCGGGATCGCTCCAGATGTGGGGGTGCATG
>CAZXHG010000307.1:0-10848 GCA_964639985.1 uncultured Rickettsiales bacterium
GCTGGTCAGGTCATCGACGTTGTAGACGTGCAGGTTCTCCCCCACGCTCGTGAGGCTGGGCATGTCGAGGCTGGTCAGGGCGGGTGTAAGGTCGACGTACAGGTGGCCGACCAGGGTCGTGAGCGCAGGCAGGTCGAGGCCGGTCAGGGCGGGGTTGGAGTAGAGGAACACGTCGCCGCCCACGGTCGCGAGGGCGGGCAGCGCGAAGCTGGCCGGGCCGGCGTTGTCCCGGATGTACAGGTGGCCGTTCACGGATGCGAGGCTGGGCATGGCGAGGCTGACCAGGGCGTCGCACTGGAAGATGTACAGGTCCTCGCCCACGGTCTCGAGGCCGGAGAGGCCAGCCAGGGTGGCCAGAGCGCCGTTGTCCTCGACGTGCAGGTACCCGCCCACGGTCGTGAGCGCGGGCATGTCGAGGCTGGTCAGGGTGTCGTTGCGCTGGAACCAGAGGTCGTCGCCCACGGTGACGAGCGCGGGCATGTCGAGGCCGGTCAGGTCGTCGTTGTCGTAGATGTGCAGGTCGCCGCCCACGGTCGTGAGGCCAGGCATGGCGACGCTGGTCAGGGCGCGGTTGTAGTCGATCCACAGGTGGTTGCCCACGGTCGTGACGGTGGGCACGTCGATGCTGGTCAGGGCTGCGTTGTCCTGGATCTTCAGGCTGCTGCCGGTGGCCGCGAGGCTGGGCAGGTGGACGCTGGCCAGGGCGGCGTCGGCGACGATCCCCAGCCCGCCGTGCACGGTCGTCAGGCCGGGCATGTCCAGGCTGGTCAGGGCGGCGTTGCCGTAGATCCACAGGTCGTTGCCCACGTCGGTGAGTGCGGGCATGTCGAGGCTGGCCAGGGCGGCGTCGGTGACGACGTTCAGGTCGCCGCCCACGGTGGCGAGGCTGGGCAGGTCGACGCTCGCGAGGGCGTCGTTGGAGCCGACGTACAGCTCACCACCCACGCTCGTCAGGCACGGCAGGTCGATGCTCGTGAGCCAGGCCTGGCCTTCGAACCACAGGTCGCCGGAGATGCTCTCGCATTGTGCGATGGCCTCCAGGGAAGCCGGGTCCTCGATGATGTTGCTCGTCGGGCAGGGCACGGCGTCGGCGCACTCCGAAGCGCTGTCATCGTCTCCGCTGGTGTCGTCGTCGCCGGTGTCGTCGTCGCTGGTGTCGTCGTCGCCGCTGGTGTCGTCGTCGTCCGGAGTCCCGGTATCGTCGTCGCCTTCGTCACAGCCCGACCAGTTGGCGCATTCGCTGTCGTCGCAGTCGATCGCACCATCGCCGTCATTGTCGATGCCGTCGCGGCAGTTCTCGGGTGCGACCTCCTCGGGGCAGCCGCACAGCAGCGTGAACGAGGCCGCGACGAGCCCGGACAGGAGATGGCGGATGGTCATCGGTCAAGGTCCCCCGTAGATCAGATACGCTGCGCCGTCCCAGCCGTCGACCCGGTCCGCACCCACGATGATGTCGGCGTATCCATCGGCGTTGAGGTCGCCCGCCGCGGACACCGAGATGCCTGCCTGACCGTCTTGCGTCTCCCCGAAGTACGTGACGCTGCCGGATGACAGGAAACGGGAACCCGAGACGGGACCTTGAATCCAGAAGGCGGCCCCGACGTCATCGCCGCCCACCTCGTGGGATGGCGCGCCGACCACCAGGTCGTCGAAGCCATCGCCGTTGGTGTCGCCGACCCCCGCGACCGAGGTCCCTGCCTCTTCGCCCTCGCTCTCGCCGAGGAGTCGCGTATCTGCGACCGACAGATCGATCTCACCCGCCACCGGACCGTAGACCAGGATCGCCGCGCCCGCGTCCTGGAAGGCCTCGTGGTCGCCGCAGGCACCCACGAGCACGTCGAGGTTCCCGTCACCGTCCACATCGCCGGCGGAAGAGACCGAGCAGCCCACGGAGGAGCCCGGCCCGCCGGTGAGGCTCGCGTCGGCGCTGAACAGGTTCAGGGTGCCCGCGATCGGTCCGTGGACCAGGTAGACCGCACCTCCATCCATGTGGAGCCCGTCGTGGCCGGGCGCGCCCACCAGCACGTCGTCCTGACCATCGCCGTTCATGTCGCCTGCAGCCGCCACCGAGCTCCCGGCGAGGTCCCCCGCCGACTGACCGGCGAGCAAGCCATCGGCCATGGCCAGGTCGAAGGACCCGCTGACCACACCGTAGACCACGTAGGTGACTCCGGCGCCAGCACCGTTGTAGTCGTTGTTCGCCACGCCCACGAGGATATCGGGCAGATCGTCCCCATCGACGTCGCCAGCGGATGATATCGCACGACCCGCGATGTCCATGGCCTGGCCGAGGAGCTTGGCATCCGCTGCGGCGAGTGGATGTGTACCGGAGACCGGGCCGTGGACCAGGTAGACCGCGCCTGCCAGCGCCCCGCCTCCGTTGTCGTACGGAGCACTGATCAGCAGATCGTCGTGGTCATCGCCGTTCACGTCCCCGGCCGCCGCCACCACCTCCCCCGCTGCATCGAGATCGTCCTCGCCGGGGAAGCTGGCGTCCGCGGACGACAGGGGCACGGACCCGGACACGGGACCGTGCACGAGGTAGGCAATGCCTCGGTTGTCACAACCGTGGACCATGCGGATGGCCCCCACCAGGACATCGTCGTAGCCATCGCCGTTCACGTCGCCCGCACCTGCCACCGATCCCCCGGCCATGTCACAGGGGCTGCCGAGCAGCTTGGCACCGGCGAGGGACAGGGCGACCGGGGTGCACGGGCCTTCCTCGACGCCGTCGCAGTCGCTGTCCACGCCGTCACAGGTGTCCTCGGTGGCATGCAGCGGGACGAGGAACTCCGAGTCGTCACAGTCGCCCTGGCATTCGCTCAGGCCGTCCCCGTCGTCGTCCAGATCCTCGTCCGTGGCCGGATCGCAGTCGTCGTCCACGCCGTTGCAGACCTCGACCGCGTCCGGATGGACCTGGTCGTCGCCGTCGTCACAGTCACCACCGCAGGTGCTGAACCCGTCGGCATCCGCGTCGCCGTCCTCGTCCGTGGTCGCGTCGCAGTCGTCGTCCACCCCGTTGCACACCTCCTCGGCGTCCGGATGGACCTGGGCGTCGCCGTCGTCGCAGTCCTCGTCCGAATCCCACCCGTCCCCATCGGCGTCCACCGGCGACGTGTCGTCGTCGTCTGGCTGCCCGCCCGTGTCGTCGTCTCCGGTATCGTCGTCGCCGTCGTCGCAGCCTGGCCAGCTGGCGCAGTCGGTGTCGTCGCAGTCGATCAAGCCATCGCCGTCGTTGTCCGTGAAGTCGTTGCAGTGCTCGTCGGGGACCTCGCCGGGGCAGCCGCACAGCAGCATGCACCAGAGTGCGACGAGCCGGCACGGCAGATGGCGCACGGTCAAGGAGGTCCCCCTGTCTGCCCGGAGCATACCACCGCGCTGGTCGACCTGCGTCCATCGTGCAGGGCGTACCGGGACAGGTGCACACGATGCTGCTGGTGGCGGTCGAGGAGCGCTCAGACTGAATCGCCGACCACGGCACCCGGTCGCTGAGCCGCCGCATTCGGGAGCGGGAAGCCGCCGAGGCCGCTGGCGAGAGGCTGGGCCAGCAGCTGCGGCAGGCCCAGCGGCTGGAGGCCATCGGCCAGCTCGCCGGCGGCGTGGCACACGAAACCGTACGACCCGGTCGTCCTGCTCCAGGCGATCCGCGACTGCCTGGACGACGACGGAGGCGCCTGATCGCTGCCATTTCGTCCCTCGCGCCCGCCCCTTCCCCCGTCTCCGATCCGGGCCTGCTACGGATCCAACATCCTCACCCCCGGCGGTAGCAGGATCCACACCAGCGGATCCACCTCCTCGGAGTGCTCCCGGATCTGGAAGTGCAGGTACGCCCCTCGCGTACTACCGGAATCCCCCACATGCCCCACGACCTGCTCCCGGTCCACCATCTCGCCGATGGACACCGCGGGCGCGTCCAGGTGGGCGTAGATCGTGTAGTAGCCCTCGCCGTGGTCCAGGATCACGGTGTTGCCGAACCCGCGCAGCCACTCGGCGCGCCGCACCTGCCCCGCGTACACCGCCCGCACTTCGGTTCCAGCCGGCGCGTCGATATCGATGCCGCCGCGGAACGCCTGGTCGTCCGCGCCCGCCACCGCGTACCAGCCGAAGCGCCCGGAGATGTCGCCGATGGCCGGCATGATCAGCCGGCCCTTCTGCCGGCCGAAGCCCAGCTGCAGCGGCTCGTCCGGGGTCACGGGCTCCGGTGCCTCCGTCGGCGGCTCCACCACCACGATCGCGTCCGCCTCGTCCGGGTCCCGGGTCGCTTCGATCAGCGCCGGCTCCCCGCGTTCGGCCTCCACGGCCGCGATCGCCACCGCCCGCCGGTCCGACCGCACCACGCGCAGCAGGGACGAGCGTCGCTCCCGCAGCTCCCGCTGCTCGGACTGGGTGGCCTGCCGGTCGGCGATGCGGTCCTGCAGCAGGGCGAACTCCGCCTCCCGCTCCTCCCGCAGCCGCCGCGCCCGCTCCACCTGCGCGTGCAGGTCGGCGAGCAACAGCTCGTCCTGTTCCACGATGAACGCCAGGTAGCGGCTGCCCTGCAGCAGCTCTCCGATGTCGCGGGCGGAGAACAGCAGCTGCAGGAAACCTCGCTCGCTGCCCATGTACAGCGCCCGAACGCGTGCCTCCACGGACCGCTGGCGCTCATCCAGCCGGGCCTCCGCGTCGGCGAGTTGCTGGTCCAGCTGCACCAGGCGGCTCTCCAGGTCCCGCTCCTGGATGTGGAAGGCGTCCAGCTCGGTGTGCACCACCAGCAGCCGGGTCTCGATGGCGGCGAGCTCGTCGAGCAGGACCTGCTCCTGGGAGCTGAGCTCCATCAGCCGCGCGCTGGTGTGGTCGCCCTGGGCCAGGGCCATGCACGGCCCGCCCAGCGCGGCCAGCAGCCCGATCATGGTGATCGCCCTCATACCGGCCGGTCCAGCTGCCGCCGCACCGAGTACCAGGCGCCCACCAGGCCCAGGCCGAGGCCCGCGGCCACGAACAGCACCTGGTGAGCGAGCGGCAGGAACGACAGCAGGCCAGCGCCGCCGTCGATGCCCAGGATCTCGCCCATGCGGACGAACAGCAACCGCCACGCAGTCCACAGCAGGCCCAGGGATGCCAGCGCGCCCACCGTGCCCTGGGCCATGCCCTCCAGCAGGAAGGGCGCGGCGATGAAGCGGTCCGTGCCGCCCACCAGCCGTAGGATGTCGATCTCCGAGCGCCGCGCCCAGGTGGTCAACTGGATCGTGTTGCCCACGATCACCACGCAGGCGAACGCCAGCAGCGCGCCCATCACCACCGCGCTGAGCTTCAGCAGGTTGATGAAGGTGTAGAACCGCGAGACCCACTCGCCGGCGTAGTCCAGCTCCAGGAATTCGGGCCGGTCGATGGAGGTGGCGAACGCGGCCACGGTGTCGGGATCACGCACGTCCGGCCGCAGCCGGATCTCCAGGGACGCGGGCAGGGGGTTGCCTTCGAGGTCGGCGAGCAGCCGGTCGGCGTCCGGCACGATCCGGTGGAACGTCTCCAGCGCCTCGTCGCGGCTCACGTAGTGCACCCGCGTGACGTCGGCACGCGCCTCGATCTCCTCCTTGATGCGGAAGCAGGTGTCCTCGCTCACGCCATCGGCGAAGTACGCGTGCACCTGCACGTCGCGACCCCAGCGGTCCATCACCGACGACAGGTTGGCCAGGATCAGCACGAACATGCCCAGCAGCAGGAAGCAGCTCGCCACCACGCCCACGCTCACGAGGTTGAGGAAGGCGAAGTCCACCATGTTGCGCAGCGCGCGGCGGACCGCCAGCTCTACGTGGTTCATCAGCCGCATTCAGCCATCCCCCCGCTCGTCGACGAGCTTGCCCGCGTCGAGGTGGAGGCGGCGTGCCGCGGCGAAGTGGTTGATGGCGGCCCGGTCGTGGGTGGCGAGCACGACAGTGGTGCCCTTGTGGTGGATTCTGGCCAGCAGCTCGAGGATCTCGTGGCCGAGGTCCTCGTCGAGGTTGCCCGTGGGTTCGTCGGCGAGCAGGATGACCGGCTCGTTGAGCACCGCCCGCGCCACGGCCACGCGCTGCTGCTCGCCGCCGGACAGCGAGTCAGGGCGGAGGTGTCCGCGGCCGGCCAGCCCCACCTGACCGAGGACCTGGCGGACGCGGGCGCCGATCTGCCGCGGCGAGGTGCCGAGCACCTCCAGGGCCATGCCCACGTTCTCGGCCACGGTACGCGACGGCAGCAACTTGAAGTCCTGGAACACCACGCCGATGTTGCGGCGCAGGAACGGGATGGACCCGGCCTTCAGCTGGGCGAGGTCGTGGCCCGCCACCTCTACCGTGCCCATCGTGGCCCGCTCCGCCCCGTAGACCAGCTTCAGCAGCGTGGACTTGCCCGCGCCGCTGGCGCCGGTCACCAGGCACAGCTCCCCTGGAGCCAGCGCGAAATCCACCCCGCGCAGGGCGGTGGTGCCGTCCGGGTAGCGCTTGTCCACGTCGGCAAAGGCGATGATTGGCCCGCTGCCGGGCTCGAGGGTGGCGTCGAAGGTCACAGGTCCACCACCTCCACCTCGCCGATCTCACGGCGGAGGAAAGCCGAGCCGACCTTGCGAAAGCGCTCCGGGTTGTCCGTGGCCTGGTAGTGCACCGAGCCGTGGCGCTCCGGCGGGGCCTCGATGCCCTGGCGGTCCAGCACCTCGGCCACGGCCTCGGCCGTGGAGGGGGCGCCGTCGATGAGCATGACACCGTCGCCCATGGTCTGCTGGATGACCTCCCGCAGCAGGGGGTAGTGGGTGCAGCCCAGGATCAGCGTGTCCACGCCCTCGTCCCGCAGCGGCGCGAGGTACTCCTCGGCGACCAGCTCCACGACCCGGCCCGCCACCCAGCCCTCCTCGGCCAGGGAGACGAACAGCGGACAGGGCACGCTCACCACGTGCAGGTCGGGTCGCAGGCTGGCCAGCGCACGGACGTAGGCGCCGTTGCGGATCGTGCCCTCCGTACCGATCACGCCGACGCGGCCGCTGCGCGTGGCCCGGGCTGCGGCGCGGGCGCCCGGGCCGATCACGCCGACGATCGGGATCAGGCCCCGGTCCACGGCCAGGACCCGCGCCCGTCGCCCCTGGATCTGACCCAGGGCGGGCGGCCCTTCGGCCTCGGAGTACTTGTCCCGCAGCGCGCCCAGGGCCTGGGCCGACGCCGTGTTGCAGGCCACGACCATCAGCTTGGGATCCTGCTCCAGCAGGCGGCTGGCCACCTGGTCGGCGTAGCGCGTCACGGTCTGCCGCGTCTTGGTCCCGTAGGGCACGCGCGCGGTGTCGCCCAGGTACACGATCGTCTCGCCCGGCAGGCGCCGGTGGACCTCGCGGACCACGGTCAGCCCGCCGATGCCGGAGTCGAAGATCCCGATCGGCCTGGTGTCCATCGCCTCGACCTTTGTGGAGGGTCGCGCATTGTAACACACCGCAACCCGTGATTATTCTTGAGTGAATGGACTCCAACGGACCCTCGTCGCCCGGACGGGCCGCGACCACGGTGGCGCTGCTCGGGGGCAGCTTCGACCCGCCCCACGTGTGCCACGTGCTGGTCAGCCTGTACGTCATGCAGGCCGGCGGCGTGGACGAGGTGTGGTGGCTGCCCTGCGCGGAGCACGCGTTCGGCAAGCGCTCCGCCCCTTTCCCCGAGCGGGTCGCCATGTGTGAGATCGCCACGCGCCGGGTGCGCGGCATCCGCGTGGACTGTATCGAGGCCGAGCTGCCCACTCCCAGCTACACCCTGGACACGATCCACGCCCTGCGTGCACGCCACCCGGACGTTCGCTTCTGCTGGATCGCGGGCACGGATCTGCTGCCCGAGCTGGTCCGGTGGCATCGCTGGTCGACCCTGGCGCGGGAGCTGTCTTTCGTGGTGGTACGGCGCGGCGACGAACCGCCCGATCTGCCCGCGGACGGGTCGTTCCGGTGTCTGCCGGTGGTCTTCCCGGACGTGAGCAGCACGGCCGTCCGTGCGGCGCTGGAGGCGGGGGAGGACGTCAGCGGGCTGGTGGACGACGAGGTGCGCGAACACCTCCGTCGGCGCGGGTCGTACAGCTAGGCTCTAGCCGTCGCGGCTGCCCAGGTTCGACGACAGCGGCAGGTCCCGCAGCGCCTGGGTGTGCATGCCCTCGCCGAGGTAGGCGGCGATGAAGGCGCGGGTTCCCGCCTCCACGCGTTCGTCGAGGTACAGCAGCAGGTCGGTCGAGTCGTCGTCCCAGCGCAGGTGGACCCGGCGGATGGCCGCGTAGCGGAAGTCCAGACTGTCACCCTCGACCACGCCGAAGCGGATCCGCTCGGCCAGCCAGACCGGCACCTGCTCGCGGATCCCCGCCTGCCGGGGCATGCGGTAGTTGCTGCGTACCCGGATCACCGTGCGGGACTGCAGCTGGTAGGTGTCGATGGCCTCCACGAAGGCCTTGACCTGTTCGCTGGCGATCCGGCTCAGCAGGGTGGTGTCCACGTTGGCCGCCGGGGGGGCAGGGAGCTCCGGCGTGCGACCCAGCCTTCGCCTCAGCCACGCGCGGATTCCGTTCGGTTGCAGGTCGATCTGGAACTCTCCCTCGGCCATCGCGGATCCAGCATAGCCCAGGCATGGTCGGAATCAAGATCAACGATAGCCCGTGGGCCCCGTGGGATCGGCCGAAAAACCCGCTTCTCCAGGTGCCACGGGAGCCGATCTGTAGTACGACTTCTCCCTTGTTCAACGCCCTACCCCCGTGGAGGATCTCGATGCACCGGATCCCGTCTCGCCAGGACGCTCTCACCCCCGCCGACCTCGACGCGCTGGCCGCCCTTCGTCGCCGCTGCGCCGGGGACATCCTGCTGTCGACCACGCTGGCAGGGTGCGGACACCCGGGCGGGTCGCTCTCGTCACTGGACTTCATGCTGGTGGCGTACGCCATGCTCGACCTCGACCCGTCGGTCCCCCGCGCAGCGGAGCGGGACCGCATCATCGTCAGCCACGGGCACACCTCCCCGGGGGTGTACTCGGTGCTGGCCGCCGCGGGGTTCGTGGAGCGCGAGGACTTCCTCGTGGGCTTCCGTCGCGCGGGCAACCCCTTCGGCGGGCACGTGGAGACCACCGTGCCCGGCGTGGAGTGGTGCACCGGCAACCTCGGTCAGGGCCTGTCCACGGGGGTGGGCTCGGCCATCGCGCTGAAGCGGCGCGGCAGCAACGCCGCGGCCATCGTGGCCATGGGTGACGGCGAGCAGCAGAAGGGCCAGATCTCCGAGGCCCGCCGCACCGCGGTCAAGTACCAGCTGAACAACCTGCTCGCCGTGGTGGACTTCAACGGCCTGCAGATCGGCGGGGACATCGCCGAGGTGATGCCCCAGGACATCGCCGCCGGGTACGCCTCGGACGGCTGGAACGTGATCGAGGTCGACGGCCACGACCACGCCGCCCTGTTCGGCGCCTACCAGCGCTTCCTGCAGCACGACGTGCCGCAGCCGCACCGCCCGACCGTGATCATGGCGCGCACGGTGATGGGCAAGGGCATCCCGTTCATGGAGGGGGACGCGAAGTGGCACGGCCAGGCCCTGTCGGACGAGCAGTGCCGCGAGGCCCTGGGCATCCTGGGCTTCGAGGGCGTGGAGCTGGACGAGATGCGGGCCGCCCGCGAGGCGATCCCGGGGGAGACCTTCGTGCACCCCAAGGTGCCGACCACCCCGCTGCCGGCCGTGAAGATCGGCCCCCCGCGGCTCTACCCGGCAGGGAAGAAGGCGGACTGCCGCGGCGCCTACGGCAACGTGATGACCGAGCTCGCCGAGCTCAACAACCGCGGCGGCGTGCCCCGGGTGATGGCCTTCTCCTGTGACCTCGAGGGCTCGGTCAAGCTCAAGGCCTTCCACGAGCTCAACCCGGACGCCTTCTTCGAGGTCGGCATCCAGGAGCACAATGCGGCCGCGGCCGCGGGCCGGCTGAGCGCCGAGGGCTACCTGACGTTCTTCAGCACGTTCGGCGCGTTCGCCGTGTCCGAGGTGTACAACCAGCTGCGGCTCAACGACTATAACCGCACCCAGCTCAAGGTGGTCACCACCCACTGCGGCCTGGACGTGGGCGAGGACGGCCCGACCCACCAGTGCCTGGACTACGTGGGCCTGCTGTCCTCCACCTTCGGCTTCCAGATCTTCGTGCCCGCCGATCCCAACCAGTGCGATCGCATCGTGCGGTACGTGGCCGGCGCGCCGGGTAACGCGCTCGTGGCCATGGGGCGCTCCAAGATGACGCCCCTGGAGAACCCGGACGGCAGCATCTTCTACGACACCTCCGTTCCCTTCGAGCCGGGCCGGGCCGACGTGCTCCGCGAGGGCAGCGACGGCGCCATCCTGGCGTTCGGCGGGGTGGTGCACGACGCGGTGAAGGCCCACGACGTGCTCGCCGCCGAGGGCATCGGGGTGGCCGTGGTCAACATGGCCTCGCTCAAGCCCCTGGACCGCGACGCCGTGGTGCGGGCCGCGGCCACCGGCCGCATCCTCACGGCCGAGGACCACAACGTGGACACCGGCCTCGGCGCCAAGGTGGCCACCGTGCTGGCCGAGGAGGCCCTGTCCGTGAAGTTCGCCCGCGCCGGCGTCGACCGGTTCCAGTCCTCGGGCAAGCCCGCGGACCTGTACCACCGCGCCGGCCTCGACGCCGAGGGCCTGATCGCGCGCTTCCGCCAGCTCCTTTGACCCCGACCCGTTCCCCCGTTCACCCCCGGACAAACACCTGCACGCCCCCGAACCGGCCCCCCACGCCTGTTGGAGGCCGAGGAGGTGTTTGTCGAGCGTCGAACCGTGGCCGTACGCCGGTTCGCGGCCGAGGAGGTGTTGGACTAAACCGCTTCGCGGTGGTGGTGGCGGTTCAGGCA
>CAZXHG010000308.1:0-10834 GCA_964639985.1 uncultured Rickettsiales bacterium
AGGCCCTGTGGGCCATCCGTGCAGGCTTGCGCAGAGACTGGCGGATCGAGTCTGCGCTGTAGTGGGTAGGTGCGAGCAGCGGATCCGCGGGATCCCAGAGGTCATGTCCCGCGATCCACACCCGGGTACCAGATCGGGCGGCCCAGCGCGTGACGAGCTCCTCGGCCCACGCCTGCGCCCCGAGGGTGAGCTCCGGGTGGCTCCAGGCCACCACCACCACCAGCTCGAACGCGCCGTCCAGTCGCTCGAGGCTGCGCAGCAGCCGCGGCAGGGTAGGCACACCGCCGAGGGGGGTCGGGTGGTCGAACAGGGCATCGTCCGGCTGCCGTGGATCGCCAGCCGGTCGATCGACGTAGAACGGGACGGCGACGAGGATCCGGGCCACGAGTCAGGCCCGCGCGAGCAGGGCCGCGAGCTCCGGGATCTCCTCCAGGGTGGTGAACCCGAACCGCTGGGGGGCGAACGAGCGGTCGATGTCGCGACCGCGCACCTCGCCGTCCACCAGGTACTGCTTGCCCATCACGCCCTGGGCCCACTCCAGGACCCGCAGGATGGTGGGCGTCTCCACGCCTGCCAGCTCGGCCACGCCGCGCACGGCCAGCAGATTGAACGGGACGTCCTCGGTGATGTAGCGCGTGCCGAAGTCCGGCACGAACCCGCCGTCGACCTCCCGATGGGGACAGGTCAGCCCGACGTAGGCCTTGTTGGTCGCGAACCGTGTCCTGAGGTTCGTGGCGTCGACGATGTACTTGCCATAGGCCCGCAGGCACCACGGCAGGATGTGCCTCACCACCGACAGGTCCAGGCCGGGCACCCGCTCCTCGAGGTTCGCCCGCAGCGCCGCGATCTCGTCGGAGACCGCGGTCATCGTGTCCGCGGTGAAGTCGCTCATCTCCTCGTAGAACAGCGGCACCCGCTCGTACGGGGTCTCGCCGTCCCAGTCGCGGAAGTTCCCGTACATCACGCAGGGGTGGATGATCTGGGCGATGTTGGACAGGCCGAAGCCCAGGAACCCGCCCGCCTCCTCCGGGCACGGCACGCGGATCAGGTCGCCCATGTCCGCGCCGATCTGGCCGACGCGGTCCCCGGGCCGGGCCGTGATCTCCATGAACGGCTTGGTGCCCATCGCGTCGATCGCCTTGCCGTAGTCCGACACCCGGCAGGCCCAGGGCAGGTTCTGCAGCGAGAACACGCCGTAGCTGTCCGGCGCCCGGCCGACCGCGGCCATGGCCGCGTCCACGCACCAGTCGAAGCCGTTGGCCGCGCAGATGGTGCCGATCATGGCGCCGGGATCCACGTACGGGGCCGCGGCCTGCACGTTCTCGTCGTAGGCCTCGGCGGGCAGGCACAGCACCAGCACCTCGCAGCCCGGCACCACCTCCTCGGCATGCTTCGACACCCTGTCGGGCACGCCGTGCACCACGAGGTGGTCGTCGTCCGCGCCGTAACACACGTCGATCCCGCCGCGCCCGATACCGGCCCGCCACAGCTCGGCGCGGTCCTTGCGCGGGGCGTACACGTGCACCTCCCAGTCCGGGAGGCGGGCGGCCAGGCCGGCCACGGTGTGCGCCGAGTTGCCGGCGCCGAGAACACAGACTCGTCTGCTCATCGCTGTACCTCTGGCTATCGGTCGATGATACAGTCCGCCGTCGAGGGCCGGAAAGACCCCCATTCTGCCAGGAGGAGTGCATGTCCAGAGTCGTGAAGTGTGGGCTGATCCAGGTTGCCAACGCGCTCGATACCAGCGAGCCGGTCGAGAAGATCCGGGACGCCATGTTCGACGCACACCTGCCGTTCGTCGAGCAGGCCGCCGCCCAGGGCGTGCAGATCCTGTGCTTCCAGGAGGTGTTCAACGGTCCGTACTTCTGCCCCAGCCAGGACAGCAAGTGGTACGGCCTGGCCGAGTCGGTGCCGGGCGGCCCCTCCATCGAGTGGTCCCAGGCCCTGGCTCGCAAGCACGGCATGGTCATCGTGGTGCCGATCTACGAGAAGGCGATGACCGGCGTGTACTACAACACCGCGGCCGTGATCGACGCCGACGGCAGCTACATGGGCCGCTACCGCAAGAAGCACATCCCGCAGGTGGCCGGCTTCTGGGAGAAGTTCTTCTTCAAGCCCGGCAACGAGGGCTACCCGGTCTTCAAGACCGCGTTCGCGGACGTGGGCGTGTACATCTGCTACGACCGCCACTTCCCGGAGGGCGCCCGCCTGCTGGGCCTCAACGGCGCCGAGATCGTGTTCAACCCGTCCGCCACCGTGGCCGGGCTGTCCCAGTACCTGTGGAAGCTCGAGCAGCCGGCCCACGCCGTGGCCAACGGCTACTACATGGGCAACATCAACCGCGTGGGTACCGAGGAGCCGTGGAACATCGGCAAGTTCTACGGCACGTCGTACTTCGTGAACCCGCGCGGCCAGATCCTGGCCGAGGGCTCCGAGGACGACGACGAGCTGGTCGTGGCCGACCTCGACCTGGACATGATCCGCGAGGTCCGCGACACCTGGCAGTTCTACCGGGACCGCCGCCCCGAGACCTACGACGACATGGTCAAGCTGCTGCCCTGAGCGAAAGGGAGACGAAGATGAGCTACGACATCGTGATCAAGGGGGGCCTGATCGTCTCGTCCAAGGGCACGACCCGGGCCGACCTCGGCATCGACGGCGAGACCATCGCCGCCATCGGCCTCGACCTGGACGGCGACACCGTGATCGACGCCACCGGCAAGCTGGTGCTGCCCGGCGCGATCGACGTGCACAACCACTTCCAGCTGCCGTTCTGCGGCACGGTCAGCGCGGACGACTTCTTCACCGGCAGCCGCGCCGCGGCCATGGGCGGGGTGACCACCTTCTGTGACTTCGCGATCCAGGCGAAGCCCCAGACGGTGATGGAGGCCATCGAGCTGCGCAAGGCCGAGGCCGACCCCAGGGTCTGCATCGACTACGGGCTGCACGCGGGCATCACCGACTGGAACGCGGACCGGATCGAGGAGATCCCGAAGATCATCGCGGCGGGCCTGCCCACCTTCAAGATGTTCATGATCTACAAGTCCCAGGGCTGGCAGTCCACGGACGGCGACCTGTTCGCCGCCCTGCGCGAGACCGCGAAGTACGGCGGCATGGTCGGCGTACACGCGGAGAATGACGACCTGATCGCGCTGCTGCAGGGCGAGCACGACCCCACGGGCATCCCGGGGTGCTACTCGCACACGATCACACGTCCCACGGTCACCGAGTCCGAGGCCATCTCGCGCGCGATCCAGCTCGCCGAGGCCGCGGACGCGCGACTGTACATCTTCCACATGTCCACCGCTCGGGCCACGGAGATCGTGTGGGAGGCCCAGGAGCGGGGGGTGGACGTGCACGCCGAGACCGGTCCCCACTACCTGCTGCTGGACGACGAGCTGTTCAAGCGGGACGACGGCCACCACTTCGCCACCTGCCCGCCGATCCGCACGTTCGAGGACCAGGAGATCCTGTGGGACGGCTGCGCCGCCAACGTGATCGAGTGTCTGGCCACGGACACCTGCACGTTCAACAGCGAGCAGAAGGCCATGTGGGAGGGGGACTACACGAAGATCCCGTTCGGCATGCCCGGCATCGAGACCCTGCTTCCGCTGACCTACAGCGCGGGCGTGCGTACAGGCCGCTTCGGCCTCGGCCGCATGGTCAAGCTGCTGTGCGAGAACCCGGCCCGCCTGTTCGGCATGTGGCCCCGCAAGGGCACCCTGTCGGTGGGCAGCGACGCGGACGTGGTGCTGTTCGACCCGGACCTCGAGGTGAACATCTCCGCCGACCACCTGGCCACCAACTGTGACTACAGCCCGTTCGAGGGCACCGTGGTCCAGGGCTGGCCGACCCACACCCTGCTGCGCGGCAAGGTGATCGTTCGGGACCGGCAGTTCGTCGGCCAGGCCGGCGACGGCCGCTTCCTGGTCCGCGAACCGGTCGCCCCGGTCGACACGGAGTAATCCCCCATGGACCGATCCGAGATCCTGCGCAAGCAGGGGCAGTACCTGTTCCCGTCGGTGTTCAACTACTACGCCGAGCCCATCGCCTTCGCCCGCGGCCAGGGCACGCGATTGTTCGACACGGACGGACGGGAGTACCTCGACTTCTTCGGCGGTATCCTCACCGTCAGCCTCGGCCACTGCCACCCGCCCATCGCGGACGCCATCGCCGAGCAGGTGAAGACCCTCCAGCACACCTCGACGCTGTACCCCACCGAGCCCATCGTGCGGCTGGCCGAGAAGATGGCCGAGATCACCCCCGAGGGGCTGACCCGGTCGTTCTTCACCTCCAGCGGTACCGAGGCGGACGAGACCGCATTCATGCTCGCGCGGCTACACGCCGGCGGCGCGGGCGACATGCTCGCCCTGCGCCACTGCTACTCCGGCCGCAGCATGCTCGCCATCAACCTGTGCGCCCAGGCGGGCTGGCGGCTGATGCCGACCCAGGTCCCGGGCATCAAGCATGCGCACGTGCCGTACTGCTACCGCTGCGCCATGGGGTTGACCTATCCCGAGTGCGACATGCGCTGCGCCACGGACATCGAGGAGCTGATCCAGACCGAGACCTGCGGCAAGGTGGCCGGCTTCATCGCCGAGCCGATCCTGGGCGTGGGCGGGTTCATCGTGCCCCCGAAGGAGTACTTCGAGATCGCGGTCGAGATCGTGCGCAACCACGGCGGCATCTTCATCGCCGACGAGGTGCAGACGGGCTTCGGCCGCACCGGCGGCAAGTGGAACGGCATCGAGCACTTCGGCGTGGTGCCGGACGTGATGACCTACGCCAAGGGCATGGCCAACGGCCTGCCCGTGGGCGCCACGGTGGCCACCGAGGAGGTCGCCTCCTCCATCGAGGGGCTCAGCATCTCCACCTTCGGCGGCAACCCGGTCAGCGCCGTGGCCGCGCTGGCCACCATCGAGACCATCGAGAACGAGGACATCCTGCAACGTTCCGAGGTCCTCGGCGCACGCCTGCGGGCCGGCCTCGACGCGCTCGGCGACCGCTTCGACTACGTGGGCGAGGTCCGCGGCATGGGGCTGATGCAGGCCCTCGAGCTGGTCGAGGATCCCGCCACCAGGGAGCCCTCCCCGGCGAAGACCGTCGCGCTGATGGAGGAGACGAAGAAAGATGGCCTGCTGCTGGGCAAGGGCAGCCTCTACGGCAACGTCCTGCGCATCGCCCCACCCATGCTGATCACCGAGACCGAGATCGACGACGCCCTCGAGATCCTCGCCCGCGCCATGGCGCGGATCTGACAAGGAGTTCCCCGACATGACCGACCAGACCCTCCCCGTGGAGAAGCAACACTACGGACGCGTCAAGAACTACGTCGACGGCGAGTTCGTCGACTCCCACGCCGACCGCACCCTCGACGTGGTCGATCCGGCCACCGGCCGGACCATCGCCCACTGCCCGATGTCCACCGCCGGCGAGGTCACCGAGGCCATCGACGCGGCCCAGGAGGCCTACGAGGAGTGGCGGGAGACCCCGCCCAACATCCGCGTGCAGCCGCTGTTCCGGCTCAAGACGCTGGTGGAGGAGAACTACGAACGCATCGCCCGTGTGCTGGTGCAGGAGCACGGCAAGGTGATCGACGAGGCCCGGGGCTCGGTGCGCCGCACCCTGGACAACATCGAGTTCGCCTGCGGCATCCCCACGCTGATGATGGGCGAGTTCCTCGAGGACGGCGCCGCCACCGGCATCGACGAGGAGGTCATCCGCCAGCCCATGGGCGTGTTCTCCGCCATCGTGCCGTTCAACTTCCCGGCCATGGTGCCGTACTGGTTCTGGCCCCACGCCGTGGCCTGCGGCAACACCTTCGTCATCAAGCCGTCCGAGCAGGTGCCGGTCACCCAGCAGCTGATGTTCGAGCTGATCGAGGAGGCGGGCTTCCCCGACGGCGTGATCAACATGGTCAACGGCGACAAGGAGGCCGTGGACACGCTGCTGGTCGATCCGCGCGTGAAGGGCATCTCCTTCGTGGGCTCGACCCCGGTGGCGCGCTACATCTACGCCACGGCGGCGAAGCACGGCAAGCGCGTGCAGTGCCAGGGCGGCGCCAAGAACTTCCTGACCGTGATGCCCGACGCCAACCTCGACGCGGCCATCCCCAACCTGATCGCCAGCTTCTACGGCAACACCGGCCAGCGTTGCCTCGCCGGCGCCAACCTCGTGGTCGTGGGCGACAACGACGCGCTGATCGAGCGGTTCGTGGCCGGAGCGAAGGCGCTCAAGGTCGGCAACGGCCTCGACCCCACGGTGCAGATGGGCCCGCTGGCGGCAAAGAAGCACCACGAGCGCGTGCTGGCCATGATCCAGGACGCGGTGGACCAGGGCGGCGAGCTGCTGCTGGACGGCCGCGGGGTCGAGGTGCCGGGCTACCCGGACGGCTACTGGCTCGGCCCGTGCGTGTTCGACGGCATCGGCCAGCAGCACGACATCTGCTACGAGGAGGTCTTCGGCCCGGTCGCCTCGATCGTGCGCGTGGCCGACCTCGACGAGGCCATCACGCTGGCCAACTCCTCCAGGTACGGCAACGCCTCGTCGATCTACACCTCCAGCGGCAAGGCCGCCCGCGAGTACAAGAGCCGGGTCCAGGGCGGCAACGTGGGCATCAACGTCGGCGTGGCCGCGCCCATGGCCTACTTCCCGTTCGGCGGCATGGCCGGCTCGTTCTTCGGCGACCTGCACGGCCAGGCCAAGGACGGCATCAACTTCTTCACCGACCGCAAGGTGGTGATCACGAGGTGGCCCTGATGGCCGAGTTCCCCGAGCTCACCTCCTTCGGCCCGCTGTTCGGCTTTGCCGTGGCCCTGGAGCAGAACGTGGCCGAGCTGGCCCGGGCCGCGGGCGAGCTCGAGGTGGGGGACGCGGGCGACGCGCTCGCCCGCAGCGCCAAGAAGCACACCAAGCGCGCTCGCGAGCTGGAGAACCTGCGCCGTGAGCGCCTCAACGAGGTGGTGCTGCAGCCCCTGACCGGCATGGACCGCGCCGAGTTCCTCCCCCCCACCGAGCTGCCCACCGATCCCACCGCCGCCCTGGCCACCGTGGCCGAGGCCGACCGGGTCGCGGCCACGTTCTACGAGCGCGCGGCCGAGCTCGGCGGCGACGTGCTGATGGGCGTGGACAAGAAGTTCCGCAAGTACGCCAAGCAGAGTCGCCAGTTCGCGGAATCGATCGAGCCCTAGCCGGGTTCTCCCCTTCCCACACACCGCCGAGGGGGCGCTGATCATGTCTCCGGACGATACCCGTATGGACGACCTGCTCGACCAGGCCAGGCCACCCCTGCTGGTCTCCGTGGCCGCCGCCATCCTGGCCCTGGCGGGCCTGATGATGATGACCACCGGGCTGCAGGCCACCCTGTTCCTGAACATGGGCGGGATCATGGGGCTGTTCCCCTACGCCCTGCTGGGCTGCGGCGCGCTGAGCATCGCCGCGGCCTTCGGCATGGGCAAGATCTCGGCCACCGGTGGGCTGGCCGCGCTGCTGCTGTCCGGGCTGTCCGTGTTGCTCGCGGGCGTGTGGGCGGTGTACAGCCTGCTGCACCTGGTGTTCTCGCCGGCCGTGGTGATCACGGCCATGCTCGCGCCGCTGGCGTTCCTGCTGGTGGTGGTGGCGATCTTCCCCTTCCGCCGCTGCGTGAAGGCGCGCAAGGAGCTCAAGAAGGAGCTCGAGGGCACTGTGCCGGGTGGGGGCGGCCTGGGCATGGTCGCGGCCGTGGTGGGCGTGGGCGTGATCGCCGTGGTCGTGTTCCTCGGCCTGCAGGGGGGCGGGCGGGGCGATCCCATGGTGGTGGGCATCGTGCTGCGCGGCGAGATCGACGCGGACGCGGACGGCCGGCTGGCCGAAGGCTTCGCCTACGCGCTGCGGGACTTCGGCCTCGAGGCCGTGGTCGTGGAGGAGCGGCTGGCCGCGGACGAGCCGTTCGACGCGGCTCGTAGCGCCGCGGCCAAGGCGGGCGCGGGGCACACCGTGGTGCTGGACCTGGCCACACAGACCGAGCGCGACGGCGTGCTCCCCGGCACGTACCTGCACGTGGTGACCTGTAGCGCGGCGTATGCCTCGTCCGCGCAGGACGGCGAGGTGGTGTCCGAGCCGCTGGAGTTCGCATTCGAGCGGCACACGGTCTCCGAGGTGGCCACCAACGTGCGGGACGCGTGGGTGGACGCGCTGTCGCCGTGGGTCATCGAGCAGGTCTACGGCAGCGAGCCGTTCCAGGACGTGCTGGCCCAGGACGTGGACTTCGAGCAGATGACCGCGGCCATCGAGCTGGCCTCCCAGGAGGACTGGGTGTGGGACCGCGCGGCCATGGCCCAGGGGTACGACGACTGGTGCGGACTGGAGACGGAGCGGCTGGCGGCCATGGCCGCGGGCGAGCTGCACCCCACGCAGTGCTTCGGGGATCCCTGCGGGCAGTACACCCTGATCGGCGTGGACGAGTCAGGCCGGGCCATCGTGCAGGACGGCTCGCGGGTGCCCATGTTCAAGATCCCGCTGACCGCGACCAACTCCTGGACCGAGCCGCCCGAGCGGGTGTTCGCGGTCGACCCGGCCGACCCGGGCACCGAGCACGACCTGCTGCGGTCGGGCAACTTCTACGACTTCGGCAAGCTGGATCCCAACGGCCAGTTCGCCTCCCTGGAGACGTTCGGCGCGGACGGCACCGAGGCGATCCTGACCGTGGACCTGCTCAAGGGCCAGCCCAAGGACATCGCCCTGCTGCAGCCCCGCGAGCGTACGTCGTGGGTGCGGTCGGCTCCCGGCGGCAACGGCGCGGTGGTCAAGATCAAGCGTGGCTCGCGCATGCTGGTGTCCGCGGACCGGCGGGTGGAGCTGCCGGAGTTCGGGCTCGCCTGGTGGGTGGAGACCGCGGACGGCTGGATGATCGCCGGGCAGCTGGACAGCGGCGACGTGGCGCTGTCGGACCAGCACGGTGAGCTGCGGCGCGGTCGGGTGAGGGTGCGCGGCTCGGTGGTGAGCGTGTTCTCGGCCGGCCCGGACGAGCTGGCGATACTGGAGAAGGACGCGGGCCAGTGCACGCTGGTCACCGCGCGCACCGACCACCTGACCGTGCTCGAGCGCAACCCCCTGCCCCAGTGCATCCGCTCCCCGCGCATGCTGCCGGACGGGCGGCTGATCGGTGTGGCCAACGTGACCTCGCCCGGCGACGTGCCCGGCGACCGCGAGGTGGTGATCTGGGCGCCGGCCGACCCGGAGCTGACCCCGCTCACCCGCGGCTCGTACGTGGAGGAGACGGTCTACGCCACCCCGGACGGCGGGCGCCTGCTGTTCAACAGGAGGCTCGAGGACTGGCCGAGCGAGTACGACACGCGGACGTACCGGCGGCTGGTTTGTTCGATGGAGTTGCCGGACTGACCCCGGAAGGACACGCGCACTCCGATCAGCGCGGCAGGCGGCGGTAGTCCGTAGGAGCGCGGGAACGTGCCGTCAGCGCCCGGCAGTCCTTCCAGTCAATCCGGATCGGCCAGAAGTGCCCCGACCTCCTCGCGAAGGAGGTCCAGATCGGTCTCGATCGTGCCCCAGACCACCTCGTCCGAGACCGTGGCGTAGGCGTGGATCAGGATGTTGCGAAACGCGATGATCTTCCGGCAGTCGGTGATGTTCGGTTCCAGCTCGGGAACAACGCGGAGCAATCTGGCCATGGCCTCGCCGACGATCTCGAACTGACGCTCGACAGCCGAGCGCACCATCGCGTCCCCCGTGTAGTCCTCGAAGGTCCTGTCCGCGGTGAACTCGGCGATACGAGCGCAGGCCTCGTGGATGTCGAACAGGTACTTGCGAGCCTCAAGCTGCATAGACCAGCACCCGGCTCCGCTGGATGGACTCGAGGAAGTACGGGTTGCGGATGGGGGCCAGCTCGACGAGGTCGATCGGCTTGCCTAGGTGGCGCTCCAGATCCGCGCGCAGATCGAAGAACGCGCGTGCGTGCTCGGCGGGTGGCATGGGTGCGAAGGTGACCAGGAAGTCCAGATCATTCGGCTCGGCAACGCCCTCGGCAGCCGAGCCGAACAGCTCCAGGCGGACGACGCGGTGCCGAATGCACAGCTCGTCGAGAAGGGCCCGTGACTCGTCGTCGAGGAAGCTCATCGCTCTGGAGCCATTCTAGCCTGCGTGCCTGGGACGAGACGGTAGGAAGATCCTCCGCCTACGTGACCGGCGCCCATGCCCGTCGCCTCCCTTCGGATCGAGGATAGCACGCGGTCCGGGGAGGTCGGTCGCCCTCGGCCGGGGCGCATGCGCCCCGGCCGAGGGCCAGCGTGCGTCGCGGCTGTACACACGTTGCTCGACAACCCTTCCGGGACGGGTGATCGAGCTGAGATGGGGCTCGACCGGGAGGGAATTCGCCAACTCGCGGATCGGGGCGCACGGTCAACCCATCGATATCTCGAAGAAAACCAGGTCCACCTCGTTCGAGAGGCCATCGACGGAGGTTCCCCCGCCGTCGCGGCCTGCGCGCCGACCGGCCAGCTCAACCCACCTCGAACACGGGCTCCTCGTCGTCGTTGGGCGGATCGATGTATGCGTCGTCGCCGGGGTCCTCGTCGATGCAGTAGCTCTCGTCGGGCGGTTCCTCGTCGAACCGGTGTGCCGGCCCAGGACAAGTCGCCCTGCGCCCACGGAGGCGCTCGCGCGGGTTTCAGCTCGGGCACGCAGGTGTCGAGCCCGTAGTGGTTCGTGATGCGGTCGAGCGAGTCGCGATCGTGGATCGTCGCGACGATCTCCATGCGCGATCCGCAGTCCGGACACTCCAGCGGGTCGAAGCCCCAAGACTGCGTTTCATACTGCACCTCGCCCAGCAGCTGCGTCGGAG
>CAZXHG010000309.1:0-10756 GCA_964639985.1 uncultured Rickettsiales bacterium
AACCCGTCGCCGTCCCCGTCGACACCGGTGTCCTCGTCCGCGACACCGTCGCAGTCGTTGTCCGCGCCGTCGCAGATCTCGGTGTTTCCCGAGAAATTGGCCGGATCCGTGTCGTCGCAGTCCCCCTCGCAGACCATCTGGCCGTCGCCGTCCACGTCGGTCTCGTCCTCGTCCGGGCCGCCGTCGCAGTCGGTGTCCACGCCATCACACGCCTCGTCCGCTTCCGGGTGGACCGTGGGATCGTCGTCGTCGCAGTCCCCGGCGCAGACCATCCAGGCGTCCCCGTCACCGTCCTGCTCGTCGTCCGGAACGGCCCCGTCGCAGTCGTTGTCCAGCCCATCGCAGACCTCGGCCGCGCCCGCGTGGGTGGTCGGGTCGGCGTCGTCGCAGTCCCCGCACTCCTCGGCCAGGCCGTCACCGTCCTCGTCCCCGGTGCCGGTGCCCTCCAGCTCCACGGTGACCACGCTGACGTCGGGATCATTGGTCGGCTCGACGTTGATCGAACCCACGTTGGCGCCCGCCGTGGGCGCAAACAGCACCGTGAAGACGATCTCGGTGCCGCCCTCGAGGTCGTAGTCCCCCTGGGCGTCGTCGCCGACGAAGAAGAACGCATCGCTGACGCTGGAGATCGCGCCCACGGTGACGTGCAGCACCGCGTCGCCGGTGTTCTGGACGGTGAAATCCGCGGTCCCACCCTCGCAACCCACCGGCGCGGGATCGAACGACAGGCTGGAGGTGCTGATGGCGAACGCGGGCTCTGCGTCGGACACCGCCACGTCCATGGAGCAGCCGACCGTCAGGACCGACAGGGTGATCGATGCGAGAACGGACGTCGCCGCCGGGATCCTGCTCATGGGTGCCCTCATCCGCCTGGCGGAGCGGGTTCAGCCCGCTCCGCTGAATCCGATTCTAGCGCACCGGGGGACACGCCTGGCGTCTCCCCAGTCCGGCCGCTGGCTCCGGCGGGAACGAGCTCGCCGGGTGGTCCGAGCAGCCCGCACCACTCAGGGCGCCGTGCGGGCGAGGCGAACACCCACGACGCCGTGCCGGAAGCCCGGCTCCCCCCCGTCCCGCCTGGCGACGCGGAGGCTCTCGGGGATGGCGCTCGCCGAGCCGCCGCGGCAGACCCGGTAGAGGCCGGTCACGCTCCCCCACGGATCCGTGCCGCCACTGTAGTCCCCCCACCAGTCGTGGCACCACTCCCACACGTTGCCGCTGACGTCGTACAGCCCGTACCCGTTCGCGGCCAGCTCGGCCACCGGGTGGGACAGGTCGCCGCTGTTGCCGCAATACCAGCCGATGTCGTCGAGGTAGCTGCCGTCGTCCAGCGTCAGGTCGCCGTCGCAGTCATCCTCGTCCCCCTCCAGCAGGTCGCCGCCGTTGGGGAACGACTCCGTCACGGTCCCTGCCGACCGCGCGGCGTACTCCCACTCCGCCTCGGTCGGCAGCCGGTAGCCCTCGCACTCGTAGGGGGTGGCGACGCCGTCCAGCGCCACCCCCGCCACGGCGATACCGCCCTGGTTCCCGTTCATGCAATCCAGGACGTCGGCCCCGACCGACGTGCCGTCCTCGCACACGACGTCCGACAGCGCGTAGCACGCCTGCAATCCCGCGGCCATGGAGACCTCGTTGGCCAGGGCGACGGCGTCGAGCCAGCTCACCGCCTGGACCGGATGTCCGGTGCCGCACCCGTAGGCGCAGTCGGTGGGGTCCCAGCCCATGGTCCGCTCGAACTGGGCCTGGGTCACCTCGGTCACGCCGATGTGGAAGCCGCGCGTCAGCGTGACCTCGTTCTGCACCTCGTGAGGGTAGTGGCCGACCTCGTCCGCGGAGCTGCCCATGGTGAACGCACCCGCGGGGATCGACACCAGACAGACGTCGAGCACGGTCGTGTCCGCGTCATCGCAGTCCCCCTCGCAGGTGTGCAGGCCGTCCCCGTCCGCGTCGTCGAGGTTCAGCGACGGATCATCATCGTCGCACTCCTCGCAGCCCACGTAACCGTCGCCGTCCAGATCCGTCTCGTCCACGGGCAACGCACCGTCGCAGTCGTTGTCCTGGCCGTCACAGATCTCCTCGGCACCGGGATAGGTGCTGGCGTCGGTGTCGTCGCAATCGATGAGCTGCGTGTACCCGTCTCCGTCGGCGTCGATGCAGCCGCTGTCCTCCCCGTCGAGCAGGCCATCGCAGTTGTTGTCGACACCGTCGGCGCAGTCCTCGTCCGCCTGCGGGTGGATGGCCGGATCGTCGGGAACGCAGTCGGTGTCCTCGCCGAAGCCGTCGCCGTCGGGATCCCAGACGTCGGGGTACTCCGGTCCGAGGCACCCCGTGGCGAGGCCGAGAAGCATGGCCGCCGCGAGTCGCATCAGTCGACCACCACCGGCAACAGCACGAACGGCAGGAACGGGAGGAAGACTCCGACGAGGAACACGATGCCGGAGTGCACCACACCTGCCCAGCTCGTCCAGCAGGTGTTCGATCTCGCGCAGGGACCGCATCGACATTCCCCTCGTGGCAGCCGTGCTCCGTTGCCCCTGCACAGGCGGATTCCAGGAGCGTATCCCCCGCGAGCGGCCGTCTTGCCAGCGCAGGGACCAGTTTGCCTCGGGGGAAGGAGGCAAGTCATCTGCAGCGGAAGCGAGGTGCTATCCTCGAACCCAGGGGACGTGATGGAGATGGACGGCTGCCACGAGAACGGCGGGATTTCGTACCGTCTCCGTGCGTGGTGTCTGCTGCTGGCCTTGATCGTGGGCTGTTCGACCGCAGAGCCCGGGATCGAACCGCCTGCGGCCGACGATGACGCCACGGACGACGACAGCGGCGACGACGATACCGCCGCGGTCGAGCCTGCCCCGACCCAGGACCTCGACAGCGACGGCGACGGCTGGCCCCGGTCCCTGGACTGCGACGACCACGATCCTGCCGCCAACCACGACGACCTCGACGGCGACGGGCACGACACCTGTGCCGTGCCCCCTGATTGCTCGGACGTGAACCCCCACATCTTCCCGGGGGCTCCCCACGTCTGCGACGGCGTGCTCGACAACGACTGCGACGGCGTGATCGAGATCGACGAACTCGACACCGACGAGGACGGCTGGACCGGTTGCGAGGGTGACTGCGACGACCTGGACATCAACCGTCACCCGCTGATGGTGGAGCTGTGCGACGGCCTGGACAACGACTGCGACCTGATCGTACCCACGGACGAGGTCGACGTGGACGGGGATGGCTTCGGGCTGTGCGACGGGGACTGCGACGACCTCGACGCGACGCTGTACCCCGTCGATCTCGACGGTGACCTGCTCACTCCCTGCGACGGCGACTGTGACGATACCGATCCGACGGTCTACTGGGGCCAACCCGAGGTCTGTGATGGCCTGGACCGCAACTGCAACGGCCTCGTGGACGACACCACGGAGTGCTACGACGATGACGGCGACGGCTGGACCGAGCTCGAGGGCGACTGTGACGACGGCGACGACCTGATCCACCCCACTGCGGACGAGCTGTGCAACCTCGTGGACAACGACTGCGACGGCGCGCTGGGGGTCAAGGAGCTGGACGCCGACGGCGATGGCTGGTTGCTCTGCACACCCGATTGTGACGACTCGGATCCCGCGGTCCAGGGGGGGATCCCCGAGCTGTGCGACGGCCTGGACAACGACTGCGACGGCGTCATCCCCGCGGACGAGCTCGACGAGGATGGGGACGGTCGCTCCGAGTGCGAGGGTGACTGCGACGACGCGGATCCGGGACTGAACGTCGACGACGTGGACGGCGACGGTCGGTCCACCTGTGCTGGCGACTGTGACGACCACGATCCCGCGATTCGCCCCGGCTGGCCCGAGACCTGCGACGGAGTGGACCAGGACTGTGACGGTCTGATCGACGACGGCACGGCCTGTTTCGACGACGACGGCGACGGCCTGAGCGAGGACCAGGGGGACTGCGACGACGGCGATGCCTCGCTCTACCCGGGCGCGCCCGAGCTGTGCAACCAGCGGGACGACGACTGTGACGGACTGTTGGGCGCAGGCGAGGTCGACGACCTGGACGGCGACGGCTGGATCGCGTGCCTGGACTGCGATGACGGCGACGCCGGTATCTTCCCTTCCGCGCCAGAGCTGTGCGACCTGGTGGACACCGACTGCGACGGACGCCTCGCCAGCGACGAGCGTGACCTGGACGGGGACGGGTTCAACACCTGTCTGGACGGCGACTGCGATGACACCGATCCCACCGTGTACCCGGGCGCGCCCGAAATCTGCGACGGGCTGGACAACGACTGCGACGGCCTGGTGCCGGCGAACGAGACCACGGACACCGACGGGGACTCGTTCACCGAGTGCGAGGACTGCGACGACGGCGACGCCGGGGTCAGTCCCGCGGCGATCGATGTCTGCGGCGACGGACTGGACACCGACTGCGATGGCCTGGCCGATGGGGACTGCACCACCTGCGACCTGTGGGTGCCGACCGACCACGCCGACGTGCAGGACGCCGTCGACGCAGCGCTGAGTGGCGAGGTGATCTGCGTACGACCGGGCACGTACACGGGAGGGATCGATCCCGGGGGTGCCGCCATCCAGTTGCTGGGCGTGGCCGGCGCCCACGTCACCGTGCTGGACGGCAACGGCATCGCGCCCGTGGCCCAGCTCTCCAGCGGGGAAGGACCGGACACGGTCCTGCGCGGATTCACCCTGCGCAACGGCCTGGCAACCTACGGCGGCGGGATATCCCTGTTCTCGTCGTCCCCGACGCTGGCCGATCTGGTGGTCACGGACAACGAGGCGAGCGTGGACGGCGGCGGCGTGTACATGCACGACGCCCAGCCCACGCTGACCGACGTGACCATCTCCGACAACTACGCGCTCTCCGATGGCGGTGGGATCTGCATGCGGGGCCAGTCCGAGCCGGTCCTGGTCCGCGTGACCATCACCGACAACATCAGTGACTTCAACGCCGGCGGGATCGGCATGTACGAGGTGGCGCACGCGTGGCTGACCGACGTGATCGTGTCGGACAACACCACCTACGACGACGGCGGCGGACTCGAGCTGCAGGACTCGTCCGTGACCTGGATCGGGGGCGCGCTCACGGGAAACAGCTGCGACGACGACGGTGGGGGCATGTACCCGGAGTCGTCCGTGCTGGAGCTGCAGGGGATCACCGTGGCGGACAACTACGCGGCGGAGAGCTGCGGCGGGATCTTCGCGTTCGGTGACAGCGTGCTCACCCTGACCGACTCGATGGTCAGCGGCAACGAGGCGGGCCTCGATGGTGGCGCGATCCTGGTGCAGGATTCATCCGTCACCTTGACCGGGGTGCAGATCGTGGACCACGTCTCGAACAGCCACCCCGGTGGGCTGCGCGCCTCGAACTCGACGGTGGCACTGACCGACGTCCTGGTCGCGGGCAACAGCGGTGACGAGGCCGGAGGGATCTACCTCACCAACACGGATGGCTCGCTCACCCGCGTCCGGATCGCGGGCAATGCCGGGGACGACACGGGCGGGCTGCGGCTCGACGAGGCGGACGTGACGCTGACGCAGGTCGCCCTGGTGGGCAACACCACCGCCGCCCGCGGTGGCGGGATCTACGTGGAGCACAGCTCGCCACGGATCGACTCGTCCGTCGTGGCCGGCAACGTGGCAGCGGCCGAGGGGGGCGGGCTGTACATGATGGGCAGCTCGCACCCGGTGCTGAGCAACACGGTCGTGACCGGCAACGTGGGTAGCGTCGGCGGCGGCCTGCACCAGTCGAATGGCCACGCCGCGCTGTCGTACTGCGACGTGTTCGACAACGCTCCGGACGATTTCACCTACCTGGACGATCCCACCGGGGAGGACGGCAACGTCTCGGTCGCGCCGGTGTTCGTCAACCTGCTGGCCGATGAGCCGCGGTACTGGGACCTGCACCTGTCGACCGCGTCGCCGCTGATCGACCTGGGCGATTCCTCGGTCTTCGATCCGGACGGGTCACGCTCGGACATGGGCGCGTACGGAGGGCCAGGCGCGGCAGACTGGGACCTGGACCGGGACGGCTACGACGAGTGGTGGCTACCGGGAGCCTACGACGCGGCCACGTCGCCAGGCATGGACTGCGACGACCTGTCCGAGTGGGTCCACCCGGGGAGCGGGTGCTGAGCGGAGCTGCCTGCGGGCACAGGCACGAACCCTCGGCTACAGCTCCGGACCGGACACTGTGCGTACGGCATGAACGAGAGGGGCAAGCCGCTGGAGGTGGCGGTCGACGGGCAGGTCACGGCGCGCGCTCACTCTCCCCGGGCAGATCCTCGGCCCGGACCTGGCGGCCAGCGACGACGCCGATCGCGGCAGCTTCATCTGCGCGTGACAATGGCGAAGGGAAGCAGGACGAAAGTGGCGATGGATGGGATCGTCGAGCCCCGCTGGGAGCACTCGCACCCGCCGTCCTCGCCGTCGTCGTCGTGAGGTTCGGCGGGGGGCGTGGAGTCGTCGTCCGCGGTGTCGTCGTCGCCCGTGTCGTCGTCGCCCGTATCGTCGTCGCCCGGCACCCAGGTCTCGACCTCCAGCTCGGCGACTGCGCTGTCTCCGGTCGCGTCGACGACCTCCAGCGATACCGTGAAGGTCCCCGCCTCGGCGTACTCGTGCGAGACGAACGGACCCGATGCGGTCTGTCCGTCTCCGAGCTGCCAGGCGTAGTCGTAGGGCTCCTCTCCCGCAACAGCCCGCCCCTCGAGCTCCACCCCCAGTTCGTCGACGCTCGCCTCGATCCAGGCGGAGAAGGTGTAGTCCAGCTGGGCGGAGAACACCTCCAGCTCGTTGCCGAGACGGGAGTCCGGCCACGCCGCGAGCGTCAGACCATCCCCCCAGGCCACACCCAGGTAGTCTCCCCAGAAGAGCCCCTGGAAGTAGCTGTCGTACACGTACGACGCCGTGGTCGTGACCAGCTCGTTCGGCGTCCAGGTCATGCCTCCGTCGAACGAGCGGGCCAGGTACAGGTCCAGGTACGAGCCTCCCGGCTCCGACCGCCGATCGTAGAAGATCGCGGTCACGACGCTGGTGTCATGCTCCACCGCGGCCCAGGCGAAGAACTGATCGCTCCCCAGCTCCTTGGGCGCGTCGTCCACGCGCACGGGTGGTGAAAAGGTCACTGCGCCGTCGTCGGAGTACGACGAGAACACGTCCACGTCCGAACCCGCGAACTCGAACCACAACAGGTGGACCGTTCCCTGAAAAGGGCCCGGTCCGAGATCCGGAGCCAGGACCGGATAGGAGTAGCACCTGAAGGGCGAACCCGGCAGCGGTTCCATGACCATGTCCATGTCCACGACGGTGTACGAGGAGCCGAACGTCACCCCGCCATCCATGGAACGAGCCATGCGGATCGAGCCCTGGAGATCGGTCCAGGCAACCACGACCGTCCCATCGGCGAGTACCGTGGGATTGGTGAACGTTCCCGCGCCCTGCCCGCTTCCCAGGACCTGCCGGTCAGAGAACGTCTGGCCACCATCTGCGCTGCGCGCAAAAACGATGTCCATGTCCGGGAACACGGTCCAGGTCACGTAGACGTTGCCGTCGTAGGGCCCGCCGGTCGCGTCCACGGTGATGTACTCCTTGTCCACCAGCCCGCTGGTGGCCTCCTCGACGACGACCGGGGCGCCCCAGCTCGCACCGCCGTCCACCGACCGCGACACGGTCACGGCCGATTCGCTCCCGTGGAGTTCGAAGGACAGGCACGCGTAGAAGAACACGCCTTCACGGTCCACGGCCACGGCCGGATCGCCGGAGCCGTCCAGGGTGAGCCCCGGCAGCAGACTCTCGGTCCAACTGACGCCGCCGTCCGGTGAGTGGTACACCCCGCAGTGCGCGACTCCGCCCATGCGGTAGTCGTTGGCACCGACCACGACATCCGAGCCGAAGATGGCGACAGATGTCTCGTTCTGCGGCATCGGATCCTGGGTGACGCGCACGTTCTCGTAGGCCACCGCCGAGGCGGCCTGAGAAGCCGATGCCAGGACAAAACAGATCGCTGCTGACCTCATTCCCGCCCTCCTCGTGCCTGGGAGCTACCTTACTCCTTCTAGAACGCGCGCCAGCGACGTTCGAGTGCGAGCCGCGTGTCTGTCCCCGGGCTGGGAGCGTAGATGCGATCGAGGTCGGGGCATGGGGTGGGTCCTCGCGGCCGAGCCTGGTACGGGGGGGGCGATGGGGACGCTGGGGCGAGGAAGGCCCCAGGGCTGGAGGCCGCCGCCCATGTCCATGGACGCCTGCCATGCCACCTCGCCAGCAGACCCGGCCCCACCTCAGTAGCAAAACCCCGAGCTCTCGCAGATGAACGACTCGCCGGTGGTGAAGTCCGCGTACTCGAATTCCCCGGTGTGGATGTCCCAGGGGTCGTTGTCCGTGGAGCCGCTACCCCAGTCGGTGTCCACGCTGTACAGCACGGAGTCGTCCCAGAGGTACACGCCGCCGCTCGTGCTGCCGTTCACCGTGCAGTCGGTGAGGAACAGCTCGGCGAGCACGTCATCGGAGTCGGGGCGGATCGCGCCGGAGCTGGCTGCGGCCTGGTTGTCGACCAGTCGGACGTGGTCCAGGTCCAGCAACGGCACCTCGAAGTGTATCCCGCCGCCATAGTGATCCGCGGTGTTGCCGACCAGGTCGCAGTCGGTCATCAGCAGCTCGCCGGCGGGGGCCTGCACCGACACGGCGCCACCGTCGTTGCCCGACGTGTTGTCGGACAGCTCGCACCCCTCGAGGGTGACCCACGCCGAGGCCGCGTCGCAGAAGAGGGCCCCTCCATCGTATTCCGCGGAGTTGAGCAGGAAGTCCGTATCCGTGGCCACCAGCTCCAGGCTGCCGTCCAGGCCCACGTACACCGCGCCGCCTTCGTAGGTGCTGGCGTGGTCGGTGAAGGAGGAGTCGGCGATGGTCAACACGGCGTCACCGTCGCCGTACAGGGAGATGGCGCCGCCGTCGTCCTCCTGCTCGTTGCCGTCGAACACCGTCCTCTCCAGCGTGAGTTCGACGGTCCCCAGCGCGTCGATCCACAAGCCGCCACCCACGTTGTCCAGGAGCGAGGTCTCGGACAGCAACACGGTCAGGAAACCCTCGGACTCCAGCCCGACGGCACCCCGGCTGTTGGCCTCGTTGGCCTGGAACAGGCTGTCCCGGATCGTCACCTCGGTCCCGTCCCCGCCCTCCACGTGGATCGCCGCGGCCTGCGACCATGCCCGGTTGGACTGGAATTCGCTGCCCGAGATGGACAGCCAGCCGGCACACTCCAGCTCCATGCCGATCGCCCCACCGTGGCCGTCCGAGACCAAGTTGTCCGTGAACACGCTGTCGATCACGGTCAACGTGGCCAGGTCCTGGCCCGCGGAACCACAATCGTGGCCGGGATCGTTACGAACCTCGACCGCGCCCCCCTGGGTCCAGCACACGTTGTCCTCGAACACACACCCCTCGACCACCAGGGCCTCGCCACACGACAGGATGGCCCCACCGCGGGCCCACAGGCCCGTCTCATTGTGGTTGGCGATCGCCGCGCCGTTGCGGAACGTCAGCTGCGACACCGTGACCACCGACCCGGCGCCCGCGAACAGGATCTGGTCGAGCACCTCGCCGTCGAGCACCGTGTCGGCCGCGTCACCCGAGAACGACGCCAGGGCGAGCTCGGCATGGTCCGGGACCTCGATTCGCTCGAGGTGGGTCCCGGGGCAGATCCGGACCGTGTCGCCGTCCGCGCTGTCGTCCACGGCAATCTGGATGGACCCGTACTCCACGTCGTCCACGACCGCGCGGACCTCGATCCCGGCTCCGTCACAGTCCGAATCCAGCCCGTCGCACCAGGTCTCGGCCGCACCGGGGTGCACCTCCGGATCGGTGTCGTCGCAGTCGGTACCGTCCCCTACGCATCCGGGCGGTGGTTCGCACAGGTACGGCATCGAGGTCCCGGCGTCGCCGTAGCCGTCCCCGTCGCCGTCCACGTAGCAGGTCTGCGGAGCCGTGGACTCATCCACCTCGCCGTCGCAGTCGTTGTCCAGCCCGTCACACGCCTCGTCGGCTCCGGGATGAACTCCCGGTTCGGCGTCGTCGCAGTCACCGGCCTGTTCCACGTACCCCAGCAGCGGCTGGCAGGAGAACAGGGGAGAGCGCGCGTCCCCCCAGCCGTCGCCGTCCAGGTCCGGGTACCAGGCCGAGGTGTCGCACGGGGGATCGGGATCGGCTGGGGCCTCGCCGTCACTCCCGCAACCGATCAGCGAGAGCCCGCACACCCAGGGCAGGACCGCAGCGATCGTCGCACGCAACCTCATCGGCGGCTCCTCCGACGGGCGAGGACGAGTCCCAACAGCAGCAGGACCGTGCCGGGTGCCGGCTCGTGGCGACCGTGGAGCCGGCAGGCACACCCCTCCTCCACGGACTCCTGGGGGACCTCGTGGCAGTCGGGATCCCAGCCGTCGGCCAGCTGGTCGCAGTCGTTGTCCACGCCGTCGCCACAGTGTTCGCCCGCGCCCGGGTAGATGGCCGGGTCCCGGTCGTGGCAATCCACGAACACCTCGAACCCGTCGCCGTCCACGTCCAGCAGGTCGGTCCCATCGCAGTCCTGGTCCACGCCGTCGTACGGAACCTCGTCCGCCCCGAGGTGTATCGCCGGGTCCGCGTCGTCGCAGTCGTCGCCGCCGCCGCCGCCGCCGAAGCCGTCGCCGTCCACGGCGTCCGGCACGCCGTCGTCACACTCCTCGACGAAGCCGACGAAGGGCAACTCCACGGCC
>CAZXHG010000310.1:0-10737 GCA_964639985.1 uncultured Rickettsiales bacterium
GTCGGCGTCGGCGTCCGCGCCCTCGTCCAGCGCGCCGTCGCAGTCGTTGTCCACGCCGTCGTTGCAGTCCTCGTACGCGCCCGGGTAGGTGGTGGCGTCGGTGTCGTCGCAGTCGGCGCACACGTCGTACCCGTCGCCGTCGCCGTCCTGGCCCGTGTCCGTGTTGCCGTCGCAGTCGTTGTCCACGCCGTCGCCGCACACCACGGCCGCACCCGGGTTGACGTCCGGGTCGCTGTCGTCGCAGTCGTCACCCGCCGACCAGCCGTCGCCGTCGGCGTCGCCGATGTCGTCGGCCGTGCCGGAGCAGTCGTTGTCGTATCCGTCGCACACCTCGGCGTTTCCCGGGTAGACCACGGCGTTGACGTCGTCGCAGTCGCCCTCGCACTCGGCGTAGCCGTCACCGTCGTTGTCCTGCTCCTCGGGATCGATGTCGCCATCGCAGTCCGTGTCGAGGCCGTCGCAGCCCTCGTCCGCGCCCGGGTGCACGTCGGGATCGTTGTCGTCGCAGTCCTCGGTCTCGTCGTAGCCGTCGCCGTCGGCGTCCGCGGGCGGCGCGGTGTCGTCGTCGGCGGCGGTGTCGTCGTCATCGTCGTCGGCGGTGTCGTCGTCGTCGGCCGTGTCGTCGTCGTCACCGGGCGTGGTGTCGTCGTCGTCGGCCGTGTCGTCGTCGTCCGCGACGTCGTCGTCGCCGGTCGTGTCGTCGTCGGCCGGGTCCGGACAGCCCACCGCGAGCAGCAGGGACAGCGAGCACAGCAGGGCCAGCAGGGTACGCGTCATGGTCATCCTCCCGAATCCTCCCCCGAGGGTTCGTCGCCGCATGATGCCGGGGGTCACCGCGGGGAACAAGGGTTCGTGCGTGCACGACCCCTCACTCGCGAGCGCAGCGAGCGAAGGTGGGGGCTACAGGAACTGCACCTGCGGGAGGCTCTCCTCGCGCTTGATGTGCGCCACCAGCTGGCGGCGGTCCTCTTCGTCCCCCACCGCCTCCACCTCCGACACCGGCCTCCCGCGTCCGTCCTCGCCGTGCTTCCAGCGCAGCACGTAGCCGGGCACGATGGCGTAGCCACAGCCGCCCATGCCGCAGCAGGAGGTGTCGAAGATGGCGTGGCCCACGAGGTACAGCAGCTCGCGGTCGTTCCAGGGCAGGCGGACCTCGCGGGTGAGCACGTAGTGGCCGGCGATGGCCTGGATCTCGGTGTCCAGGGGTTCGTGGACGAAGCGGGCCAAGGTCACACCGAGCCGAACTGCTCGTCCTGCCACTGGTCCATGTCCGCGGGCGCGGCGCCGTCCGCCTCCTCCTGGGCGTCGAGGTAGGGGGCCACGGCGAAGATGATCATCATCGGGAACATCACCAGCGGGCCGATCAGCGGGATGTAGGCCACGAAGCCGAGTGCCATCCCGTAGATCACGACGTAGAGCACCATCGGCCAGAAGTTCGGCTTGACCAGACGGATGCTCTCCTGGATGGCGGCGATCGGGCCCAGCCCCTTGTCGGCCACCGCGGGCATGGCGTGGAAGAACAGGGCTGCGAGCAGGTATGCGGGGAAGACGAAGAACAGGAAGGCGATCCCCCCTCCGAACACCGTGATCAGCAGCACGATCACGGCCGAGGGGGTTCGCGAGAAGCCGCTGAACAGGTCCCCGGCGGTCAGCTCGCCCTGGCCACGCATCGACTTGAGCACGCCCCGCATGTACCCCACCTGCAGCGGCGCCACGATCAGCGGCACCACGATCATCTCGATGCCGACGACGACGAAGACCGCGATCACCCCCAGCTCTTCCTCGCCCGCGGCCATCAGGCCGAACATCGCGCCCAGGGCCAGGACCGAGAACACCACGGCCAGGCCCATGAGGACGCCGAAGAACACCAGCGCCGGCACGATGTGCTGCTGCCAGTTGTCGCGCAGGTGATCGAGCCCGAGCGTGAACCAGTTGCCGAACCTGTCCATCGTCGACCCTCCAGCAGAGCGCGGAGTATATATGATCCCCTCGAACCGATTGGAGGCGTCATGGAGGCGCGCAACTCGCTGATCTGCGGAGCCGGCATCCTGGCCATCCTGCTCGCGGCACCCGCCCTGGCCATCGATCCCTACGGCGCCCGCTACCTCGAGGACCACGACGAGCTGTTCTGGTTCCTGCAGATCTCGGACACCCACGTGGGCGAGAACCTGCTGTACGGCACGCAGGACACCGACAACCTCGACGCGCTCGTCGGGGAGACCGTGGACACCGTGTTGCCCGAGTTCGTGGTGCTCACCGGCGACATCGTCGATGCCACCAACGGCTGGCTCTGGCCCACCTGGCAGTACCAGGACGAGTGGGACGAGTACCGCTCGGTGATCGACGGCTGGGGCATGGACATCACCTTCTTCCACGACGTGGCCGGCAACCACGACGCCTACACCGACCCGGGCATGACCTACTACCTGGCCAACTCCCTGACCGGCCAGGCCCATGGCGCCTGGCACGAGGCGTGGACCCACGGCTTCGCCTACGGCGAGTACCTGTTCATCGGGTTGAACACCGCGGACACGGACGGGTCCATGCCCGGCCTGGAGTCCCAGGGCCTGGACACGGACGAGCTGGTGTTCCTCGAGGACTCGCTGATCAACTACGGCAGCGCCAACCTGGCCTTCGTGTTCACCCACTACCCGCTGTCGTACTTCGACTACGGCGACGGCGAGATGACCACCCTGCTGGAGGACCACCAGGTGTCGGCGTGGGCCAACGGCCACATCCACAACCACGGCGTGATGTGGCAGGACGCCACCCTGCACTTCAACCTCGACACCCTGGGCCGCTCCGAGACGGAGAACCTGGGGCTGTTCGCCGTGGACCACGACGGTGTGGCCGTTCGCGCCGTGGACTTCGGCGCCTGGCCGTACGTGCTGGTGACCTCGCCCACGGACACCTCACTGGGCGGCACCAATCCCTATGCGTACCCCATCTCGGTGAACCAGACCGCCAACCCGGTGCGCGCGCTGGTGTTCGACACCCAGGCCATCGCCATGGTGGAGTTCGAGGTGGACGGGGCGGACGACTTCCCCATGGTCGAGGTGGCGCCGTCCGTGTGGCAGGGGGAGTGGGACTGCGCGGCCCTCACCCCGGGCATGCACCAGCTCACGGTGTGGGCCACGTCCCTGACCGGGACCTCGTCGCACACCATCGAGGTGGAGGTGGCGGTCACCGAGTGCGACGACGGCGTGGACAACGACGGCAACGGCCAGGTCGACCACCCGGACGACCTCGGCTGCTGGGGCCCGTCCGACGACGCCGAGGCCGACGGCGGCCTGGGGGACGACGACGACACCGGGGACGACGACACCGGGGACGACGACACCGGGGACGACGATGACTCGGCCGCGGACGACGACGACTCGGCCGACGACGATTCGGCCGGGGACGACGACGATACGGGCGACGACGACACCGGGGACGACGACGCCTCGGACGACGACGACGCCACAGGGGACGACGACACGTCCGACGACGACGTGGCGGACGACGACGACAGCGCCGAGGTCAGTGATCCACCGATGAACGAGAACCCCTCGGACGTGGGCGGAGGGTGCAGCTGCACCAGCGCGGAGCAGCGGTCTGCGGGGCTGTGGGGAATGCTGGCCGTGGCCGCCGGGCTGTGGCTCAGCCGCCGAACAGGCCGTCGATCCACTCGGTCTTGAGCACGCCGATCTTGTTGAGCAGCACCAGGAACACCAGCGCGGGCACCACGAACCGCAGCAGGCCCAGCCACACCAGGTAGAAGCGGTCCCACACCGCCGCCATCTCCGAGCTCGTGCCCTCGATCAGCTCCTTGCGCCGCCGCTCCGCATTCATGAACCAGCCCACGAACAGCGCGATCAGCAGCCCGCCCAGGGGCAGGGCCCAGTTGGCGGCCAGGTAGTCCATGAAGTCGAAGAAGTTCTTGTCCAGGATGGTGAGGCGGCCCCAGAACGAGTCGCTGCCCGACAGCGCGCACGGCACGCCCAGCACGGCGATGCCGACCGTGGCCACGATGGCCGCGGTGCGCCGGGTCATGCCGATGGTGTCGATGGCCGTGGCCGTGACCACCTCCAGCAGGGAGATGGACGAGGTCAGCGCTGCGAGCAGCAGCAAGGTGAAGAACATCACCGACACCAGCCACCCCATCGGCATCTGGCTGAACAGGATCGGCATGGTCTGGAACACCAGGCCCGGACCCGCCTGGGGCTCGTCGACGAAGGTGAACAGGATCGGGAAGATGATCACCGCCGCGATCAGGGCCACGAACGTGTCCAGCAGCGTGATCCAGCCCGACGAGGTGATGATGTTGGCCCGGCGCGACAGGTACGAGCCGTACGTCAGCATGGCGCCCATGCCCAGCGACAGGCTGAAGAACGCCTGGCCCATGGCCTCGAGCACGGACGAGGGCTTCATGCGGTCGGCGTGGGGCATGAACACGAAGTCCAGCGCCTGGCCCGCGCCGTCCATGGTCAGGGCGCGCACCGCCAGGATGATCATCAGCAGGAACATCACCGGCAGCAGGACCCGCGCGGCCAGCTCGATGCCCTTCTGCACGCCGCCGAGGATCACCAGCAGGGTCATGGCCATGAACACGCCCAGCCACAGCAGGTTGCCGCCCACCGAGGTGTAGACCGTGTTGAACTGGGTCTCGATCTGGTCCGGGGTCATGCCCTTGAACGCGTTGGAGATCGCCAGCAGCGAGTACTTGCAGACCCAGCCGGCCACGACCGCATAGTAGGACAGGATGATGAAGCCGGTGAGCACCCCCATCCAGCCCACCAGCTGCCAGGGGCTCCAGCGGCCGTCGTCGCGGGCCAGCTTGCCGAAGGAGTTCACGGGCGTGGACTGGGTCGCCCGGCCCATCAGCACCTCGGCGATCATGATCGGCAGACCGATCAGCACCACGCAGAACAGGTAGATGGCGACGAACAGGCCGCCGCCGTTCTCGCCGGCCACGTAGGGGAAGCGCCAGATGTTGCCCAGGCCGACCGCGCTGCCGGCGGCCGCGAGGATGAAGCCGAGCCGCGTGCCCCACTGGCCGCGCCCCTCACCGGATGCCATCGCCATCCCGATTCTCCCGTGCCGAATCCCGCCCGGCGCCGATGGTATTGCACCGGCGTCGCGCGTTCAAGCTAGCGCTCGCGCTTGCCCCGGCCACCCGCACCCGCGGGCTTGCGCCCTCCCGTGGTGCGTCCGCTCGGGGAGGCCGTCGTCGCGATCTGGTAGCCCAGCGACAGGGTCAGCACGCCGTCGCCGGTGGACACCCGGTTGATGCGCAGCTCCAGGGGCGCGTCGCCCACGGTCGGTTCGAGCACCCGCGACACCTGCTGCACGAACGCCACCGGTTCGCCCATCACCTTCTCCTGGTGCCACAGCACCAGCTCGACGAGCCTGCCCGCCCCCCGGGCCTCCTCCACCTCCACGTCGCCGACGGTGATGTCCATGTCCCGCGCACCGGCACCCGTGGTGTCGAGGTCGGCCCACAGCTCGGCCCAGCCGCACGGCTCGTCGCAGCGGGAGACCCGTACGCCGGCCTGCGGCGTGCTCTCCAGCCGGATGCCGAGGGGTTCCACGAAGTTGGGCCCGTCGCCGCTGGTCTGCCCCTGGTCGTCGAAGGAGCGCGGGATCATGCCCTCGAGGTAGGCCAGCTGCACGGCGCGGCCGAGGAACGGCTCGCTGGCCTGCACCTGCACCTTGCCCCGTGGCCGACCCGCCGGGGGCCCCAGCGTCAGCGCGCCGCGCCCCGAGTCCAGGTCGGTCCGTATCCCCAGCGCGACCCAGCCGTCACCGGTGGCCAGACCGACGCCGGTGGGCACGAGCTCCAGCTCACCCATCCGCACCGGGCCGACCTCCAGCACCTGCACGTCCCCCACCTCGTCGGCCAGCAGCTGCTGCACCGCGGCGGTGGTGTGCTTGCGGGCCGCGTCCTCGAACGCCTGCTCCAGGGGCCGCAGCAGGGTCGCGTCGATGCCGATCGAGCCCAGCAGGTCACCCAGCGCGCCGCTGGGCACCAGGCCCTCCAGCTCCGTGGTCAGGGCCTGGCCGAGGAAGCTGCCCTGCAGGGCGATCTCCGAGTCCTCGAGGTCCCCGATGCGCAGCAACAACGCGGGCGCCTGGCCCTTCTTCGCCCGGGTGACCAGCTCGACCGGGCCGTCGACCGTGGCCGTGAGGTCGAACAGCTCGCGCGACGCGTTGCCGCGCAGCCGGACCACGGCGTGGGCCTGGACCCGTGCAGGTTCGCCGGCCACGGGCTGGAAGCTGATCTCCTTCAGGTCGGCGCGGAAGCGCACCTCCATGCCGCCGGACAGGTCGGGCAGGGGCACGGTCACGGACAGCTTCTGGGTGGTCTCGACCGCGCCCGCCTCGACCAGGTGCTGGAAGCTCGCGTCGAGCAGGTCCGCGGGCACGGTCAGGGTCAGGTCGTAGCCGTCCCCGCCCGGGTCGGCGCCGCGCCGGATCTCGTCGGGCAGGGCCGCGTACCGGCCGTCCACCTCGGAGCGGACCTTGGAGCAGGGGATGGTGCAGCCGGTGGCGAGGGTCAGCAGGGTGAGCGTCAGCGCTGCGGTCCAGCGTGGGGCCATGGTCGTCCTCCGCGAACGGATCCGCAGCATACGGTATCCTTGGCCCGCCTGCCGGGAGGCCCCTTGCGGACACGTGCACTGATCATCGCGTTCGCCCTGACGACGCTGACGGCCTGTGGCCGAGACGGCGGCCCGGGGGAGGAACCGGCCACCCCCGCGGACGAGCCGGTGACCGGGGCCGAGCAGCCCACGGTCGCGCCCCCGCCGACCGGGCCGCCGGCCACGCTCGAGGAGGCGGCGACACGGGTCCTGGGCCCGGACGACGCCTTCATCGCCATGGATCCGGCCACCGGGGAGATCCAGGCGCTGGTCAACGCCGACGTGGCCGTGCGCAGCGTGTACCCACCCGGCTCCACGTTCAAGGTCGTGACTGCCTACGCGTTGCTGGACGAGGACCTGCTCGGTCCCCACGACGAGGTGGCGTGCGCGGGCACGTATTCCCACGGCGGCACCATCCACCCGTGCTCGGTGCGGTCGGGCCACGGCCGGCCGAGCATCGTTCGGGCGCTGGCCGAGAGCTGCAACGTGTTCTTCTACACCCAGGGCGAGCGGCTGGGCGCCGAGCGCCTGCGCCGCGCGGTGGACGACTTCGCGCTGCTGGCGCCCACCGGGTTCGACGAAGCCGAACCCCCGGGCCGCTGGCCCGAGGGGCTGGAGGGGGAGCGCCTGGCGCTCGCAGGCGCGGGCAACCTCGGTGACCTGCAGGTCACGCCGCTGAACATGCTGGTGGCGTTCTCCGGGCTGGTCGGGGACGGCCAGTGCCACCGCCCCTGGCGCGGTGACCAGCCCCGCAGCGAGGTGATCGCCACCCTGCCGGCGCTGTTCGAGTACCAGGCCTTGCTGGTGGACGGCCTGGAGGGGGCAGTGGAGTACGGAACGGCCACGGCGGCCGCGGTCGAGGGAGAGACCGTGCTGGGCAAGACCGGCACCAAGGCGCGGGTCGACGACCCCACGGCCCTGGTCAACTGGTTCCTCGGTTACCTGGTCGAGCGGCGCCTGACCGTGTGCGTGGTGATGACCCGGTCTTCCGGGATGGAGCCCGCGGCCGCGGCGTTCGGCCGGATCTTCGCGTCCTGGCCGCGGACCGAGCCCCGGGGGGACGAGGAGGAGGAGCTGTGAGCAGGTCGATCCTGGTGATCGCGGCGCTGGCCGCACTGGTTGCGCCCCGCAGCGGGGGGGCAGCGGACTACCTCGTGTGGTTGGTGGAGCCTGGGGGCGCGACCACCACGCACTGGGTGCGGGGGAGCGGGGATTCGTTCGAGGACCTGGCCAACCAGCCCCGCGTGGTGGTGGCCGGCGGGGAGGGGATGTGGGCGTGGCATGCCCGGCCCCTGGTCAACCGGGTGTGTGCGTGCGACGCCCCGGAGGACTTCGTCGAGGATACGAGCGGCTGTCCTGAGGAGCAGGTCGGCCACGCCGTGGAGATCGTGGATCTCGCGGGCGGCGCGCGACAGGAGATCGTGAGCGGCCCCAGTGACGGGATCTCGGGCAGCCGCGACCAGGCCCCCGGCCTGGTTGGCACGGTCGGCCCCTACCTGTTCGTCCGCGAGGACATCCACGAGTACTGGTGCGGCGCGGCGCACGGAGGCTCCTCGGCGAGCTTCTTCGTGTTCGACACCCGCACGGGGCAGGCCGCGGACCTGCTGACGTCAGCGGAGCTCGCCGCGGCGAACCAGCGGGAGCGGGCACGGGCGTGGGCGGCGATGCGGGCGAACGACGAGGACGACATGGCGCCCGAGTCGCCGGAGGAGCTGGCGCTGACCATGCTGCTGCCGAGCTACGAGTGCGGCAGGCTGCGCCTGGTGATGCAGTTCACTGGCGACGCCTGCTACGCGTGCTCCGACGGTCTGTGGAGCTCGTACTCGCAGTCGGGGCGGGCGCCGTCGATGACCCTGCCGGCGATCCTGCAGCCGTACGCGGAGATGCCGCCGGCCGTGGTGCAGTTCATCGGCAAGCGGACCCTCGATCCGGACGCGCCCATGAATGCAGGCTGGTCCGAGGTGCCGGCCGGCCGGGCCGAGGCCTGGCTGGCCTCCTTCCGTGCCGCAACCGCCGTGCTGGGCAAGGCCGAGCAGCCGCGGGAGCCGGCCGCGGCCAGCGGCACGTACCGCAGCGAGATCGGCAACCTGTTCCTGGCGACGCGCGACGATGCGGTGGCGTGGACGTACGGCGCCGTGTTCGGCGCGGCCCACGTGTGCGAGTGCTGGGGCGAGGGGCGGCAGGACGGCGTGGGCTACCGGCTGCAGGACGGAGCGGTCTCGCTCACCCTGCGCGGGGACCGCGCCGCGCTGAGCGGTGCCTTCGACTGCTGCGGAGCGGGCTGGCCCGGGGATGAGCTGACGAGGGTAGGGGACCTGCCGACCTGCACGGTGACCGCGGAGCGGTCCCACTTCCACGATGGCCGCGACGCCGGCACGAAGCGCAAGGCCTACGTCATCGCCGGCGACCAGGTGCAGGTCGTACCCGCGTCCGTCGACGACGCCGACCCGTTCATGTTCGCCCGCTTCGTGGGCAGCAAGGTCACCAGCGGCTACGTACTGCGGGAGACGCTGTCGTGTCCGGAGGGGTGGGTGCCGTAGCTACCCCAGCACCTCACCCACCGCCGCGACCACCCGGTCGTGGATGCGGCCGTTGGTGGCGACCACGCCCTTGTTGTTCGCGAGCGTACGGCCGATGGAGAAGTCCAGCGGCTTGCCGTGGATGTCGGTGACCTGACCGCCCGCCTCCTGGATCACCATCCAGCCGGCGGCGTGGTCCCAGATCTTCTCCTGGTAGCCCTTGCGGGTGGGCAGGCGCAGGTAGATGGCCGCGTCGCCGCGGGACACGGCGGCGTACTTGCACTGGGAGTCGATGCGGACCGGCGGGTTGACCACGCCGAGCAGGTCGGCGATGCGGGCGGAGTCCGAGTGGGACGAGTGGCCCGACTCCACCGACTCCACGAACGAGGCCGCGGCCGGGTCGGCCAGGTCGGCCACGGCGATGGGCTGCTCCTCGCCGCCGTCCACGGCGCGCTGGAACGCGCCGCCGCCCTTCACGGCGATGAACAGGCAGCCGCGCTCGCCGTCCGGGGTGGACCAGTGCACGGGCAGGTTGGGGCAGCCGAGCACGCCGAGCACCACCTCGCCGTCCTCGATCAGGCCGAGGGCGACCGCGTACTGGTCCCCGCGCAGGAAGCCCTTGGTGCCGTCGATCGGATCCACGGTCCAGTGGCGCCCCGTGGGGCCGCCTTCGTGGTTGCAGCGGTCGATGGCGCCGAGGATGGTCTGCTCGGCCTCGCCCGGGCGCAGCTGCTGGACGTGCCGCACGATGCGCTCGCGAAGCACGGCGCCGGCGTCGGAGCGGAGCTCCGAGGTGTCCTCCTCGCCCACGACCGGCTCTGCGCCGAGCTGCTCGGCGAGCATCAGCGAGATCACGGCCTGGGCGCCGTAGTCGGCCACGGTGACCGGCGAGCGGTCCTTCTTGGCCAGGGAGTCCTCGGAGACCAGCGCGTCCTGAACGGCCGCGCACAGCCGGCTGGCCGCGGCCACGGCGTGCACGGCCGCCTTGCGTTCGGTGTCGTAGCTCATGGGGTTGCCCTCGCGGGTGTTCGGTGGTCGTTCAGGTGCCGGGCCACTGGCGATCCCGTTCGGCCGAGTCGCGGCCGAACGGGCTGATCTCGCGCAGCCGGGTGATGATCGGCGGCAGCTTCTCCAGGATGAAGTCCACCTCGTCCTCGGTGTTGTAGCGGCTGAGGCTGAAGCGGACCGAGCCGTGGGCCGCGGTGTACGGCACACCCATCGCGCGCAGCACGTGGGACGGCTCCAGCGATCCGCTGGTGCAGGCCGAGCCGGACGAGGCACAGATGTTGAACTGGTTCATCAGCAGCAGGATCGCCTCGCCCTCGACGAACTCGAAGCTGACGTTGGTCGTGTTGGGCAGGCGGTGCAGCGGGTGTCCGTTGAGCCGCGCGTCGGGTGCGCCGCTGAGCAGGCCCTGCTCCAGGCGGTCGCGCATGGCGCGGACCCGGGTGTTCTCGTCGTCGATGTGCTGGCCTGCGAGCTCGCAGGCCGCGCCGAGGCCCACCAGCGAGGACACGTTCTCGGTGCCGCCGCGGCGGCTCTTCTCCTGGTGGCCGCCGATGAGGAACGCCCGGAACGGCGTGCCGCGGCGGATGTAC
>CAZXHG010000311.1:0-10709 GCA_964639985.1 uncultured Rickettsiales bacterium
GTCGTGGCCGTCGCCGTCCTCGTCGTCGAGGTCGAGCGCGGGGTCGGTGTCGTCTCAGTCCCCGTCGCACGTGGTGTGCCCGTCCCCGTCCGCGTCGTCCAGGTTCAGTGCGGCGTCGGAATCGTCGCAATCTCCGTCGCAGTGGCTGGCGCCGTCGCCGTCCCCGTCCGTGGGCACCAGGGACGCGTCGCTGTCGTCGCAGTCCCCGTCACAGGGCATGTACCCATCCCCGTCCGCGTCGGTCTCGTCCGCGCCGGCCGCGCCGTCACAGTCGTTGTCCTCGCCGTCACACTCCTCGGGGGCGCCCGGGTACGTGTCGTCGCTACCGTCGTCGCAGTCGCCGTCGCAGGAGGACACCCCGTCGCCGTCCGCGTCCGCCGGGTTGACCGCCGGGTTCGCGTCGTCGCAGTCCCCCTGGACCTCGCTGAATCCGTCCCCGTCGTCGTCGTAGCACTCGGTCTGGTCGTCCACCGTGCCGTCACAGTCCTGGTCCACCCCGTCACAGACCTCGACCTCGACCGGGTTCACGTCCGGATCGGCGTCGTCACAGTCCCCGCCCACCTCGGTGTAGCCGTCCCCGTCGTCGTCGTAGCACTCGGTCTCCTCGTCCACCGTGCCGTCGCAGTCGTCGTCCACGCCGGCGCAGAGCTCGTCCGCGTCCGGGTTCACCGTCGGGTCCCCGTCGTCGCAGTCCCCGGCGCAGGTGGCCACGCCGTCGCCGTCCGTGTCGAAGTCCTCGTCCACGCCGCCGTCGCAGTCGTTGTCCAGGCCGTCGCAGAGCTCGGTCTCGCCCGGATTCAGGGAGGGATCGGTGTCGTCGCAGTCGCCGTCCACCTCGGCGTAGCCGTCGCCGTCGTCGTCCCAGTTGTCGCACCAGTCCTCGCAGTGACAGGAGGCCCCACAGTCGGTGGCGTCGAGATGGGCGGACAGGCCCGTGCACTCGGATTCGCACGGCCCGAGGTCGCACTCGACCATGCCGGACTGGCAGGTGGACGTGGCGTTGCAGTCCACGTAGCACGCGTCGATCCCCTCGCAGTACACCTCCATGCTCTGGCAGCTCGAGGTGGCGTTGCACTCCACCACGCAGGCGCCCGGGTCCGGGCACAGCACGACCATGCTCTGGCACGAGGAGACGTCGTTGCACTGCACGATGCAGTCCATGCCGTCGGGGCAGTCGACCGTCTCCAGGCCGCAGTCGTCCGCTCCGCTGCACTCGACGAAACACTCGGTGCCCACACATCCACCGGTGCACTCGGTCGGGCAGGACCCCGGCGGGGTGAGGATCGATGGGTCGGGGCAGTTCTGGCGCGGCGCCGATCCCGGATCGTCCGCGTCGGGCCCGATGTCCACGAGCGTGGCCTCCGGCGACCAGCTGGCCGCGGCCTGCACCTCGTCGGCTCCCGGGGCAACCGCCCCGTCCGGTTCGGGAGGAGCAGGTTCCCTGTCAGCGTCCGGGCACGCGAGTGCGCTCGTCGACAGCAGGATCAGCAGACACAGGAACAACGAGCCACGGCCCGCAACAGGCTGGTTGGACATGGACGGCCCCTCTCGATTCCCTCGGTTCCCGTCCCGCGTCGGTTGGCGCGGGTCCCACTCACGGGATATCCAGTCGATGATCCTAGCAGATGTCGTCGTGTGCCCGGACCGCCCTTGCCTCGACCGGACGCGCGGTGGACCATGTCCGGGGAGAGGGATTGACCATGCGCGCCGAGCTGTCCGACGCCCTGGTGGGCGGCGCCGTCGACCGGGTCCCGCTGGGGTCGCTGCACGTGCTGATCGACCTGGACGCGCCGTTCGAGCGGGCCGCGCTCGAGGGGGCGGCTGCGGCCGCGATCGCCGCCTTCCCCGTGCTGGGCCGGGTGTACTGCCAGCGTTTCTGGCGCGACGCATGGTTGCCCTGGGACGGGGGGCCAGCGGACCTCGTGCGCGTGCTGGAGTCGGACCAGCCCGTCGACGAACTCACCCGCGCCGAGCTGAGCCGGCCGTTCGCCGTGTTCGGCGAGCCCCAGTTCCGCATGGTGCAGCTCACCCACCCGGGGGGCACCCGCCTGGTGCTCACCGCCCACCACCTGCTGGCCGACGGCGGCGGTATGAAGGCGATCACCCAGGTGGTGGGCTGCTCCCTGTGCGGGGGCGAGCCGCACCCACCGCCGGGCCTGGAGCGGAGCCTGCTCGCGCCGGCACGCGCCCTGCGCCTGTCCGACCTGCCGACCCTGACCGGGGAGCTGTTCCGCGAGGCGATCCAGCCCCTGTCGGTGATGCGCATCGGCCGGCTGGAGCCGCCGTTCGAGACCGGCGAGGCGGACGCGCCCATCCGCTGGCGGCCGATGGTGATGGATCCCGACGAGGTCGCGGCCTTCCAGCGTGCGTGCCGTGACCTCGACGCCACGCTCAACGACGGCCTGGTGGGCACGGTCGCCAGCCTGGCGGCCCGGCGCAGCCGCCGCGGCCTGGTGGGCGCGGCCTACACCATCGACCTGCGCCGCTACCTGGCCGAGCCCGCCCTGCTGGTGACCAACCTGCACGCGGTCAGCCTCGTGGCGCTGAAGCGCGCGGCGCTCGGCCAGCGGGACGGCGCGGTGCGCGCGGCGTCGGCCGCCATCGGCGAGCAGAAGCGCCGGCTGCTGGGCATGGCCTACGTGCTGCTGCCCACCGTGCTCGCCGGGTGGATGCCCCACGGCCTGCTGCGCGCGTACGCCCGGGTGTTCATCGGCACGCTGCTGTCGTTCTTCCGCCGGGTGCTGGCCATGACCAACATCGGCGCCCTGGACGAGGCCGTTGCCCCGTTCGGCGAGCGCGCCCTGACCGCGTCCATCGCCGGGCCGTTCATCATCGGCCTGGACGCGCCCGTCACCGTGGTCACCGGCTTCCGCGGCACCCTCACGATGCACGTGTGCGCCCCCGGCACGGTCACCGCGGCCGCGGTCCAGTCGTACGTGGAGGAGCTCGGCGCCGAGCTCAGGCGCTGACCACCTGGTCCTTGCCCGCGGCCTTGGCTGCCAGCAGCGCCGCGTCGGCCGATGCGACCAGGGCCTGGGCATCCGTGGCGTGCGCGGGCAGCGAGGCGACCCCCACGGAGCAGGTGACCCGGAGACCGTCCCCCTCACCGATGGGGAAGGCCTGGTCGCCCACCGCGCGGCGGATGCGCTCGCCAACCCGGGCTGCCGCGGTCGTGTCCGCGCCGGGCAGCACAACGGCGAACTCCTCGCCGCCGTAGCGGTAGGGGGTCTCGCCCGCGCGCACCACGTCGCGCATGCGGGCGGCCACGCCCGCCAGCAATGCGTCGCCCGCCAGGTGCCCCAGGGTGTCGTTGACCGACTTGAAGTCGTCCAGGTCGATCATGGCCAGGCCCAGGGCCTCGCCCGAGGTCGTGGTCTCGCGCACCGCCCCGGCCAGGTCGTCCATCAGGCTGCCGTGGTGGCGCAGCTGGGTCAGCGCGTCGGTGCGCGCCTCGGCCGCCACCCGCTCGTACTCGTGGGCGGCCTCGATGGCGCTGCCCGCGTGGTCGGCGAGCAGGCCGAACACCAGCCGGGCCACCTCGTCGGGCAGCTCGGCGGTGAAGCGGTTGTCCGCCACCAGCACGCCGTGCACGGAGCGCCGACCCCGCAACGGCGCGGCCACCGTGGTGGGAAGGTGCAGCAGGCCGTCGAGGTCGTCCCCCCCCTCGGCGAAGACCACGTCGCCGCGGCGCAGGCACAGGGCCACCGGGCTGCGGCCGCGGATGGGTACCGCGGTCGCGCGCACGATCCGGTCCAGCGCGCCGGGGCGGTCGTCCCGCAGGTGCAGGCCCACCTCGTACAGGGTGGCCAGGTCCGGGCCCTCGGCCTCGATGGACCTCCACACCCGGTCGGCCTCGTCCCGGTCCGCCGGTCCCACCGCGGCCGCGCCCCGCAGCATGCGCCGGTCGTCCGGGTCGGTCATGAACAGCATGGCGCGGTTCAGACCCAGCCCGACACCGGCGGTCACGCCGGTCAGCAGCGCATAGCAGGTGGGCTCCAGCTCGGGCTCGGCCGTGACCAGGTCGGCAACCCGGTGCAGCAGGTGGATCGCGTTGCGCAGCGAGCGGTTCTCGGCGGCGAGGCGCTCGGCCCGGGTCGTGGGAAGGCTCATCCGGTCGTCATTCCAACCCGGCGGCGATGCGATCGAGGCGCTCGTCGAGTTGCTCCAGCAGCACCGAGTTGTCCTGCGGTTCGTACCCCTGCAGGTTGGCCGCGTAGTCGTCCAGGCGCTCCAGGAAGGTGCGGATCGTGGGCTCGTCCAGCCGGTCCATGGAGAAGCCGTAGCCCAGCTCCTCGAGGTACCACGCGTTGAGCAGCTGCTCGAACTGGGACACCAGCGGGATGCACAGCATGGGCTTGCGCAGGTGAACGGTCTCTCCCATCAGGGTGAAGCCGCCGTTGGCGATCACGGCCCGGGCCGAAGCCAGGTCCTGCACGAAGCCGTGCTCGTCGAACGGGCACCACGTGACGTTGCCCTCGGTCAGGGGCGCGTCGATGTCGCGGCGGTAGCCGTACACCCGGAACGGCTCGTCGATGGCGGCCAGCACCTCGGGCAGGTCCTCGCTGGAGGTGGAGGTCTGGTAGACCAGCACGTGCTCGCCGATCGAGGTCTCCGCGTCCAGGATCTCCGGCCGCAGCACGGGCGGTACCAGCGTCGTGTGCGGCTTGCGCACCGGCGGGTAGAAGAACGTGGGGATGTAGTAGTGGTCCGATTTCGGGGTCTTGGTCTTCACGAAGTTCTTCTGCAGCTCGTACTCCTTGCGGTGCACGCCGACGAACCCCGGATCGTGCAGACAGCGTGCCACCATCTGGATGTTGTCGATGCAGATCACGGGCAGCTGGTGGCTCTTGCCGAAGAGGTATGACCACGACTCGAAGTCGCTGATCACGCAGTCGGGTCGGAAGTCCTCGGTGATCTCGAAGTACTGGCGCACGTTCTCGGGGAAGCCCTCGTCGAGGGCCACGCGCAGGTTGTCCACCACCGATCGCCAGACCTTGAACCGGCTGTCCTCGAAGGTCATGGACAGGCCCCAGATGCGGTGCACCTCCGGGAAGTACTCGCTGAGCACCTCGTGGGCGCGCCCCGAGACCACCACCTCCACCTCGTGGCCCTCGCCGTGGATCAGGTGGTCGATGACCACCTTGGATCGGATGGCGTGCCCCATGCCCTCGCCGACCACGCCGTACAGAATTCTCATGACCCGGCCTTTCCGCTACCATGCAGCCGCGGCGGCGACAGCCACCGCTCCAGGGGAGTGTGGGCCATGCAGTGGTACAGGGGCAAGAAGGTCTATCTCGTCGGCGGATCGCAGGGTATCGGCCGGGCCGCGGCCATCCAGCTCGCCGCGGCCGGTGCGCACGTGTGGATCGGCGCGCGCAAGCAGCAGCACCTCGACGGCACGCTCGACGCCATGCGCGAGGCGGGCGCGGACGGCCAGATCCTCGGCGCCGTGGCCGTGGACGTGACCGACTCGGCATCCGTGACCGAGGCCTCCCGGGCCGTGCTGCAGGGCCTGGACGGGCTCGACGTGGTGATCTGCAACCAGGGCCACGCCCTGACCGGCTACCTGCACGAGATCCCGGACGAGTACTTCGAGCAGATGATCGAGACCAACTACCTGGGTCACGTGCGGGTCACCCGCTCGCTGCTGGGCCACTTCATGGAGCAGCGTAGCGGCCGCATCTGCCTGGTGTCGTCCATGCTGGGTTTCATGGGCCTGTTCGGCTACGGCGCCTACTCCGCCTCCAAGCACGCCATCGCCGGGTTCGCCCGCTGCCTGCGTCAGGACCTGCTGCCGTACGACGTGGGCGTGAGCGTGTTCTATCCCCCGACCACGGACACGCCCGGGCTGGCGCGGGAGAACGAGATCAAGCCGGCCGAGACCTGGGCCCTGGAGAAGTCGTCCCGCCAGTTCCCGCCCGAGGTGGTGGCCGAGGCCATGCTGCGCCAGGTGCGCAAGGGGAGGTTCGAGGCCACGGCCGGCATCGACAGCTGGGGCATCTGGATGCTGTGCCGCTACGCGCCGTGGCTGGTGACGATGTTCACCGACTCCGACCTGCGCACCTTCCTGCGCAAGAGGGCCACCGGCGACACGTCGGACGGGGAGTGAACGGCAGGTTTGATATGCTTCGGAGCAGCCGAGGGGGCTGCCATGTCGAGACCGGTGATTCGTACGGTGATCTTCGTCCCGTGGTTCGTCCTGGCGGGGTGTCCGCAACCGGAGGCCCTGTTCGATTTTGACGGCGATGGTTGGGAGGACCGCGAGGACTGCGAGCCCGAGGACGGGTCGATTCACCCCGACGCCGCGGATCCCTACGGCGACGGCATCGACGCGGACTGTGACGAGTGCGGCGCGGGCACGGTCCAGTTCGCCGGTGACGGCGTGGACCGGGACTGCGACGGACACCCGGCCAACGAAGACCTGGATCCCGAACACCAGCCACGCTACGACTGCAACGACAACGACCCGTTCGTCAATCCCGGGGCGGAGGACGTGTTCAACGACGGCGTGGACAACGACTGCGACGGCGTGGACCTGGTCGACGAGGACGGCGACTGGCACGCCGCCGGTGTCGACGACTGCGACGACGGCGACGACACCGTGTACGAGGGCGCGCCCGAGGTCCCGGACGGCGTGGACAACGACTGCGACTACGCCGTGGACGAGGGCACCGAGGCGTTCGACGACGACGGCGACGAGGCGTGTGAGGGGTACGACTTCGGTGCGGGTCCGGCCTGCTCGGATGGCACCGAACCAGGGGACTGCGACGACGACGACATCGCGCTGAACCTGTGGGATCTCGACACGGACGGCTGGCCCACGTGCGACGGCGACTGCGACGACGGCGACGACGACCGCCACCCTGGGGCGCAGGAGGCGTGCGACGGCATCGACAACGACTGCGACGGGTGGGTGGCGCCCACCGAGTACGACATGGACGCCGACGGCTACATGGTGTGCGAGGGGGACTGCAATGACGCCGACCCGGCGTTCCACCCCGGGGACGCGGACCTGGATGGCCACAGCCCCTGTGGCGCGGACGGCATCGCAAGCACGCTCGACGACGACTGCGACGACGGCGACGCCACCATGGATCCCGTGGACCTGGATCACGACGGCTTCTCGCCATGCACCGGTGACTGCGACGAGGGTGACTACTGGATCAACCCCGCCGCGCTCGAGGTCTGCGACCTCGTGGACAACAACTGCGACCACGTGCAGTCATCGGGCGAGTTCGACATCGACGGTGACCTGGACCCGGCCTGCAGCGACTGCGACGACGGCGATCCCGCGGTGGAGACCCTCGACGTGGACGGGGACTGGTTCACCACCTGCGACGGGGACTGCGACGACTCCATGCCGGCGGTCAATCCCTACGCCGCGGACAACGTGGGCGACCTCGTCGACCAGAATTGCGACGGGATCGACGGTACGGACACGGACGGCGACGGCTACCCCTCCCTGGCCTCGGGCGGGGAGGACTGCGACGACTACGACGCTGACCTGAACCTCGACGACCTGGACGGGGACGGCTGGACCACCTGTGACGGGGACTGCGACGACCTCGAACCGCTGTCCAACCTCGACGACGCGGACGGGGATCTGCAGACCACGTGCGCGAACGATTGCGACGACGCCGATGCCACGGTCTGGCTGGGGGCCGAGGAGCTGTGCGATGGGCTGGACAACGACTGCGACGGGTCGATCGCCGGGGACGAGGTGGACGGGGATGGCGACGGCTGGATGGTGTGTCACCTGGACTGCGACGACGGGGATGCGGCCGTGTACCCCGCGGCGGACGAACTCCCCGGCGACGGGATCGACGTGGACTGCGACGGGCTGGATCCGTCCCCCTGGCTCCGGGTGAGCGCGGGCGTGGATTTCAGCTGTGGACTGCGCGAAGACGGCTCGCTGCAGTGCTGGGGCCGCAACGACGACCTTCGTGCGTCGCCCCCTGACGGGGTCTACCTGGACGTGGACGTGGGCAGCGATGACGGCTGTGCCCTGGTCGACGACGGTTCCCTGGTCTGCTGGGGGGCGGACGACAGCGGCGAGACCGGGCCACCGGCGGGAGTGTTCGCGGCTGTCTCCATGGGCTGGGACGCGAACGCGAACAACATGGCCTGTGCGCTCGCAGCCGACGGCGCCGCGACCTGTTGGGGTGATCCCTACGGGGAGCCGCCCGCCCAACCGTTCTCCCGGGTCAGCGTGGGCAGCCTTCATGCCTGCGGGCTCACGGCCTCGGGCGACGTCCTCTGCTGGGGCTGGAACTCCCACGGCCAGACCGACGTCCCTGCCGGGGACTACCTGCAGGTCTCGGCCGGGGACCTGCACAACTGTGGTGTGCTCGTCGACGGCAGCCTGGCGTGCTGGGGCAACGAGGCGGACGGCGAGTTCCCACTCGAACCGGTTCCATGAAACCCACTGGAATCACATCTGAATCCGCCACGTCTCGCCCCGTCATCCCGCCCGCGCCGCCGGTTTCACCTGGTCGCCCTCGCCGAGCATCGTCCTGATTGACGTCGAGCCGGCGACCTCGACCTTGACCCTGGCGTCGTGGGGCAGTTCGTTGCGTTCCACGTTCTGCACCCAGGTCTTGCGTCGCCGCTGTCGGTCGGCCACGTCGATGGCCAGAAGTCGGGATCGCTGCGTGTTCTGCGGTGGGATGTCCACGTGGACTCGCAGCGTGGCCCCGTGGAAGACCTCCTCGAAGGCGTGACGAGCCTCGGCCGGCAGGAAGAGCGTGTCCACGACGGCCCGGGGACCGGCCTGCTGCCGGACAGGTTCGATGACCTGAGTGGAGGGTAGCTTGCGGACGAGGGCGAGCCGGTCTCGAAGTCGTTCGGCGACCGGGGTCGGGATCGGGATCTCGACGTGCTTGCTCGCCTGGGGTCGTTCCGACCGCAGGCAGCGCGAGCGCGGCGGGCAGTCCTCGCAGCCGCGGACCGGCCGCAGCAGGATGATGTTCGTCCTGCCCGGGGCGTGCTCCTGCGGACGGACCGTCGTGAGCGTCAGGCCGCGTCCGTCCTCGCAGATCAGCTCACCTCGGCTGGCGTCCCACCCCCAGCCGGGACGCTTGGCCAGCATCGCCGTCCAGTCCAGTTCGTCGAGGATGCGGCAGAGCACGGGATCGCGGGGCCAGTGTTCGTGGGCGCGATCATCGATCCGGGGCTGACGCGGCGGTTGCACGGGGCGCACAGGGGGCGGTCGCTGGAGATCGAAGCCCCGGACCAGACGCAGGTTCCACAGGGCCAGCCCGACCAGGGTGGCCAGCTCCTGGCCTGGCAGGTGGTAGCTGATGATCCGGTCCAGGCCCAGCTCGCGGTCCTCCTGGGCGAAGCGGTTCTCCTCGCCATTGCGTCCGAAGTACGCCGTGATGGCCTCGGGGGCGGGCCAGGCGTCCGCGGGCACGTCCACGGCGAAGAGCTCGACCTGCCAGCCATCCACGATCCGGCCGTGGTTGGCCTTGCCGGTCCTCGGAAACCGGCTCGCGACCACGCGCACGTCGATGGGCTCGTACTTGCCGCCATCCGGCCGCCGTGTCGCCTGGCCTGGATGCACGGTCAGGATGCCGAGGTCCGCGGCGCCTCGACGGGGTCCGGAGAGACTGTCCGGCACCCGGTACCAGGTCGCCGACCGCAGCCGGGCCAGCACTTCGGGATACTCGTACAGCGTCCGGCGGTTCAGCCGCGTGATGAACGGCAGCCCACGCTCGCGGCAGGCCGCGTACCACGGCACGTGACCGTACTCACCATCCATGCGGACCAGCGTCTGTTCGAGCGGATGCCCCAGGCGCTCGCTGGTCTCCACGATGGTGTCCGCCCCCCGCTCGAAGTCGATCATCCCCTCGCCGTTGCCCGGCGAGAGGTGGGCGTGGGTCCACACCCCCGATCCGGCGTGCTGCACGGTGACGCGCCGGAACTGGATGTCGCCGCGCTTGCGGCCACTGTGGCCCCGAGCCCCGGTGTCCGCCGACCGTCGCCGTGGATCGGGCAGGTCGTCGTCCACCGGCAACGCGCGGTGCCTCAGGGTCTTCACCGTGGGGTCCAGGTCGTACACGTGCCACCCCTGGCCCTGCGCGTCGTAGGTCTGCACGGCGGGGTGCCGCAGGAGGTCGTCTGCCTGGGGCACCCCCATCAGTAGCTCGCTCGATGACGCGCGCAACAGCTCCGGCTCCACCGCTCCCAGCGCCCGCGTCAACGCGGCCGGGGAAGGCAGCCGGCGGCGGCCGGCAAGCGCCGCGAGGCGCGCCGCGTGCGGCCGCGCGATGTCCTCCCAGAACGACTTCACGCCCCGGCCGAGACCCGCCGTGAAGAACAGAAGCATGAACACCCACACGTCCAGCCCGCAGAAGCCGCCTTGGCGACGGATGCGCACCAACTCCCCGACGGTGTCCACGACGCCGCGACGTCGGAGGTCCATCAGGAGCGCCGCGCCCTCCGTCAACGCGTCGGGGATGCGATCCAGATCTGCGGATGTGTAGCTGACTTCGACCGAACCGTGTGCCATGCTGACCGTCCTTTCGGGGGGCGGTCGCGGACACTCAGTCCTGCAAGATCAAGGGTCCGCGGCCGCGCCCATTCACCCATCCAGGGGCCATCCCCGGACGCGGCCGCTATCCTACCAAGCTCACGCTACGAAAAGACGGCGTAACGAAGAGTTTCTCCTGTGATCACGCGGGAGTCCATGGAACCGGTTCGAGTGGGAG
>CAZXHG010000312.1:0-10672 GCA_964639985.1 uncultured Rickettsiales bacterium
GATTCCTAAGTGATCCTAATCGTTTGGGAATCGAGTTTCCCCGAAGACTGCTAGCCCGCGACCCCCCTGGCGACCAGGTAGTCGAAGAGCACGTCCGCGACCACCCGCATCCCCTCCTCCGACAGGTGGACCCCGTCGATGTAGCAGGCCTGGTGCACGCGGTGGGTATCCAGGAAGTCGTACACGGCGGGCGCCACCGACTGCACCCCCTCGGCGACCTCGTACTCGGTCTCGAACAGCACGCGCGGACGCCCCCAGTGGTACTCCACCACCTGCTGCCGGTTGCCGTCCCGGACCAGCCGCAGGCCGTGGTGCTTCTCCACCTCGTCGATCACGGCGGGCAGGTCGATCACGTCCGTGTGCGGATCCTCCCCCACGATCTGGTCGAACTTCGCCTTGTACCCCTCGTACGGCCACGGGTAGAAGCTCGAGCGGGGTTCGACCGCGACCATCATCTCCATCTGCCGCTCCCGCTTCATCCGCATCATGTGCAGCAGTGTGCCCGCGTACCGCTCCTCCGGTCGCTCGAACATGGGCAGACCGTCGTTGACGCCGTAGCAGAATACGATCTGGTCGAACTGGAACTCCCGGGTTATCCGGTCCAGTTCCCTCACGCCGATGTCCGTGGTCGACCCGGGGATCGCCATGTTGAACACCTCGAACCTCCGCTCGGCCGTGGCCACCCGGTCCAGCTTGTCCTGCAGGATCGCCGAGTACACGTGCTCGTCGTCGACCCCGTTCCCGAACGACACCCCGGTACCGAGGACGATGATGCGGAACACCCCCGGCTCCTTGGTGCGCGGGAATTCGCGCTCGCCCCGGTACATCATGCTGTTGGTCGAGTAGTGGAATTTCTTGGTACGGTAGTTGGGCGGGACGAATCCCTCCAGCGTGACCAGGTGCGGGATGTCGGGCAGCACGCAGGGCACGTTTCGCAGCCCCGGCTCCCGGCGCGGGCACAGGTCTCCCCGCTCCTCGGGGTTGTACGCGTACTTCTCCCCCTGGAGGAACAGCGGGTACCCCGCAGCCACCCATCCGGCGAGGAGGATGGCCGCCAGGCAGGCGAGCCCTGCCGTGACGATGATCACCCTCTTCCGCGACGGCACACGGATCCTGAGTTCACCGGTCTTCATGGTCGTCCTCGTCCCCGGGGGTCGGCAGCGCCGCCCCGTCCCGGTCCCGGGTCAGCGCCCGGACCAGGGTTCCCTGCAACACCAGCGCCAGCGCGTTGGTCAGGTTGCGCAGGAACACCAGCTTGTGGGGGGTCTTGAAGAAGCCCCGCCAGACCCGCGAGGGTCGGAAGTAGAACCTGCGCTGTGCCAGCAGCATCAGGTCGTTCAACTCACCGGCCGACACCTCCCCATAGGAGCCCTCGGGCGAGTAGAAGTGGGCGTCGTGATCCTGGGGTGCCGCCACATCCCCACCGGCCACCGTCTGGTCGTAGAACACCGATCCGGGGTAGGGCGTGGCCTTGAAGAACGAGGCGGTGTCGAGCCTGGAGCGCACGGCGAAGTCGATGGTCGCCAGCATCTCCTCCCGGGTCTCGCCAGGCAATCCCAGCATGAAGTACCCCCCCGTGATGATCCCGGCCTCCGACGTCGCATCGATGGTCGCGCTCGCCTTGTCGATGTCCAGGTTCTTGCGGATCTGCTTCTGCAGCCGAGGGGTGGTCGACTCCACGCCGTAGACGATGCGGTAGGTACCGATCGACCTCAGCGCCTCGATCAACTCCGTGTTCATCAGGTCGGCCCGCAGTCCGTTGGGGAAGGCGAAATGCATGTCACGGTATCTCGCCCCGATCTCGTGGCAGACCTCCAGGGCCCTCGGCCGGTTGAAGTTGAACACGTCGTCCACGATGTGGATCTCGTCCACACCGTGCTCGCCGCGCAGGATGCCCACCTCCTCGGCCACGCTCTGTGGCGAGCGGGCGCGAACGCGCTTGCCAAAGTAGTCATGACAGTAGATGCAGTTGTAGGGGCACCCCCGCGAGGTCACGATCGGCGCGTGCACCCTGCCCTTGAGCACGCCGTTCCAGTTGGGCACCTTCATGTACTCGGCCAGGTCGACGAGGTCCCACGCCGGGTGGGGCAATTCGTCCAGGTCCTCGCGATAGCCGCGGGGCGGGTTGACCACCACCTCGCCGTCCCTCCGCCAGGCGATCCCGTCGATGACCGAGAGATCCCCCGCGGTTCCGATCGCCAGCAGTTCGACGAAGGAGTCCTCCCCCTCGCCCACCACCACCACGTCGAGGGCGGATCCGGCCAGGGCGCTGCCGCCGGCGACCGTCGCGTGCGGGCCGCCCACCACCTGCAGCGCGTCCGGGCGGCGCTGCCGGGCCACCCCGGCCAGACGCGACATCCAGTCCGCCTCGCAGCTCATGGTGCTGTACCCGATCACGGCGGGACGGATCTCGTCGAGCGCCTGCTCGAACGCCTCCAGGGGCTCCTCCTCCACGCCGGTGTCGAGCAGCCGAACGTCAGCGCCGGCCTGCCGGGCGGCGGCGGCCACGTACAGCAACCCCACCGGCGGAACCGGCCCGCCCGCGCCAACGGTCTCGAACGTGCGCACCAGCAGGATCGGATCGGACATGGACCTCGTTCACCGTCCTCGCACGGAGGGATGCAGGGGAAGCCTAGAACAGGGCGTAGATCGCCGGCAACACGGACGAGCTGCCGGTCAGCGCGGCGAACAGGCTCAGGATGGCCAGGACGAACAGGATCGGCAACAGCCACCACTTCTTGGTCTCGACGATCATCTGGAACAGCTGAACGATCAGCTGGTTGTTCTTGCGGATGCGCTGAAGCGTCTTGTTGGGCTTCTTCTTCTTGCTCATCGGTCCAGCAGTCCCTCCGCCTCGAGCACTCCGTACACGTTCTCGGCCATCAGCTGGTGCCCCCGGGGCGTGCAGTGGTCGTCGTCGAACAGGTACGGCTCCCGTCCGGACCGCTCGATCGCCCGCTGGAACGCCGACAGGTTGTCGACGAGCGGCAGGTCGTGGTCCCTGGACAGCGCCTGGAGTCTATCATTTGCGTGTGGATACGAGACCGGGTAGTTCTGCACGACCACGGTGGCACCCGCCCGGCGGCAGAGGCCGCGGATCTCCTCCAGGTCGGCCAAGAGCCACTCGTCCACGCGCTGCTCCCACTCCTGACGGTGCTCGAACATCTCGAGGTGGTTCATGAATTTCTGGTTCTGTCTCAGCGATGGATCCGCTTCCAGCAACGCCTCGCACCGCGCGACCATCTGGTCGGCGTCGTACCGGCTCTGCAGACCGAACGCACGGCTCATCGCGTAGTAGTGGTATTCGTCGTCCGGGTTCTGCTCGACCGCCTTGAACAGGTAGTCGACGGCGTCTGCGTACCGGCCCATCTTGATCGAGTCGCGCCCCGCGTTGGAATAGAAGAACGAGGACTGCCCCCGGACGAACCGTGACGAGGGGTGCAGCTTCAGCGCGTCGACATACCAGCGCTCCGCCTCGACGAATGCGCCCTTCTCGTAGTGGTAGTAGCCCATCGCCACGAGCAGCTCCTGGTGGTCGGGCACGTGCTCGAGGTGGATGCGGCACTGGTCGATCGCCACGTCCGTGTAGCCGGTGTTGTGGTAGTGCCACATGTCCGCGACCATGTCGTACTCGTCCGGCTCCCGGACCGACATCTTCTCCTTGAGGTAGGACTTGGCCTCCTGGTAGACGGTGGCCTCCACGTAGTGTCCGTCCAGGCCGTAGTTCTGGCCAGCGACTGCGTCCTCGTCCGCGCTGCTCGCCAGCATCCTCGCGCTGCCGTTGATCCAGATCAGTCGCGCCAGCTTCACGATCCGCAATCCGTGGAAGAACCGGCTCACGGCCCCACTCGCGCCGCTGCGTGCGCCGAAGTCGTATCCCCACGGGTTGAACATGTTCGCCGAACCGACCAGCAGCACCGCCACCTGGGGCCGGTACATGTCCAGCCACTGGGGGAGGAACTGAAGCAGCTGCCACGAGTTGTATTCACAAACTCCCTGGTTGAATACCTGGGACCGCTGCTGGGGTCGACGCTGCCGGACCATCTCCTGGAGGTAGTGCGGGTAGGTCTCGTACCGTCCGGTCAGCCCGCCGAAGGTGAAGGAGTCGCCGATGCACATCACCCGCAGGGTGCTCGACGAATGGTCCACCTGGGCGACGGGCGTGATCGTCCGCGCCAGGTAGGCACGGCCGGCCAGGCGCAGGCCGAGCTCGAGGGCGCCCAGGGACAGCACGAGGCTGAACGCGCTGATCACCAGCTTGGTGCGCAGGGAGTATCCGGGTTTCATCTCGCCTTCCGAAGCTCCGTTACCGTAGGTTCGTCCTCGCGGCAGGTCAACGCGCGCGGGTCCTACGCGGGTCCTAGTAGTACACGCCGATCTGGCCCGTCACCTGCAAGCACCAGTTGCGCACGCGGCCGGCGAACAGGTCGACCCCGAGGCGCAGCGCCGGGTTCTCGGGGAATTCCAGCGCCACACCGGCGATGGCCCCGCCCCCCAGGGCCACGTCCTCGCTACCGTAGACCGAGGTCTGTCCGGCCAGGCCGAGGTACGGCCGCATGGATCGTACACTCAACGCGTACTTGATCCCGATCCGGCTCGAGGGCAGCGTGATCACCGAGTAGCGATTGACCTCGCCCCGGCGGAACCCCAGGTGCAGGTTCACGTCCAGGTACAGCCCCGCCAGGATGCGGAACTCGCCCCCGGTGACCAGGGAGAGGTACTGGAAGTCCCACTCGTCCCCCGGGGCGACGATCGTGTAGAAGCCGATCCCCAGGGAGATGCCGCCCCGCGGCCCCCACCGCTGGCGTTGCTCCTCGAAGCTGGACGCGAACCGCTCCTTCTGGGTGGGCTCGAACGAGCCGCTGGCCGGGTCGAACAGGGTGACGAGCGGGCGCTCGCCCACCCGGACCACCACGACCTCCTCCACCCCCCGGTCGAAGGCCAGCCGCCGCAAGGCCGGCGCCACCACCTGGCCGAGCTCCGCGTCCCGCCCGCCGTCGAGCACCGCCTGCTGGTAGCCCGCTCCCGTCAACAACACGAGCTGGCCGCCCGGCACCACCTCCACCTGCAGGCTGCGCACCTCGCCCGTCGTCGACCGCCACTGGACGAGGTGCGATCCGGCCGAGACCTCGAACGGCCTGGACGGGTATCCGTCCCAGCCCACCGAGTCCACGCGTATCTCCTGCACCGCGCCGGTGGGGTCCGACGCCAGCACCTCCCGCGGGGGCGTGTGCAGGATCGAGGCGCCCGCGTCGAGGAACACCTGCTGAGGTGGCGGCGGGAAGCGGTCGTCCCATGGTCGCGATGGCATGGCCGCCAGCGATCGGGCGAACAGGATCCGGGCCACGCCCGGCCCCTCGGCGTAGAACGACGCCACGCCGTGGAAGAAGTACAGGTCGCTGATCCGCCCCTGGGGCAGGAACCCGGACAGGCAGGGCAGGGCCTCCTCGGCTTCGACGAACGCCTCGATGGCTGCGCTGTACTCCAGCCCGTCGAACTGCCGCATCCCGCGGTCGATGGCCTCGAGCACGACGTCGGCCGGCACCGGCTCCCCCGCGCATTCGCTCGCCAGGATGTCGCCGTACGCCTGCAGGGACTCGTCCGTGACCACGGGCAGGGCCGTGGCCACCGCCTCGACCTGCCGGGGCACGGCCCCTCGCAGGTCCATGCGCCGCCGCAGCTTCTGCGCGGCATCGCGCGTCTCGTCGTCCGAGCCCGGCCCGAACAGCATCAGCCGTGTCCGCTCGTAGCGTGGGTCGTCGGCCGCGGCCGGTACGGCAACGAGCGCCAGCGCGGCCAGGCCGAGACCGATCAGGTACCGCCGCACGGCGCCCCCCGCTCGAAGTCCCAGCACACCTTGGTCCCCTCCTCGCGCACGTCCACCTGCAGCACCTTCAGCCCACCCTTGGACTCGTGCAGCCGCACCTCGTGGGTGCCGGCGGTGATCGGTCGCTGGAACTGCATGCTCTCGCCCCACAGGTCACCGTCCACATGGATCGCATCACACCATGGATTGCAGTCGATGGTCACGGTCACCCTGTCCGCGTTCTCGGACACTACCTCGGCCCCGTCCGTCCCGGCCGCAGGTGTCGACGGTTCGCCCCCGGCCGCCACCAGCGGAGCGAGCCCCTGCACGGGGTCCATCTTCGCCACGACCGGATCGTCGGCCACCGAGGGCGTGTCCGGCTCCGCTGCGGTCGGTGGCTCTCCGGACCCCGGCGACTCGCCGAGCCGCGGGCCGGCGGTCACGGCCTCGGCAGACTCGGTCGCCGGCTCGTCGGGAACGTCGCGCACCGGGGTGTGTTGCCGGCTGCCCACGGCCCAGCCGATACCCACCGCGACCACGGCCACAGCCAGCAGAGCCAGCAGCGCGATCCAGCCCCGGCGTGGCCGGTCGGGGACGGATGGTTCGTCCTCCGGCCCGACCTCCGTCTCCGTCTCGGGCTGGTAGACCCGGGTCTCCATGTCCATGGTCGTGCCGCTGGCGCTGGGCACCTCCACCGTCGCGCTGGATGCGGACGGGCGGCTGTCGATGGTCCCGCTGTCCGACGGCTGCGGGGCGGTGTAGTCCCCACTCTGTGGCAGGGAGTCCGCCACGGCGGTCTCGTCGTCGAGCCAGCGCATCAGATCGGCCAGCGTGGCCTCCGCAGGGAACCCGCGCAGCAGCTCGCTCACCTCCCGAGCCACCTGGTCGGCCGAGGCAGGGCGATCGACCGGGTCCTTGGCGATCAGGCGCTCGAACAGGTCGCCCACCAGGGGCACGTTCGTGCGGATCCACTCGCGCTCGGCATCCATGGGGACCTGTGCCACCTTGTGCACGATGGCCAGCATGTTGTCCGCGCTGAACAACGGCTCACCGCTGAGCAGCTCGTACAGGATCGATCCCAGCGAGAACAGGTCGGAGGCGGGGGTCAGGGGGCGGCACGCCACCTGCTCGGGGGACATGTACGACGGCGTGCCCTTGACCTCCACGTTGGTGGACTGGAAGAGGTTGGCGTCGGACTTGGCCAGGCCGAAGTCCGCGACCATGGCCTGTCCGGCACGGCTGATGAGGATGTTGGCGGGCTTCAGGTCCCGGTGGATCAGGCCGATCTCGTGGCCCTCGTCGTCCACCAGGGCGTGGGCGTGCGCCAGTCCGCTGGCCACGTCGGCCACCACCTGCAGCACCAGCTTCAGCGGCAGGTTCACGCCACGCTCGGTGCAGCGGGCGATCACCTCGTCGAGCGGGTGGCCGTCCACGAACTCCATGACGATGAAGAACGCGCCCTCGTCCTCGCCGAACTCCAGCACGTCGACCACGTTGGGGTGGCTCAACCGCGCCCCGAGGCGGGCCTCGTTGACCAGGGCACGCACCAGCTTGTCGCTGTGGGCCTCGACGTCCGCGCGGATCTGCTTGATCGCCACCGGGCGGGCGAAGCCCAGGGGTCCGTCGAGCGTGGCGCGGTAGACCCGCGCCATCCCTCCCTTGCCGATCAGCGACTCGATCCGGTACCTGCCGAAGCGGCTACCGATCGCGCCATCGCCCGAGGCGGTCATGCGAGGATCTTAGCGCGGCTGGAATCGCGGTGGGGCCCGCCCGACCCTAATCCTCGCGCAGGCCGTACTTCTTCAACAGGGTGAACAGGTGCTGACGGCTGAGGCCGCTGCGCCGCGCCGCCTCACTGACGTTGCCACCACACGCCTCGATCAACTCGCCGATGTAGGCCTTCTCGTGGTGCTCGAGCACCTGCTCCTTGAACTCCCGGAACGGCAGCGAGCTGTCGAACTCCCCGGCCGCCTGGGCACGGCCCATGCGCACGAAGCGCAGGTCGTCGGCCGCGAGCACGTCCTCGTCGGTCAGGGCCACGGCACGCCGGATCGTGTTGTCCAGCTCGCGCACGTTGCCCGGCCAGTCGTGGGCGGCGAGGTGGTCCAGCGCCTCCGGGGCCAGCCTCGGCGTGGTCATCCCGCTCTCGGCCGCGGCCCGCGCCAGCAGGTACTCCGCCAGCAGCGACAGGTCCTCTCGTCGCCGCCGCAGCGGAGGCAGCTCCACCTGCACCACGGACAGCCGGTAGTACAGGTCGGAGCGGAAATCTCCCCGCTCCACCGCGCGCTCCAGGTCCCGGTTGGTGGCCGCCACCAGCCGGAAGTCCACCTTCACGTCCACGGACGAGCCCACGCGACGGATCGACTGGTCCTCCAGCACCGTCAGCAGCCGCGGCTGCAGGTGCAACGGCAACTCCGCGATCTCGTCGAGGAAGATCGTGCCGCCGTCCGCGGCCTCGAACAGGCCCGTGCGTCGACCGTCTGCGCCGGTGAACGCGCCCCGCTCGTGGCCGAACAGCTCGCTCTCGATCAGTCCCTCGGGCAGCGCGCCGCAGTTGACCTGCACGAACGAGCCGCGCCCGCTGGCCTGGTGCAGGGCACGGGCCACGCAGGTCTTGCCCGTGCCGGTCTCACCGGTGATCAGCACGTGCACCTTGCGGTTCGCCACGCGGCGCAGCAGGTCCAGCACCTCCAGCATGGGCTCGGAGCGCCCCAGCACCGTGCCGGTGATGTCCATCGGCGAAACGTCCACGGCCCGGGAGTCCCCGGCCACGTGGGCTGCGATCACGCTGCGCCCCACCCGGAAGCGATCGCCGTCCGCGAGCCACACGTCGCCGATGCGGTGCGGTCCCAGCCAGGTCCCGTTGGTGCTGCGTCGATCCCGCAACCGGACCGCGCCCGGCTCGAGCCGCACCTCGCAGTGGCGGGCGCTCACCTCGGGCTCGTCCAGGGACACGTCGCACCACGCCTCGCGCCCGATCAGCGTGACCTTGCCCAGCGGTCCGAACGCACGGCCGGTGCCCGGCCCCTCCACCACCTCGAGGTGGCAGGTGGGCAGCTCGACCGAGGCGGGCGCCGCGATCCTGAGCAGGGCGGAAACGGGGATGGTCTTGCCTGCGTCACTGGTCATCGGGGGGACACTCCGCTGGTGGCGGGATCGTACCAGAGAGGCCAGGGGCGATCAGCAAACCCGAAAAACCACAAAAGGTCAGCTGTTCTGCATGCTTACAATCTCCGCCGCTGGCGGTCGGCCCGTCATCCGCGATAAATTGAGCCCGTGCGAGGAGGAAACGAGATGACCACACTGGTATCGCGCAAGCGCAGATTCCTGTTCTGGGGCCTGCTCCTGGTCGGCACGGCCGTGGTGCTGCCCATGCGGACCGAGTTCGCCGATGCGCTGGGCGGCGGCCCGGACGGGTACGGGTACGGCTGGACCGACGTGGTGGAGTACGACTACGCCGAGCCGACCTATACCCTGGGCATGGCCAACGACGACTTCTCGGTGCTGCCCATCGGGTTCGACTTCGTGTTCTATGGCAACACGTTCAGCTCGGTGACCGCATCCTCCGACGGCTGCCTGCACTTCGACGGGTCCGTGGCGCTGCCCGCGGACAGCCTGTCGCTGGCCATCGTCGAGTTCCGCGGCGTGTGCCCGTTCTACTCCAACCTCAACTTCGACGGCGGCGGCACGTTCTACTACGAGACCACCGGGGTCACGCCCAACCGCGTGTTCGTGGCGGAGTGGGAGGCCGTACCCCACTATTCGGAGACCGCGCCGTACTACTACGTGGGCGACGGCTCGTTCCAGGCCAAGCTGTTCGAGCTCGACGGCGCCATCGAGTTCCACTACGAGGACGTGGAGTTCGGCGATGCGCTGTACGACCTGGGCGCGGCCGCCTCCGTGGGCATCGTGGACGCCCAGCAGGGGTACTACCTGGAGTACAGCCACGACAGCGCCTCCCTGGCCGACGGCATGGCCCTGCGCTTCGAGCCGCCCGGCCCGTGCGCGGACGTGGACGGCGACGGCTGGACCGTGTGCGACGGCGACTGCGACGATGGCGACGACACCATCCACCCGGGCGCGGTCGAGACCTGCAACGACGGCGTGGACTCCAACTGCGACGGCGTGACCACCTTCGAGGACGTGGACAGCGACGGCGACGGCTACTCCAACTGCGACGGCGACTGCGACGACAGCTCCTACTCGGCCTACCCGGGCGGCATCGAGATCTGCGACTTCATGGACAACGACTGCGACGGCTGGGTGGACAACGGCTTCGACGTGGACGACGACGGCTGGACCACCTGCGAGGGGGACTGCGACGACGCGGACCCCGACGTGCACCCCGCCTACCCCGAGCTCTGCGACGGCGCGGACAACAACTGCGACGGCAACGTGGACGAGTCCGCCGACCACGACCACGACGGCATGACCCTGTGCGACGGCGACTGCGACGACACCGACGCCTCGGTCTATCCCGGCGCCCCCGAGCTGTGCGACGAGCTGGACAACGACTGTGACGGCGACGTGCCCCAGGACGAGATCCACGACGGCGACGGCGACGGCTCTGTGGTGTGCGCCGACTGCGACGACAACGATCCCATCACCTTCCCGGGCGCCCAGGAGATCTGCGATCTGATCGACAACGACTGCGACGGCCTCGTGGACGACGGCCTCGACCAGGACGGCGACGGCGTGACGGTCTGCGCGGGCGACTGCAACGACGCCGACGCCACCATCTACCCCGGCGCCACCGAGCTGTGCGACCTGGTGGACAACGACTGCGACGGGAACATCGACGAGGGCTTCGACGCCGACGCCGACCAGCACACCCCCAGCGCGGGCGACTGCGGCGACCCGGACCCG
>CAZXHG010000313.1:0-5826 GCA_964639985.1 uncultured Rickettsiales bacterium
CGTCCCGAGGAGATCGAAGAAGGTCCGATGGACCCGGTCAGGTGATTGAGGGCGGAACGGGGACAGGTATAAGAAACTCCGAGGATCCGGGGTAGGTCGAAGCCCCGAGGCGAGTTTCGTATACCAGTCCCCAACCGATGCGGTTCAGGCTTGGGTTGGCCCATCGAAGCTGGAACCGAACCGGATCGGAGCCGGTGAGAGGGAACCGAACCGGATCGGGGCGCCGTTGCTGGAGCATCGGCGCGAGGGTGGGCGTCAGTCCCAGCGTGACCCTTCACGATCTTCAAGCTGGTGCTCGTCCACCTCCTCGGCGTCACGCACGATGGGCATGTCCTCGGTGTTTCCCTCGCGGCGCATGCGGATCTTGCCGGGGATGTCGGTGTAGGAGGGGGAGCGGTCGAGCTCGTAGTGCACGCCGGCGTCGAGGCCCTCGTACCAGATGGTGTAGCCGGTCTGGCCGTCGGTCTCGATCACGATGTGGCCGTTGGCCACGGTCTGGGTCCTGCCGGTGTGGGGGTGCTCCTCGGGGTAGATGTAGCCGTCGACGAGCTGGGTCTGGTAGATGTCCGAGCCCACGGGCCAGCCGGACCAGTAGTTCTCCCAGCCGAGGATGCGATGCACGGTGAACTCGTTGGGGTGGTGGTGGCCCTTGCCGCAGGAGATCACGGCCACCTCGGGCTGCAGGTGCTGCAGGAAAGAGTAGTTGGTCGACCACTGGGAGCCGTGGTGGGAGACCCGCAGCACCTCGATGTCGCGCAGCGAGTCGCGCATGGCGCCCTCGATGTTGTGGTAGTAGTTGCCCCAGCTCTTGTGGAAGTACCCGCTGAGGTCGCCCGCCACGAAGAAGTCGAACTGCTTGTAGTGCACGATCATGGCGATGCTGAAGTCGTTCTGGCTGGTGGTGGGTAGCCAGCGGCGCTTGATCGCGCGGTCGGGGGCGCCGTCCACCTGGGCGCCCACGGACAGCACCTCGACCCACAGGTCCGGGCCCATGTCGATCTGGCGATCCTCGCCCAGCTGGTCGAACGCGAGCTTCTCCCGCTCCACGTTGCGGCTGGCGACCCACTCCCGGTACACCCCGTCGAGGTTGCCGGCCGCGTCGTAGTCCAGGCCCGTGTCCAGGATGTTGCCGATGCGCACGCCCGTGGTGTCGTACAGGTAGAACAGGCCGCTGTCGTTGCCCGGCTTGGGCCAGCCCATGTGGTCCTTGTGGTAGTGGGTGCCCACGAAGTAGTCCACATCCACGCGCGGGCGGGTGGGCGGACCGTCGTCGAGGCGTCGGCGCAGGTACGGCTCGATGGTGTCCCGGGCCTCGTTGCCCTCCTTGGAGCTCTCGCCCGCGTCCACCATCAGGATCTTGCGATCACCGTCCTCGTCCTCCGGCGACTCGATCACGGTGCAGTCGCCCTGGCCCACGTCGATGACGTGGATGCGCATGAGGTCGGGCGGGGGGCCGTCGTCCACGGCCCGCTTCTTGGAGGTCCCGGCGCTCGGCCAGGCCAGCATGGCCAGCACGAGGCTGCCGAAGAGGATCGTCCGTCGCATATCGTGTCCCTCTCGCCCGGCGCCCGCGAACCTCGCGGCGTCGGGCCCCTGGAATCTAGGGTCGACGCCGCAGCGCGGCCAGCAGCAGCACGAGCGCGCCGAGTGTGGCCGCCCCGCTCACCGGCAAGACGCCCTCGCGGGCGAGGACGCAGCGGCAGGCCGGGCCGTTGTCCGGCCAGTCCACCTCGTCGCTCGCGCAGTCGCCCGGTTCACCCGGGGTGCCGTAGTTGCAGTTGACGCCGTCGGGGTCGTAGAAGCACTGGGAGAATGCCGACTCGCACCAGTGGATGGGCAGGTCGTTGTCGTCCGCGGCCGCGGCCTTGTCGCTGATCTCGAACTGCATGGAGTGGCCGTCGCGCAGCCCCTGGGCGTCGGCGTCGTACGAGATCATGTCCACCAGCACGTAGCCCGCCGACGTACTCGGACAGACCAGGCCCAGGTACTCCTCGTCGCCGTTGGTGAAGCTGACCGTGCCGTAGATCACCTCGTCGTAGGCACACTCGTCCGCGCCCGCCGCGCTGTCGTCGTCACCGCCGCCGTCGACAGGGATGCACTCGTCCTTGGCGAACACCTGCACCTGGTCCGCGGCCAGGGTGATCGAGGGGGACGGCGGGAAGGTGTACACGTCGTAGTCGTCGAAGTCGAAGTCCTCGGGATCGTCCGTGTCGATGCCCTTGATCTTGACCAGGCTGCACATGGCCAGGTCGCGCTCGCCGTCGGCCACGGACGTCAGCTCGAACCACTCGTCGGTCTCGGCCGGCGCGATCATGAGCTCGGTGAACACCACCTCGCCCTCGGCGGGCCAGTTGCGCTCCGTGCATTCGTTCTGGGCGCCCGGCGTGCCGTAGCACAGGTCGCCGGCGTTGTTGACGAACTCGTGCTCGTCCGAGGGCAGGCACCACGAGGTGCTCTCCGCGTCGTCGTTGGCCGTGTAGTCGTAGATCGGATCCGCGCCGAGGTCGGGAGCGAGCTGCGGCGAGCAGCCGTTGTCCGGACACAGGTCGTCGAACACCCGCCAGTCCATCTCCATGCGGTCGACCACCGTGGTCCCGCACACGATGAACAGGTAGAACGGCTCGTCGTTGACGAACGAGAACGTCGTGTAGTCGTACTCGAAGTTCGCGGGTACGTCGCTGCCACCCGTACCGTCGCCGACCACGTAGTCGTGGCGTGCGAACAGCAGGTACTCGCCCGCCGACGGGGTGCCCACGCCGCTGATCTGCTCGCGGTCCTCGGCGGCCTCGGCGTCGTCGGTGGTGCCCTGGCGGAGCTCGCAGTCGTCGAGGTCGAACGGGTCGACCACGTACACCTCGAACCACTCGCGGTTCCAGTTGGCCGACGGCGGCGCGGCCATGATCTCGGTGATGATCATGTCCCCGGGCGCCTGCGCCTCGGCGGGCACAGGTGCTCCCAGGAGCACCGCGAACAGCAGGAACCAGCTCCAGGCGCGGCTAGAACCGGAATTCCAATGCGCCCCAGATCTGTCCATACCACTTCTCCTCCGGCGGTTCGTCCTCGGGCTCGGTCAGCTCCGTGGCCAGGCACGTTCCACCATCGACCAGCTGCGGGATCCCCGCGATCGAACAATCGTATTCCCAGGCCCCGGCCGGATCGGCCAGATAGCGCCCCAGCGTGCCGCGTATCACGAACTTCATGCGCGGCCGGGGCGGCCGACCCACCTTCTGCTCGAACTGCAGGTACGTCTCGAACGAGCGCTCCCCGCGATCGCCGTGCACGTCCTCGTCCAGGTACTTGAAGCGCCACGTCAGGGTGGTCATCTTGCCGGGCCGCACGCGGGCCTTGACCCAGAAGTAGTTGCCCACCTGGAACCACGGCTCGCAGGGCCCGTCCCCGGTGGGGTAGGTGACCGCGTCGGCCACGTCCTCGTAGTAGCGCTGGTAGTACAGGGTCAGGTGGGTGGCCGGGATGTACTCCACGTCCAGCTGGCCGCCCACCTGGGTCTTGGCGCCGTGGCCCTCGGTCTCGTACCAGTCCTCGGGTTCGACGTCGTCGTACCGCGAGGCCGAGTCGGTCTGCCACTGGTCGAGTTCCGACGAGCCGCCGTACTCCCAGCCGCGCCCGTTGCGGGCCAGGTCTTTGTTGGTCCAGCGAGTGAACGCGGCCAGCCGCAGCTGGTCCGTGGGCAGGACGTCGACCTTGCCGTACAGCTGCAGGTTCCACAGGCCGGTGGAGGGCCGCTCCCAGATGTCGGCCGTCCCGCGCAGCTGCAGCCAGGGCAGCGGGCTGCCGTAGCCCTTGAAGCGGAAGCCGGTCTCGTCCCGGGCGCGGGCGCCCTCGTACACGTCCGACTGGGCCACGCCGCGGCTGTGGGGGTTGGACCAGTCCGTGTCGTAGTGGCGGAACACCAGGTCGAGGTCGAGGCGGGGCCGCGACAGGTTGGCCTGCAACAGCAGGGCATTGCCGGTCTTGTCGTCGTGGGAGTACTCACCGGACAGGGCGAGCATGCCCAGGCCGAACATGAAGTCCGCGCCCACCGCGCCGAAGTAGTCGCGGTTGGGGATGCGGTAGCGGAACAGCCACTCGTCGTTGTCGTCCACCCCCTCGATCACGGTCTTGTCGATGTGCGCCACGTAGCCGGTGACCCCCACGTGGGAGCGGTTGTTGATGCGGAAGGTGACGTTGCCGCCGACCAGGTCCTCCCGGTACACGTTGGGCATGGTCAGCCAGCCCATGCGCTGCAGCTGTCCGTCCTGGTCCTGCATGTAGATGCGAGGCGAGTCCGTGTCCTCGCCGCCGGTGTCGAAGCCCATGTGGTACTGGTACAGGTCGTACAGCCGCGACGATCCGAACAGGGTCATGTCGAGGCTGGAACGGCCGAAGCGCAGGGCGGTCAGGCGGGCCGCGCCGCCGAACAGCCGCTGGGGCGGGCTGAAGGACTCCTCGCCCTGCACCTGCAGGTCGCGGTACCAGCCGTGGGGTTCGGCCCGCTGGGTCACGTCGAAGGTCAGCCGGCGGCCGAAGCCGGCGGAGTACGACCCGACGATGCCGCTGCCCCCGGACCCCTTGGCCGAGATGAACGCCTTGTCCAGCTCGAACACCGGCGCGCCCCAGCCCGCCACGAAGTCGTGGGACGCCGGGTCGTAGTGGACCCGCGCGATCTCCTCCTGTGCCAGGCCGAGGAAGCCCAGCTCCAGCCACCTGTCGACCGTGACCTGCCCGCGCAGGTAGAAGTCCGGGATCTGGCCGAAGCCGAGGTCCTCGGGCTGGTGGGTGCGGTTGACGCTGTCGTTCTCGATGGGGTCGATCTGCTCGAGGGTCTTGCCCCCGCGCAGGGTGAGCACCCCCTTGACCGGGGTCTTGCGGTGGATCGGCGGCATCTCCTCGAGGAACGGGCGGATCTGCTCGTAGACCTCGTCGCCGATGCCGGGCAGGGAGATCAGCTGGAACTCGGACTCGAACGGACCGACCATCTCCCGGTGGCGCACGATGGCGGCGGCCGCGGTCTGGGAGACGCCGGGCAGGCCGTACAGCTCCTCGCGGGACGCCACGTTGACGTCCAGCGGGTTGTGCAGCAGCTCGACCAGCTGTTCGTACTCCTCCTCGTCGATCAGACCGGCGTAGTACAGCTCGTCGAGATCCTCCTCGGAGTCGATGCGGATCGTCGTGCTGTAGTCGTAGGCGGCCGCAGGGAGGGCCCAGAGGAGCCCCAGCAGCGCGACGAGCGCGGCTGCGGGGTGCCCGCGGAGAAACCGTGGAGTACGTCTAGTCACCGCGCTCCCAGATCCTGTCGAACTCCGACTCGAACCGCGCAGCCATGGCCTCGTCGACCAGGCGCACCAGGTTCTCGTCGCTGTCGTGTTCGGCCGTGTTGGACCAGTTGTACGAGCCGGTCAGCACGACCTTGCCATCGATGACGGCGAACTTGTGGTGCAGCTTGCCGTACGGGCCGTTGGGGTTGCTGGAGTACCGCACGTCCACCGACTGGCCGTCCAGGTAGTCCATGATCGGGGTGTTGCCGCCGTCCTGCCAGTCCAGCGCCACCTTCACGTCCACGCCGCGGACGTGGGCCTCGGCCAGCGACGCGGCCAGGGTGTCGTTGGTGAAGGAGTACATGGCCACGTGCACGGACTCCTGGGCGTGCTCGATCTCCTCGATCACCACGTCGCCGCAGCTCCCGCCGGGGCTGAAGCAGACGTCGGAGGAGGTGCAGCCGGCCACGGCCAGGGCGAGCAGGACTCCGAGGGGCCAGCAGTGGCGGGCGTGTGTGTGCATGCGCGCGTACCAATCGGCCCCTTTCCCGGATCATCGAAGAGTCTACGC
>CAZXHG010000313.1:5836-10646 GCA_964639985.1 uncultured Rickettsiales bacterium
GGGGGGGGGGGGGGGGCCTGGCGGGGGACCCACGCGGCCCTTTCCCGGTCACTCCCCCGGGTAACGGCCGGGGGGGGGGGGGGGGCAAGGCCCGCAGCGATGGGTTCAGGGCGCTGCGCCGAACATCAGTCGGCAGATCAGCACGGTGGCGACCACCCCGGTCATGTCGGCGGTGAGCGCGCAGGGGATCGCGTGGCGCAGGCGCGAGACCCCGACGGCGCCGAAGTAGACCGCCACCACGTAGAAGGTCGTCTCCGTGGATCCCTGCATGGTCGACACCAGGTAGCCGACATACGTGTCGGGGCCGGTCGTGTTGACCACCTCGCTCATGTAGCCCATCGCGCCCGACCCCGACAGCGGCCGGATCAGCGCCATGGGCAGGGCCTCGGCGGGCAGGCCCAAGGGCTCGGTGATCGGGCCCACGATGCGCTCCACCAGCCTCAGGGCGCCCGAGGCGCGGAACATGCCCACGGCCACCAGGATCGCGACCAGGTAGGGGATGATCTTCAGCGCGACGTTGAACCCCTCCTTGGCGCCGCTGATGAACGAGGAGTAGATCTCCAGCCTGGGCTCGCGGCCACGGACCTTGTCTGCGATCTGTACCACCAGACCGTAGCTGATCAGCAGCACGATCAGGCCCGGGATGATCCAGTCATTGACCGGCACTTCGCGGTACGAGGCGTACACCAGCCCGGCTATGCCGGCCAGGGCGATCAGGATGACCAGCGGCGAGGCCACGGCCCAGAAGCGGTCCGCCGCCTCGTCCGACGCCAGGGCCTCGGCCTGCTTGGCTGCGAGATCATCGTCGATCAGGCCATCGTCATCCGTGGCGGCTTCGTCCGGTTCCACGGGATCCGTGACCTTCGGCAGCGCGAAGACGGGCAGCCGCTGCACCAGCTTGACCACCAGGATGGCCACGATGGTCGAACAGCTCGTCGCGACCAGGGTGGGCAGGAGGATGCCCTCTGGATCGATGGAGCCGGCCGCATGGCGGATCCCGATGGTGCCCGTGGGCAGGATGGCCACGTTGGAGGTGTTGATTGCCAGGAACAGCACCATCGCGTTGGTGGCCGTGCCCTTGTGCTGGTTGAGCCGGTCGAGCTCCATCATCGCCTTGATCCCGAACGGGGTCGCGGCGTTGGCCAGGCCCAGGGCGTTGGCCGAGATGTTCATGATCATGGCGCTCATGGCCGGGTGGTCGGCGGGCACGTCCGGGAACAGCCGGATCATGATCGGCCGGATGGCGCGGGCCATGACCCGCAGCAGACCCGCGTCCTGGACGATCTTCATCAGCCCGAGGAACAGGGCCATCACCCCGACGAGCTTGATCGCGAGCTCGACCGCGGCCCTGGCCGAGTCCAGGGACGAGGCGGTGACGTCCCCCATCGTGCCCTGAGCGGCGGCCACCACCATCGCCACCAGGATGATCCCGAACCAGATGTAGCCCATCATGGCGCTGTTGCTTTCCTCCGGGCCCGAAGATACCACCGCAGCGCGCGCGGCGGGTGGCGTTCTGCCGGGTGCTCACGTTAGATTGGACCCGTTCCCGGAGCGGTCCATTCCCGCGGGAGGGGCGATGAAGCACCTGGCCTACCTGAAGCTGGCCAACACCCTGATGGCGATCGTGATGCTGCTGGCCGGCATCATGGCGATGCTGATCGTGGCGGTGTTCGTGGTGCTGATGGGCCAGCAGCAGCCCCTGGGCACCTACGAGCTGGCCGTGCTGGCCGGGTCGGGGTTCGGGGGCTTCCTGGTGTGCGCGGTGAGCGGGCTGGTGCTGTGGCTGGTGGGCCGCAAGGTGGCCCATGGCCGGGCGCGCATGCTGCAGACCCTGGCCGCCGTGCTGTCCCTGAGCAGCTTCCCCGTGGGGACCTTCTACGGGGCCTACGCGCTGTGGGTGTGCTGGTTCAACGCCGAGACCCGCGACGTGTTCGACTCGGGCGGCTTGCTCGACTGACATGCACGACGACCCGGTCCTGCAGCGCGAACAGCGGTGGCTGGCCCAGGTCTATCGCGGTGACCGCCTGCGCGAGCTGACCGTGCGCTCGGTCGTGCTCGGCGCCTTCCTCGCCGCGCTGATGGTCACCCTCAACGTCTACATGGGTCTCAAGACCGGCTTCGGCGAGGGCGGCGCGCTGATCTCGTGCATCCTGGGCTTCGCCGTGATGAAGGCCCTGGGGCAGGTGGATCGCAAGCGCGACGGCTTCACACCCCTGGAACTCAACGCCAGCCAGACCATGGCCGGAGCGGCCGGATCCCTGGGCGCCATCGACAACGTGATCCCGGCGCTGTTCATGCTGGGCGGGTTCACGGGTGCGGCCGTGCTGCTGCACCGGCCGGACGGCACGCCGCTGATCCCCACGTGGTGGGAGATCATGCTGTGGTGCCTGTTCACCTCCATGCTCGGCGTGACCGTGGCCGTGCCGTTGCGGCGGCAGATGGTGGTGGTGGAGGAGCTGCGGTTCCCCACCGGTACGGCCGCGGCCGAGACCATCCGCACCCTGTTCTCGCGCGGCGAGTCCGGGGTCCGCCAGGCCGTCGCGCTGGCCGTGACCGGATCGCTGGCGATGGCGATCACCTTCCTGCGTGACGCAGACGTGGAGCGCTGGGTCGGGGAGCGGGCTGCGCGCTGGATACGCCCGCACTCCAGCTACTCGGTGGAGTCGGTGCTCGCCCTGATCGGCAGCAGTTGGAGTCCGGCCCTGTTCGGCTGCCCGCTGGGGTCGCTGACCGTGGGCCTGGCCGTGTCGCCGATGCTGTTCGGCGCGGGAATCCTGGTCGGCCCTCGCATCGGTGGCTCGCTCCTGCTGGGCGCGGTGATCGCGTGGCTGGGCATGGCCCCCGTGCTGGAGCACAACGGCGTGCTGGCGGGCATCGCCGCGACCATGGGCACCGAGACCTCGCTGCAGTACGGCGTGGTGGTGAAGTGGACGATGTGGCCGGCCCTGGGCCTGATGCTCGCCTCGGCCGTGGGCTCGGTGGCCTTTCGCTGGCGCGTGGTCGGCCGGGCGTTCGGCTCGATGGTCGGCGGGGTGCGTGGCACCTCGGTCAGCCCGACGGCCCACCTGGAGCTGCCGCTGAAGGTCTGGCTGGGCGGGCTGCTGGTGGCCGCGGCCGGCATCGAGGTGCTGCTGGTGTGGCGGTTCGGCGTGGCCTGGTGGGTCGGCCTGCTGGCCGTGCCCGTGGCCTTCGTGCTGGCCGCCATCGCCGTGCGCGCTGCGGGCGAGACCGATCTGGCGTTGACGGGCACCGTGGGCAAGGTGACGCAGCTGTTCTTCGGCGCGGTGCACCCGGGCCAGGTGGACGCCAACCTGCTGTCCGCGGGCATCAGCACCGGCGCGGCGGGCGAGGCGTCGTACATGATGACCGACCTCAAGGCCGGCCACCTGCTGGGCTCCACGCCGCGACGGCTGGCCTACGCACAGTACTTCGGCATCCTCGCCGGGGCGGTGATGGCCACGCCGGTGTTCCTGCTGTTCCTGCGCACGTACGGCATCTTCAACGACGACCTGCCCGCGGCCAGCGCGCGGGTGTGGTCCGGCTTCGCCCAGCTGATGGCCGAGGGCACTCAGGTGCTGCCCCCGGGCGCGGGGATGGCCTTCTTCGTGGGTGTCGTCGTCGGCCTGGCGCTGACCGCCAACGACGTGTGGGCGTGGGTCCCGCGCCGCTACACGCCCTCGGCCATGGGCACCGGCCTGGCGCTGATGCTGCCGATGTTCTACTCGGTGACCATGGGCCTGGGAGCGCTGGCGTTCCTGGGCCTGACCCGCTGGGCCCGGCCGTGGACCGAGCGGTTCGGTGGCATGGTCGCGGCCGGCCTGATCGCCGGGGAGGGGTTCGGCGGTCTGCTGGTGGCGATCCTGATGTTCACCGGGCTGCTGTGATCGAGCATCTGTCAAGCGAACGTCATATCTCGTCCCCCGACCGCAGGGCTGCGAAGCCGGCCCCGGCCCTCGTGGTACCATGGCCCGACCCGAAATCGTGCCCGGACGCACGTTGCCGATGGAGACACCGATGAACGCACGAGCCCCCAAGACGCTGCTGCTGTCCGCCTTCCTGGCCTGCTGCCTGCTGGGCGCCACCGCGGCGCAAGCCCAGACCCAGCTGTGGTCCCAGCCCACGGTCTCGACCAAGAAGACCCTGGCCGACGTCAAGGGCGGCGGTCCGTTCGGCATGGGCTTCACCGCGGGCACGCGCAACGGCCTGACCATGAAGATCTGGCCCGCCCTGGGCCACGGCATCATCATCGACTTCGGTGCGCCCCCGTTCCTCAACTCCCTGGCCGTGGCCGTGGGCTACCGCGCGCACTTCAAGCCCAAGGTGGCCGCCAGCAACAACCTGGCCGGCATGTTCTACCTGGGCTTCAACTTCCGCACCCGGCTGATGTTCATGCCGGGCATGAGCCCGTCCACCTTCGCCGAGTTCGGCGTAGGCGTGCCCTTCGGCCTGTCCGTCACCGCCCCCGGCTGGCCCATCGAGCTCTTCGTCGAGGCCGGCCCGGTGGTCGCCTTCTGGAAGGGCTCCTCCGGCATCGGCCTGGGCTTCGACGTCGACGCCATCGCCGGCGGCCGCATCTACTTCTGACCCCCCCGTTCACCGCTCGACAAACACCTCCCCGGCCTCGAACCGGCCCATGGCCCCGGTTCACCGCTCGACAAACACCTCCCCGGCCTCGAACCGGCCCATGGCCCCGGTTCACCGCCCGACAAGCGCTTGTTCGGTGGTGAACAGGCGTATGGGGCCGGTTCGGTGGCTGACAGGTGTTGGACTAAACCGCTTCGCGGTGGTGGTGGCGGTTCAGGCATGGAGG
>CAZXHG010000314.1:0-1099 GCA_964639985.1 uncultured Rickettsiales bacterium
CGACAACGACCTGCCGGCGCTCTACCGCAAGGTCCTCGCCAGGCTCCAGGCGGACGCACCGACGATGGACATCGACACGGTGTACGCGGTCGTCGAGGACCAGCTGGGGCGTTCACCCGACGTGTTGTTCGCCTCGTTCGACGAGCGGCCGCTGGCCGCCGCGAGCATCGGACAGGTGCACCGCGCGACCCTGCCGGACGGCCAGCACGTCGTGGTCAAGGTGCAGTTCCCGGGCGTCGCGGACGCCATCCGCGCCGACATCCGCAACGGTGCCCTGCTGTTCGCGTTCGGTCAGCTGATGTTCCCCAACGTAGAGCGATCCGATCTACGGGCCGAGCTGACCCAGGTGCTGCTCGAGGAGTGTGACTACGGGATGGAGGCCGCCAACCAGCGGGAGTTCGGCGCGCTGTGGGATGGCCACGACGTCATCACCGTACCCCAGGTGTTCGACGACTTCTGCGCCAGCCGGGTCATCACCACCGAGTACATGGCCGGGCAACGATTCGCCGACTTCGCCTCGTCGGCGCCCCAAGCCCGCAAGAACCGCGCGGGCTACGCGATGCTCGAGTTCATGCTGGTGTCGTTCTTCCACCACGGTCTGTTCAACGGTGATCCCCACCCTGGCAACTACATCTTCGGCCAGGACGACACCGTCGCCTTCCTCGACTTCGGCTGCGTCAAGCACATCGACGATTCTCTGCGAGCCGACTTCGGATTGTTCCTCTCCTCGACGATCGACAACGACGCCGACGGCATGCTGCAGGCGGTGCGCAACCTCGGCTACGCCCCTCCCGGCTCGGGCTTGACCGGCGAACAGTGGCTGAAGGTCGAGCGGTACGTGCAGCGGCCATGGGTTCACGACCGGGCGTTCACCTTCGACCCAGCGTTCATGCGAGGGATATGGCCCCTGGTGCTCCGCAACCCGGCGATGCGCAAGTCCGGGCTGCCCCGCGACTTCCTGTTCCTCAACCGCCTGTGGTTCGGGCTCTACGCCATCCTCGCGGACCTGCGCGCCACCAACAACTATCACGAGATCGTGCGGGATCTGCTGTCGGACGCGGATGAACGGGGGGGCGGGCAGCAGGCCGCCCCCCGGTGG
>CAZXHG010000314.1:1109-10586 GCA_964639985.1 uncultured Rickettsiales bacterium
CCCCCCCCCCCCCCCCCCCCCCCCCCCCCCCCCCCCCCCCCCCCCCCCGGGGCGATAGGATTTGAACCTACGACTTCCTGCTCCCAAAGCCACGCCGGGAGTCTGTGATTCCAGGCACTTGGCGAGGGGCATGTTGACCACGGAGGACTGAGGCGGACTGCCGTGGACCGGGGATTTCACCTCGAAGCCCACGGTCCACAGCCCACTGGCGACCTGTCTTCCCAGGAGCAGCCGTGTGAGACTAGTGACACCGTGGGGACCGAACACTCGAAACGGGGCGGCCACCGACATCGCGTCTTGCCCATCCTGCTCGTGATGCTGCTCATGGCCGCAGCGACCTGGCTGGGGGTGAAGTCGTGCGGTTCCTCCTCCCCGGGAGATTCTTCGCCTCCTCCAGACCAGGCGCCAGCACACCGCCTACACCGGGGGGCAGCATCGGTATCGCCGGAGTCACCCCCGCCACAACCGCCCCTCTGGGACCCTGTGGCCATCGACCCCCGCCTCGGCGGCACGTGCCTCGTCCGCGGCACGGTGGTGGACCCGGATGAAGGGCCTCTCGAGGGGGCGACCATCTACACGCTCGTCGGTGACCTCAGCACATCTGGAATCACGCTGGAGCGATACGATCCGTTCTGGCGAAAGGAGACCATCACGTCGGCTCTCGACGGAGGGTTCTCCTACGTGGTCCAGGGCCTCTGCCCTCATGGGATTGCCGCGACCACTCCCGACGGCAAGCGCAGGGGCGAATGCCGAACGGGTCGCAGGCCTGAATCCCCAGTGGAATGCGTGCTGGTCGTCGAAGAAAGCTGGCCGCTACGAGGCGTCGTAGCTGACGCCAGCGGACAACCGGTGGAAGGCGCCAGGGTCTCGGCCTCGCCTTCGTGGAACGTCGAGCAAAGTCACACCATTTTTGACCCGGATCTCTGGGGTCAATTCAACCACCATCAAGCGGATCTCGAAGCGCTGTGGAGCGTGCACGACTCCACCGGGGACCAGGGGGAATTCGAGCTCGCACGTGTGCTCGAAGACGACTGGATCCTCATGGTGGAGAAACTCGGGTTCAAACGCGCGTTCGCCTCCATCTCGGCAGACGGCCTCCTGGACGGCCAGGTCATCCACATCACCCTCCAGCCCTGGGAATGCTGGACGGTGAGGGTGCTCGACGGCGCTGGCGCCCCTGTCCCGGAAGCGAAGGTCGAGGTCGGGTTCATGGACGGGCGGCTCGACCTCGGTTTCCACGAAGGGAGAACGGATGTCACGGGCGCCGACGAGATCTGCGCCATCGCAAGCACCAACGCGATCATCACGGTGGAACCCCTGTGGCACACCCGCGACCACGGCGTGAATCTGGACGGAACGGACCCGCGGATCTTCGTCGTCCACCCAACCGGAAGCCTGACCGGAACCATCCACTGTCCAAACGAGTCATCGCTTCTGACCGGTTTCTGCAAGGCCTACGGACGGAACTGCGTCGCCCCCGACGGATCCGAGTGCAGCTACTCCGGCTCAATCATGTGCCCGAACGTGGAGCGTTCGTTCGTCACCCCGCACGTCACCATCGGCGAAATGGATCTGGAAATCCGATGCGGTGGGGATCAGTCCATCGAACGACATGTGATCGTGAACGCGAGCGAGGCGCTGGATCTGGGTTCGATGGTGTTCACGGACACGTGGAGATCGTCGCCCAAATGACGGCCGTACCGCCACAACCGCCAGTCCCTGCATCACCAGGACATGAGTGCGTAGCACCGCCGGGCGCCCAGCGGCGACATCGATCCGGCCGGCCGAGTCATCCGGCTCACGTCAGATCAGGTGATCGACGTCCCCGGAATCGGTGATCGGCTTCCGTCGGAATGAGTGCTCGGCTTCGCTCGGAATCGGTGATCGACTTGCCCCGGAATACGCACACTGCGAGCCACCTGGGCGTAGGTTCGCAGGCCCTACAGCAGGCACGGGTGGGAGGCGATTCCCCGACCCCGTCCAGGCCAGGAAACTAGCCGTCAACCTGCTGGGCCAGCTCCACCGCGCGCAGCAGTTCGTGGACGTAGGCGGACACGCTGGCCTCGATGTCCGCATCTCGCCCACGCGTGATGAACTTGGCGACGCGGGCCGGGCCGATGTTGTGGGCCTCTCCGAAGTCCTCGTGCATTATCACCAACGCCTCGTGCGCCTTGGGATGGTCCAGCAGTGGGACGAGCCGCGCCACGATGCCCTCGACACCGCCGGGGTAGTTGCGCAGCAGGTAGTACAGGTCGTAGGCGTCCTTGCGCTCCCCGCGATCCCGGAACGCCAGCGCCTTCAGCACCACGAAGGCGCCCGGACCACAGACGCGCACCCTTCGCCGCGCCGTCCCGTCATCGTCGATGGTCTCTCCCTCGAGGAGGACCAGCTCGCTGTCTTGGAACGCCAGGTCGAGCCCCGGTGTGATGAGCGCGGCGAAGTCGGGCTGGATGTCCCTGAGCTTGCCGCCTTTGTCCCCTTCCCGGCTGGGCGGGATGAGGAAATCGACAGTGATGTCGACCTGCGTACTCCTCCATCGCTGGCGGGTGACGTTGTCCTCGTCGTTCTTGTCCGGCTCGAAGCCCGCGTCCCTCAGGCGCTGGGTCACCGCCTCGTATCGCTTTCCGTCCAGCAAGGCGAGTTCGAGTCCGAGGTCGAGGTCTTGCGTACCCACGTGGTCGGGCTCGCCGTCGGGCAGGCCGTCCGAGTCGATGAGCAGCGTGGGTACCAGGCCGCCTGCAATGACAATCTCGTCCTTGAGGTCACCGAGAACCGTTGCGATGTAGAGGCAGGTGCTGCGGACCAGCTGGGTCTGCTCCAGGGAGTACCCGTCGACCGTCCGGGGCTTGCTAGACATCGCGTGCGCTCCAGCTCCGGAGCAGGTCTTCTCGCAGCCGCTCCGCGGCCTCTTTGGAGCGCTCGGGATGACCCTTGAGGTCTAGGTAGACCTGCGCGGGGTGGACACACTGGACCCCGCGTCGATTCCGCTGGTTCCAGAACACACCCTCGTCGTTGGGGACCACCAGCCAGGTGTTCGCGCCGCGCTCTTCCTCCCGAAATCCGATGGTCTCCAGCAGCTCCTCCGAGGGATGGTCCTGCAGGTACAGCGTTGTGATCCGGAAGCCGGCGAACTGGTTGATGAGCCACGCTCCGGCCAGGCCCGTGGCGGCGTGGGGGACGTAGGGGTTGCTGAGCCGTTCCACGAGCTTGCGGAGAAGCTCGTCACCCGAACGCGCTGCCACGTGGCCCCGGATGACGTGATGCTTGTCGAAGTCGTAGTCCTCCCACCAGGCGTCCAGCATCAAGGCGGGGTCAACGACGGCGATCCTGCCGTCCGGATACCGCTCGACGAGGCCGTCCTCTTCGAGCTTGCCGAAGACGCGGCTGACGTAGCCTCTGCCCAGCTCCGTCCCGGATACCAGGTCCTTCTGTCGGACAGGTCCGTCGGTCGCGTCGTCGCTCTGGTCCTCCGTCCATGCGATGTCGGGATTCATCAGAAGCCACCGGGCAACTCGGGAACTTTTGGGGGCGAAAGCGGTGGACGGACGCCCTCGTCGCTTGAACTTGTTGGGGCGCCCCTCGATGTAGACACGGAGTCCCGGGGCGGAGATGTCCGCGTTGCCAGACAGGTCCATCCACGAGGTCTCCGCTTCTGCGCAGCGCCCCCGACCGACCTCGCCCATGTAGGGGACGACGACGAGGGGGATGGCCACCCCTCCGACGTGAGGGAGGTAGGCGCGGAGCTGCTCGATGGCCGAGGCGACGAGGCCGGCTGTGCCCGCGCTCTTGTACTCCATGACGAATCGGTACTGCCCTGCCGAAACCAGCGCATCGATCCGTCCGTCCCCGACGTCGTGCTCGACGTACACCGCGGCATCGGGCAGGCCGAGGATGTCCGCCAGCTTCTTCACCACATGACCGACTGCTTGCTTCTCTGAGAGACGAGGCATGTTCACTAAATACACCGCGATTAACACTATGTCAACTGGGTGCATTTGGTAATCAACTGGGGCATCACCCCAGCTAGCCAGACTACAACTCCGCCTCCAAAAGCCGTCTCGATCCAATCCTGACAATCAAAACATCAAAGTTCAACGTCGGGTAAGCAAATGCCGTTTACTCATCCAAACCTCGTCCTCCGCCGACACCCACCAACAACCCCGATACCGCACAGCGGCCTCTGTGGCCGCCTACTGGAAAAGTACGCCATGACCAAGACCCCTGACCTGCGGCGGGCCTCCGACACGGAGGTCCTGGCCGCCCTCCTCGGGCCTGTCTCGCCCGAGTCCGTCGACCGGGCCCGCCAGCTGTTGGCCCACGTTGGCGGCTACCCCAACTTCACCCGCTCATCCGTTCGCGAGTTGATGGTTGCCGAGGGAGTGGGCCCCGCCACCGCCACCCGCATCCATGCCGCCATCGAGGCGGGGCGCAGGGCCCTGACCACCCCGCTGGACCGCGGCACCCCCTTCACCTCGGCCGCCCAGGTGCACAAGGTGTTCGCCCCCCGGTTCGCCGACGCCGATGTCCCCTCGCTCCCCGCCACCCCGCGGTTCACCGGCACCTTCCTCACGAACGACCCCGCGACCGCACCACCGCATACGTTGCACTGACGGAGCCGTGCCACCCCGGAATTCTCGCCGCATCGGAGTGGCACGGTTTTCCCCATGGGGAAATCAAATCGGCAGGTGTTCGCCGGAAAACTAGCCCCGACTACCGCGGTAACCACTCGCTTTTACTAAGGAAGTTGGTCGGGGCGATAGGATTTGAACCTACGACTTCCTGCTCCCAAAGCAGGAGCGCTACCAGACTGCGCCACGCCCCGGACCGTGAAGGCTGCGGTTGATTAGCACGGTCGGCGCGGCCGAGGCAAGGATTGCCGCCCTCTCCAAACCGCCCCACGCCGAGCAACCGTCCGGAAATCGAACGCACCGTACGGATTCCGGACGGTCGGGTTTCCCACGTTTTTCGCGATCGATGGACGTCGCCCCGGTTTCCCGGTTGGCACGGTACGTGCTCCTCCACGGGACCAAACCCCAACCGGAGGAATCCAATGACCGTCTCCAAGCGACCGATGACCAAGTTCGACCCCGACCTGCCCCAGAGCGCGAAGAAGGACTGCATGGGTCCCCCCGAGAAGAACACGCGCATGCGCTGCCTGCACTGCGACCACGAGTTCGACAGCGACGAGATGGTGTACTACCGCGGCATGTGGTGCTGCCCCAAGATCTCGTGCGGCGGGCGCGGCTTCCTGTTCGACCTGTACCCCACCGCGTCGGTGTTCTGGCGCGAGGACGACACCATGGAGATCCTGGTGGACGAGTGGGGCGTGACGTCGTGGCCCACCTGCGAGACCGAGGAGGAACTGGCGCGGTTCGAGAAGGAACTGGCCAAGCTCGAGAAACTCGACGAGTCCGACGAGCCTGGCTTCCCCGCCCCGGGGATCTGACCGGCCATGGCCATGCTCCACCTGGTCGCCCACCTGGCGTTCGGCCGCCGGGACCTGGCCGACCCCATCCTGGCCCGCCGCGTCTGGGACCAGATGCGGCGGGCCTTCCCGGACGCCCTCGCCTGAATGGTCATGCCCGACCACACGCACCTGCTCGCCGAGGGGGAGGATCCGGATGAGGCGCGGCGGACACTGGCCACGGCACTGTCGCGAGCCACGTATCGCAAGGGCGAGCGCCTGTGGCTGCCCGTGCCCGATCCGGAGGTGGTCCGCGAGCACCGGCTACGGATCGTGGTCCGGTACGTGGTCCTCAATCCCTGCCGCAAGAGCCTGGTCGACGACCCGGTGTTGTGGCCGTGGAGCACCTACCGCGACGTGCTCGGTGCCGCGGTCGACCCCTGGGTGGACGCCGAACGGCTGGCGCGCTGCCTCGGTGAGTGCGAGGCCGGCTTCGTCCCCCGCTTCCACCGCTACGTGACCCTGGACAACCGGGTCGCGGAAGAAGCGCGGGCGCTCCCCGCGCCCGCCCGCCCGACCCCGACACCAACGCACAGTCTCGACGAGATCGCGCTGGCCACGGCTGCGAGTCTGCGCTGCCCATTCGAGGCCATCCAGCGGCGCGGCAAGCCTCGCCAGCTCTTCCTGGCGCTCGCCCGCTGCCAGGGCTGGACCGACAGCAGGGTGCTGGCCGAAGCGTGCGGCGTGACACCGCGCGCGATACGTAAGCCCTCCGAGGCCCCGGCCCCCTCCCACGTGCGCGCCGGTCTCGTCTGCCTGGGATCTCGGCGGTGGACGCGGAACTTCGAGTCGTGATGCAGAAGCATCTCCAGCTGAGGTTCCGCTGTGCGGCACCTGGGGTCGAGATGCGCGCATCTCGGCGTGAAGTACCGTCTGGCGGAACTTCGTAGGCGGATGCTTGCGCATCCCGGCCTGAAGTGCCGTGCACTGGCCATCGTCGAGTAGGCACCACGATCGGCCCGGCGGCTTCGACCCTGCCGCGACGCGTCGAACCGCCCTGCACCCCGGCCTTCGTTCCAGCTAGCTTCTCATTGGCCACGATCGGCGTGGCAGCCTCGGACTCGCCGCCCTACCCCACCCCCAGCAGCTCGAGGATGTCGGGGAGGAGGGCGGCGGTGGCGCGGCCGCGGTGGGAGATGTGGTTCTTGTGCTCCGGGGCGAGCTCGGCCATGGACTGGCCGGGGGCCTCGACCGGGCCGAACAGGGGGTCGTAGCCGAAACCGCCTTCGCCCCGGGGGGCGTGCAGGATGTGGCCCTCGCAGGTGCCCTCGGCGATGCGGGGCTCGCGGCCGTCGGGGTGCACGGCGACCAGCACGCACATGAAGCGGGCGGTGCGCTGGTCGTCGGGCGTGTCGGCGAGCTCGCTCAGCAGCAGGGCGTTCTTGTCGGCCTGGGTGGTGCCCGGGCCGCCGTAGCGGGCAGAGTACACGCCCGGCCGACCGCCGAGGGCGTCCACCACCAGGCCGGAGTCGTCGGCGATGGCAGGCAGGCCGAGCTGCTCGACGATGTAGCGGGCCTTGATCAGGGCGTTGCCCTCGAAGGTGTGCGCGTCCTCGACCGCGTCGGGCAGCTCCGGGTGGTCCAGCAGGGATCGCACTTCGACCCCGTGGGGGGCGAGCAGGCGGGCGATCTCGCGGACCTTGCCCGGGTTCCGGGTGCCGACGACCAGGGTGGTCATCCCGCGAAGCCCTTGCACACCGCGTCGAAGTCGACCTCGGGGAACAGCTCGCGCTGCATGACCGACAGATCGGCGCAGCCGTGCAGGGCCAGGTCGGTGAGCCGATCCAGGGTGGCCCGGGAGAAGGGGGCGCCCTCGGCCGTGCCCTGCACCTCCACGAGGTCGCTGCTGCCGGTGATCACGAAGTTCATGTCCACGTCGGCGGTGGAGTCCTCGGGGTATGGCAGATCGAGCATGGGCTCGCCGCCGACCACGCCGCAGGAGATGGCCGAGACCGTGTCGAAGATGGGCAGCTCGGGGAACATGTTGCCCTCCTTGAGCACCAGCATGGCGTCGACCATGGCCACGAACGCGCCCGTGATGGAGGCGGTGCGGGTGCCCCCGTCGGCCTCGATCACGTCGCAGTCGAGGTAGATCGAGTTCTCGCCCAGGGCCTTCATGTCGGTCACCGCGCGCAGCGCGCGCCCGATCAATCGCTGGATCTCCATGGTGCGGCCAGACTGCTTGCCCCGGGCCGCCTCACGCCGCATCCGGGTGTTGGTCGAGCCGGGCAGCATGCCGTACTCGGCCGTGACCCAGCCGCGGCCCTGGCGGGCCATCCAGCGGGGCACGCGATCCTCGACCGTGGCGGTACAGATGACGCGGGTGTTGCCGCAGGTCACCAGCACCGAGCCGGTGGCGTTGCCGATGAAGCCTCTCTGGAAGCTCCAGGGGCGCATCTCGTCCAGGGCCCGTCCGTCCTGACGCATGAGGTCCTCCGATGAAGCGCCCCATTCCAGTGTCGGCGGACCGCCTTGTCAAGGCCGGACAGGCGAGACGTTGCCGGGATGCTTGTTCGGGCTAGCCGTCTCTGGTAGGGTCGGGCGGCCTGAAAAGGGAGAGGGGAGCGTGTGCCCTGCGCCGTTCCCGAGCACATATCGGCGGGCCTGGACCCGCCCGGGAGATCTGGATCATGTTGCGGAAGACCCTGCTGATCGCGGCCGCCCTCGGCGTCTGCACCCTGGCGATGGCCCTCGGTGGATGTGAGAAGAGGACCACCATCGGCGCCCCGGCCGTCGAGACCTGTGAGATCAACCTGCACGCGCTCGAGGGGATGTACATCGCCCAGAAGGCGTCGCCGGACCGCGGTGAGTACCTCGACAAGGACTTCCGGATGTTCTTCTTCGAGGAGGACGGCAAGAGCAAGCTGCTGCACACGGGCGGGCGCGTGTACCCCGAGCTGCCGCTGACCGAGAAGTTCCCCTACGAGTTCTCCAAGTGGATGAACGAGCAGGAGACCGAGGCGCTGTACACGGCCAACCTGGTGTTCGACTTCAACGCCGAGCAGCTCGAGAAGCAGAAGAAGGAGAACAAGAACCTCGGCTGGAAGGTCGAGGGCATGCTCTACATCCGCGTGGACGACAAGCGCTGCCGGCTGCAGGTCAGCGACATGTACGCCACGTACGTCGAGGGCAAGCGGGTCGAGGACTTCAACATGGGCGGCCAGAGCCCCTACATCATTGCCGAGGAGCAGGGCTACTCCATGGTGTCCTGCCCGCCGGCGCGCCACCGGGACAAGCCGGAGGACAACCGCCAGGGCGAGCTCATCGCGTGGAACAAGGCCGACCCCGATCCCAACCGCGACGAGTCCTACCCGCGCGGCCGCAAGGGTACGCTGGTCCCGGTCGGTGAAGAGGTCCACTGGATCTGGATCGACCCGACGACGAACGAGAAGAACGCCAAGGAGGACTGCTCCTACTACTTCTCGGTGTGGATGGACGATCTGCCGGTCGAGGGCATGGACCACATCGACGTGACCCCGGGCAAGAAGTGGACCTATTGGGGCTTCTCCATGACCCACGAGGCGCTCGACGAGCCGCAGTTCATCGAGATCCACCGCCACGAGGTGTGCGGCGGCGTGGACAAGACCGTGGAAGCCGTGTGCAACGTGGTCGCCACCGAGAAGCCGGAAGAGGAAGCCGCGGCCGAGGGCGGCGGCGAAGGCTGAGCCCCACGACCACCACCCTGGTCCGTTGCTCCCGCAGCGGGCCGGGGAAGGACAACGAAGCAAGGCCCGATGCTTCCGCATCGGGCCTTGCTTCGTCAGCTGGATGAGCGGTCCGCGGGCCGGCTACTCCTCGCCCCCGAACATCTCGGTGATCTCGGCCTCGATCCGCTCCTCGGGCTCGTTCTTGGACACGGCGAGTTCCTTGACCAGCAGGCTCTTGGCGATGTCGAACATCTTGCGCTCACCGAACGACAGGCTCTTGGTGTGCTTGAGGATGCTCAGGTCACGCAGGACCTTGGCCACCTCGAACACCGAGCCGGTCTTGATCTTGCCCATGTACTCGCGGTA